>CBFGUT010000059.1:0-13797 GCA_965652265.1 uncultured Cellvibrionaceae bacterium | reverse complement strand
CCTCGGGCTTCGTCGAGTTGGGCGAGATCTGCCGGGTTCATCGAGGCCAGGTGACGGGGAACAACCGCGTGTGGATTGAAGGCCCGCACGCCGAAGGGCTGCCGGAGCACCTCCTCTTTCCGACGGTCACGAAGGCGCGCGAGCTCTTCGACGCGGGCGAGAGGCTGCTCGACGCTTCGACCTTGCGGAGGGTTATCGATCTGCCCGAGGACTTGCCGCCACGCGTGCTACAGAAAATCGCCGGCCTGCATGTACGCGGTCAGATTCTCAACCTGAGTGAAGACCAGGGCCCGGGCGGCGGTGGCGCGCCGCGCGCACGCAACCCCAAGGCAATAAAAAAGAAAAAATTTGCCGCGGGCAAAAGCTACTGATCAAAGCCGGCGCAAGCCGGCTTTTTTGTGACGCAGAACGCAGAACGCAGAATAAGTTTGTGTCTGGCAGTTTTATTGGCAAACCGTTTTAACGCCCATTTTTCGATCATCACTGGTCAGTGATTCGTTGGCTTTTCAAATACTGGCGCAAATCGTCATAGCCAAAATCAATCTCCAAAGAATTGTGCCAGTGGATATTTACCGGTACAACACGCCCCTAGCTTTACATACAGGGTGTTGTCTTTTAATGAATCAGCATGGTTTGTCTTTCCATCATCCAGCCGCCTTCTGGGTTGGTTGTTTTTTGATCATCGCAGGAGTCCTGTCCCATATCCCGATGTTTATGCACGCCGCCCATATGGGTTACCACATGGCGGGCATGCCTATGGACTCCACCATGCTGGTGGGTATGGGGTTGATTCCCCTGGGTTTGCTTCTCGCCTGCTATGGACTCATGCCGCGGCTGGCCCTACTGCGGCTGGATAACCATCAAGGGAAAATCCACTTTCATGTGGCAGATTCCAGCCCCCTCAATATAGAACATTGGAAACTGGTACTCGCCCTGCTGGTGGCGGTTATCGTCGATGTGATGAAGCCCGCCACGCTCGGTTTTGTCATGCCGGGCATGACATTGGAATACCAGATTACTCAGCGTACAGCCGGCACCCTGGCGCTCGTGGCGCTCACTGGAACCGCTTTCGGCTCCGTGCTCTGGGGCCGCATGGCCGATATGTTGGGGCGCCGTGCCGCCATTTTACTGTCCGCTCTCATGTTTATCGGCACCGCCATCTGCGGTGCCATGCCCACCTTTGAGTGGAATCTGATTATGTGTTTTCTGATGGGCATGTCGGCAGGCGGGCTCCTGCCCATCACTTTCACCCTGATGGCGGAAATGGTGCCGGCCGCCCATCGCGGCTGGTTACTGGTGGCGCTGGGTGGGCTGGGGACTTCGGCGGGCTACCTGGTCGCCTCTGGCGCCGCAGCCATTCTCGAGCCTCTGTTTAGCTGGCGTATACTGTGGATGTTGGGATTGCCTACCGGGTTGATTGTGATTTTCCTCAATCGCTATATTCCCGAGTCGCCGCGCTATCTCGACAAGATGGGACTCAAGCGCGAAGCACGTGCCGTGCTAATTCGCTACAACGGGGAAGTGGATCATGGCGACCACCCCGAACTCGCCGACGAACCCATGGTGGCCAATACCGAGGGCTTTCGGCAGCTGCTGCGCGGGCCCTATGCCGCCATCACACTCGGCTTGGTGGGCTCCGGGCTCGCCTGGGGCATAGTAAACTTCGGATTTATGCTCTGGCTTCCCACCAACCTCCGCGACATGGGAATGGATGCGGAAACCGCCAATGGACTGCTGGCGCAATCAGGTCTGCTGGCCGTGCCCGGTATTGCGGCTGTTATCTCGCTTTATCATTACTGGAGCAGTATTAAGACCCTGGTATTGTTTATTGCCCTTACCGCCGCCAGCTTGCTGGTTTTTTTTATCCTTGGCCTGGTGCAAGTCAATACACACATAGCTATTATTGCCAGCACTGCCGCCTTGCTTGTCAGTTCCAGCGGCGTCATCGCCATGCTGATTCCCTATGCCGCCGAGATCTACCCGGTGCATTTACGTGGCACCGGCGCCGGTGTCGTGGCCGCCAGCTCTAAAGCCGGTGGGGTGCTGGGGGCATTCTGTGGTGTGTGGGGCATTTTCAATAACCTTGCCACATCAGCCCTGATGATTACCCTCCCGCTCGCGGTGTTTGGTTTCCTGTTATTGCGAAGTGGTATCGATACACGCGGTCGTCGGCTGGAGGACATACACGCCGAAGTTGTAAATAAATCCGCAACAAGCCGCCGTTGAGGCTAAAATTAACTTACTAGCGCGGTCTTCAACATAAAGGCACTCTGCCTTACGACCTTGTTAGTATATTCAGTGAAACTTTTCGCCATTCCTGCCGCGTGTGACGTTATAGATTCCGTGGTAAACACGTCATGTTGGGTGGCGCTGCGCTTAGCCAACCTACAAAATAACGACCGAGAAGATGCTCATCGTAGGGCGACCTTATAAAAAGTCGTTGTGCCTGGGCAATTTTTTAACCATACCGGCTATGGCGCTTTTGGCGGTGGACAGGCTCTGCTGGATATCGGCCAGGCTGAGATTATTAACACGCGGGCTGTAGTGTTCGGGGCGGATGCCCATGCCTTCGAACACCGACTGCCAGCTGCTGGCGCGAAACAGTTCATCCACGCCTTGCCGCAAGCTGCCCGAGGCGCGGAACAGCTCGATGCGCTCGGCCAGCGAATCCGGCAGGGGCAGTGTCTGGCAGTAGCGCCAGAAAGGTGTGTCGGCACGCCGGGTGGTACAGTAGTGCAGCATCAAAAAGTCGCGCACTTCTTCGTAGTCGGCGCTCATCTTGCGATTGTACTCACGCACCAGGGCCGGGTGGCAATCGCTATGGGGAAAATAGCGCAGGAAAAACTCCACCCCGCGCGCAATCAGATGAATGGAGGTGGATTCCAGCGGCTCGATAAATCCCGAGGCCAGCCCCAGGGCGACACAGTTGTGTTTCCATATCTCCCGGCGATGACCGGTGACAAAGGGAATCAGGCGGGGCTCGTCGAGGCGGGCGGCATCCAGGTGACGCATCAGCAGGCTCTTGGCCTCGGCGTCGCTGCAAAACTCGCTGGCGTAGACGATACCGTGACCCGTGCTCTGGCGCAGGGGAATACGCCAGCGCCAGCCGGCCCGGTGGGCGGCCGCCAGCGTGTAGGGCGCCACCGGTTCCAGCGCCCGGGTCTTGACCGCAATAGCCCGGTCACAGGGCAAATAGCGGCCCCAGTCGATAAACTCACTGCCCAGCGTCTGGCCAATCAGCAGTGCCTTGAAGCCGCTGCAATCGAGGAAAAAATCACCCTCGATGCTGGTGCCGTCCTGCAATTGCAATTCACTGATAAAGTCCCGTTTATCCTGACGCACCTCGGTCACCAGCCCCTCGGTGCGCACCACGCCGCGCGCCAGGGCATAGCGGCGCAGGTAGTCCGCCACACTCACCGCATCCACATGCAGCGCATAACTGGCGCCGCCAATGGGGGTATTGCGGGCCTGCTCGGGAAAGAAAAAGCGCCCCTCCTCGGCCATCACCTGGCAGGGCGAGAAATCCTGCAGGGCCGAGGTATCGCCCTGCTGGCGGGCGCGCAGCCAACAGTGATAAAAATCGTGGGTGCCTATGGGTTTACCCACCACGCCAAACGGATGGAAGTACTGGTTGTCGCGCTCGCGCCAGCCACTGAACCTGATACCGAGCTTGTAGGTGGCCTGGGTCTGTGCCACAAAATCCTGTTCGTCAATGCCCAGGCGCCGCAGCAGCCCCACAAAAGGCGGAACCGTTGACTCGCCAATGCCGATGGTGCCCAGCACCTCGGACTCCACCAACTGGATGCGATAGTTCGCCGGGTTGAGTTGGCAGGACAGCATGGCCGCCGCCATCCAGCCGGCGGTGCCGCCACCCACAATCACGATTTTTTGCAAGGGCCGAGCAGTCATGGGATTTACCAGTCTTTATTATTCACCAGCAGGCTCGCGTCGGATTCACTGCCGGTGGTGTAGCGCCAGTAGGCGGCACTTGTGGCCGTCAGCGCGTTTTTCAGTATATCGATAGCGCCCGCGCGGGGAAAGCTGGCACGCCAGGCCAACACCAGGGTACGCACCGGCGCCGGATCGGCGAAGGGGCGAGCAACCAATACTGCCGACGAGTAAAAGGCCAACTGGGCAGCGGCCAGCGGCAGTATGGTCACACCCAACCCGGAGGCCACCATATGTCGCAGGGTTTCCAGAGTACTGCCCTGCACCCTTGATCGCAGGGCACCATTCGTCGATGCCTCGGCCAGATGTGGAAACGCTTCAAGTACCTGTTCGCGAAAGGCATCCCCCTCGGCCATCAGCAAGACCTCGTCGGGATCGAGATCTCGCGGCTGTAAAACGGCTTTCTCCGCCAGCCGGTGCCACGCCGGCAGCAGCGCCATCAATGGCTCGTCAAACAGGGGCTGGCTGATGACATCGGCCACTGTAAAAGGCGCGGCAACCAGCACGGCATCCACCTCCCCACTGCGAAGTTTACGCGCCAGTGCCAGCCCATGGTCCTCCACTATCGACAACGGCATGGCCGGTGCGGTCTTCTGCAATAGGGGGATAAACTGCGGCAGCAGGTAAGGGCCTACGCTCGGCAAGGTGCCCAGCGCCAGGGGTCCCCTTGCGACATCGCCATCGCGCCGTATCAAATCCTCAATGCCCGCCGCCTGCGCCAGCAACTCCCGGGCCCGTGTGACAACTTCCTGTCCCAGGGGGGTGACCCCCAATCCCAGTCGGGTACGTTCGAAGAGGCTTGTCCCCAGGGATTGTTCGAGCTTTTTTACCGCTATACTCAGGGTCGGCTGGCTAACATGACAGCGGGCGGCGGCCCGACCGAAATGACCCTCATCGGCCAAGGCGACGATATAGCGCAACTCAGTGAGGGTCATAGCATTCGCTCTGGCTGAAAGTCACCCGTGTCAGTCACCGTCCGGCGAAGACAAGTGTCAGGAACAGGTCATTAATTCACTATCTGGCATACAAGTATACAAGGGGGCTAGCGAAACCCCCTTATAGTCATTTATACTCTAAAACTTCGAGAACCTCAAAGAGGAGGGCATGATGAATATCAGTGGGCAAATCTATTTTAACGGAGCCTGGCAGACAGGGGAAGGCGGAGAGTATCAGGCAGTCAATCCCGCCACTGGCGAGACGCTGGCACCCTCGCTGAGCAAGGCCAGCAAGGCACAGGTGGATAGCGCCGTCGCCGCGGCCCAAAAGGCCTTTGCTCACTATCAACACACCTCGCCCACTGAGCGCGCCGGATTTTTGCGGGCCATTGCCGACGAGATCATGGCACTGGGCGATGCTCTGACCGAGCGAGTCAGCCTGGAAACCGGCTATCCCCGCGCCCGCGCCGAGGGCGAGCGCGCCCGCACTTGCGGTCAATTGCGGATGTTTGCCGACTATGTGGCCAACGGCGAGCACTTTGATGCCCGCATCGATACCGCCGATCCGCAGCGCCAACCGCTGCCCAAACCCGATATCCGCTATGTCAACCAGGCGCTGGGCCCGGTAGTGGTGTTTGGCGCCAGCAACTTTCCGCTGGCCTTTTCCGTGGCCGGCGGCGATACCGCCTCGGCGCTGGCGGCAGGCTGCCCGGTACTGGTGAAGGGGCACTCCTCGCACCCCGGCACCTGTGAGCTGGTCGCCCAGGCCGTGGCCCGCGCGGCTGAGGCCACCGGCATGCCCGCCGGCGTCTTCTCCCTGTTGATGGGCGAGGGCCGGGAAGTGGGCAGCGCACTGGTCTCTGCCCCCGCCGTCAAAGCGGTGGGCTTTACCGGCTCCTTCAGCGGCGGCATGGCCCTTTACCGCCTCGCCAATGAGCGCCCCGAGCCCATTCCTGTCTTTGCCGAAATGGGCAGCATCAACCCCATCGTGTTATTGCCAAGGGCACTACAAACCCGGGCAGAATCGATTGCCAAGGGTTTTGTGGGATCGCTCACCCTGGGAACAGGTCAATTCTGCGTCAATCCCGGTTTGCTGCTGGCACTGGAGGGCCCTGAACTGCAAGCCTTTATCGACGCCACCGCGGCAAACCTCGGCGACACCGCCAGCGGCGTCATGCTCAATGACCGCATCTGCGCCGCCTACCGCGAAGGCGTGGATGCCTTTACCGACATCGAAGGTGTTGAGGTAGTGGCCCGTGGCGAACCCAGCACCAACAACGGCGGCCATTACTGCCAGGCCCTGTTATTACGCACCAGTGCGGAAAATTTTATCAACCGGCAAACGCTGCACGAGGAAATTTTCGGCCCAGCTTCCCTGGTGGTGGCCTGCCGCGATGAACAAGAGTTGTTGGCGGCCCTCAATTGCCTGAAAGGACAACTGACCGGCACCGTACACGCGGAAGATAACGAAGTGAATGACCATCCCGGCCTGCTGGAGCAACTCCGTGCCCGGGTGGGCCGCCTGGTATTCAACGGTTTCCCCACCGGGGTGGAGGTCTGCCCTTCCATGGTTCACGGCGGCCCCTTCCCCGCGTCCACGGACGCCCGCTTTACGTCGGTGGGCACAGCGGCCATCGAGCGGTTTTTGCGCCCGGTGTGCTATCAGGACACCCCCGATGGCTACTTGCCCGATGCGCTGAAAAATCAAAACCCTCTGGGGCTGACACGGTTGATAAACGGCAAACGCAGTGAACAAACACTGTAGAAACCAATTTTATTGCCTCAGAGATGGCATACAACAATAAGAGATTTTTATGACAAACAAGAAAAAACTGCGCAGCCAGGAATGGTTTGGCGGCAGCACCAAAATGGGTTTTGTGCATCGCTCATGGCTGCGCAATCAGGGCTATCCCGACGATTATTTTCGTGGCCGCCCGGTAATCGGCATATGTAACACCTGGTCTGAACTGACCCCCTGTAACGGCCACTTGCGCGATTTGGCGGAAGTGGTTAAACGCGGCGTGCTGGAGGCGGGCGGTGTGCCCTTTGAATTTCCGGTTATGTCGCTGGGCGAAACCATCATGCGTCCCACTACCATGCTGTTCCGCAATCTGGCCAGCATGGATGTGGAAGAATCCATTCGCGCCAATCCCCTCGACGGCATTGTACTGCTGACCGGCTGTGATAAAACCACACCCTCGCTGATTATGGGCGCCGCCAGCGTCGGCCTGCCTACCCTGGTGGTCCCCGGTGGCCCCATGCTCAATGGTAAATACCGTGGCACCGAGCTGGGATCGGGCTCCTTTAACTGGAAAATCAAGGAGAAGATGGAAACCGGCGAATTTTCCGATGCCGATTTGCTGGAAGCGGAAATTGGCGCGGCGCGCAGCCAGGGTCACTGCAATACCATGGGCACTGCCTCCACCATGGCCACCATGGCGGAAGTACTGGGGCTGACTCTGCCCGGCACCTCATCGATTCCCGCGGTGGATGCGCGGAAAAAAGTGGCCGCGCAAATGTCGGGACGCCGCATTGTGGAAATGGTGAACGAAGACCTGCGCATGGATAAGATACTGACCCGCGAGGCCTTCGAGAACGCCATCGTGGTCAACGCCGCCGTGGGAGGCTCCACCAACTTCATTATTCACCTGCAGGCCATTGCCGGGCGTATGGGTGTGGAGCTGGAATTGGACGACTTCGACAAAATTGGCAGCCGCGTGCCCCTGCTGGTGAACCTCATGCCCTCAGGCAAGTACCTGATGGAAGACTACTACTACGCCGGCGGACTGGGCGTTGTCATCAAAGAACTGGGCAATCTGTTATCCGACAAGGCCAAAACCATCAACGGTGAGCCGCTGACCCACAATTACCGCCACGCCGAGTGCTATGACCGCGACGTGATCCGCGCTATCGACAACCCCCTGCATCCCGCCGCCGGCATTGCCGTGCTCAAAGGCAACTTGTGTGAGAATGGCGCCGTAATCAAGCCCTCCGCCGCTTCTGCGGATTTAATGCAGCACCGTGGTCGCGCCGTAGTCTTCGAGAGTATGGAAGACTATCACGCGCGTATTGACGACCCCAATCTGGCGATTGATAAAAACAGCGTCATGGTGCTCAAGGGCGTCGGCCCCAAGGGTTATCCCGGCATGCCCGAGGTGGGCAACCTGGACTTGCCCAAAAAACTGATTCTGGAAGGCGTTACCGATATGGTGCGCATTTCCGACGGCCGCATGAGCGGCACCGCCGGCGGCACAGTGGTACTCCATGTCTCGCCGGAATCGGCCACCGGTGGCAACCTGGCACTGGTGCAAGAGGGGGATGAAATTTCCCTGGATGTGAAAAACCGATCTCTCGTGTTGCATGTAAGTGACGAGGAACTGGCAGCGCGCCGGGCCGCCTGGAAAGCTCCCGATCCTTTGGCAACCCGCGGTTATGTCAAGCTGTACCTGGACCATGTGGAGCAGGCGCACAAGGGCGCGGATTTAAATGTACTCGTGGGCCATTCAGGGGATCGTGTGGATCGCGACTTACATTGATTCTCGGTTAACGAATGTGACGCCAAAAAAACACCTGCTCAGCAGACTGTTTGATGTTTTTGGTTACATAATTTTTATAATGGCAAAACATCATGTTAATTATTTACCTGCTCGTTTGTGTCGCACTCATTGTGCTTTTCACTTCGCGGGTGCGTCTGCACCCGTTTATTGTCCTGTTGCTGGCCGCCCTGCTCTACGGCTTTATGGCAGGCATGCCCAGTCAGGAAATCATCGCCTCGATCAATGAAGGTTTCGGCAAAACCCTGGGCAGTATCGGTCTTATCATTATTCTCGGCGTCATCATTGGCGCCTTTTTGGAAAATACCGGCGGTGCTTATGCCATTGCCCGTAAAGTCTTGAATCTGCTCGGCAAGAAGAAAGTCACGCCCGCCATGGGTATTATGGGGTATGTGGTGTCCATTCCCGTATTTGCCGACAGCGGTTTCCTGCTGTTATCGCCCCTGAAGCGATCCCTGTGTAAAACCGCCGGCATCAGCCTGGCGGGAGCCGCCATCGCCTTGAGCCTCGGTCTCACCATTTCTCATACCATGGTACCGCCCACACCCGGCCCCATTGCCGCCGCGGGTCTCCTTGATGCCAACCTGGGCCGCGTACTCATGGTTGGCCTTCCTGTCAGCCTGATCGCACTTATCATCAGTATCGCCTTCGCACATTTTTACGTGTCCCGTACTTATATTGACCCGGCCAGTGTGGGCCCAGGCACGGAGTCACAGCCCGATCTCAACCGAGCGCCGGGGGCGACCAAGGCGCTGCTCCCCGTGCTGATACCCATCATCTTGATTTTGACCCGTGCGGTCTTGCAGATGCTCGACATGGAAAATGGTTCTGCCGCGCGGCTGATGATCTTTTTGGGCGAGCCTTTTATAGCGCTACTTGTCGGGGTGTTCCTGGCTTTCCTACTGCCTGCCAAACTGGAGTTACAGATGTTCTCCACCGATGGTTGGATAGGTAAGGCAATTGCCAGCGCCGCGTCGGTGTTGTTGATTACGGGTGCCGGTGGCGCCTTTGGCAAAATGCTGCAAAACTCCGGTATTGCCACGCATCTCGGTGACATTATCAGCCACTGGCACCTGGGCATCTGGTTACCCTTTTTGTTGGCGGCCGCCATCAAAACGGCACAGGGCTCCTCCACGGTCGCCCTGATTACCACCGCTTCCATACTCGCACCACTAATGGGTGAACTGGGTTTTGTCAGCGAGTTGGATAAGGCGCTAGTGGTGATAGCCATAGGCGCCGGTTCGGCCGTTGTCTCCCACGCCAATGACAGTTTCTTTTGGGTAGTCACCCAAATGTCGGGCATGGATGTGCGCACCGGCTATCGCACCCATACCCTGGGAACACTGGTTATGGGGACCAGCTCGGCCCTGGTGGTATTCTTTATCTATAGCATTTTTTCCTGACGGGACATCAACATGAAAATTTATAAACTACAGCACGGCATACTGTTGGAAGACAACAACCAATTCTACCGCTTGGATGAAGACTGGGACGGTTACATTAACGACGATGATATTTTAGGCAAAGCACAGCAGGCCGTATCGCAATTGACTCCTGTAGATAACGCCAGCGACATACTCGAGAATGAGCTGGATGCCCCCATGCAAGGGCAGGAACTCTGGGCCAGTGGAGTCACCTATTTTCGCAGCAAGGAAGGCCGGCAGGAAGAGAGCGCCAAATCAGGGGGCTCTGATTTTTACGCCCGGGTTTACGAGGCGGAGCGTCCAGAGCTTTTCTTCAAAGCCACCCGCCAACGGGTAGCGGGTCACAACCAACCCGTGCGCATCCGTCGGGACTCCAGTTGGGATGTGCCCGAACCGGAACTGGTCCTGGCACTGTCAAGCAGCGGCAAAATCATCGGCTATACGATTGGCAACGATATGAGCTCGCGCAGTATTGAGGGCGAAAACCCCCTGTATCTGCCCCAGGCGAAAACCTACGATGGCTGTGCCTCCCTGGGTCCCTGCATTTTACTGACCGACAAGCCTCTCGCGACCGATACACCCATCACGCTCACGATCGAACGCGCCGGCGAACAACTGTTCCAGGACAGTATCGCCATCAGTCAGATAAAGCGCAGCTTTGAGGAGCTGGCGGAATTCCTGTTCCGTGAATGCAGCTTCCCCCACGGCGCCCTGTTAATGACCGGCACAGGCATAGTGCCCGGCGGTGACTTTACCCTGCAATCCGGTGATGAAATCAGTATCAGTGTGACCGGCATTGGCACTCTCACCAATACGGTTGCCTAACGAGAGGGCTGGCCCTAGGAGTGGGCCAGCCTTCCCTTCACATCCTCCACCGCGCAATACAAAGCGGGCACCAGCACCAAAACAATCGCGGTGACAAACAGGACACCAAAGCCGAGACTGATCGCCATGGGAATTAAAAAGCGGGCCTGTAAGGACGTCTCAAAAATCATGGGTGCCAGACCAGAAAACGTAGTCAGGGAAGTCAAAATCACCGGTCTGAAACGGCGCTTTACCCCTTTGATCACGGCTTCCCGGTAATTGTTGCTTTCTTGTACCTGATAGCGATTGATGAAGTCAATCAATACCAGTGAATCATTGACCACCACACCCGCAAGTGCCACCAGCCCGAGCATACTTACCAGGCTGAAATCGTAACCCATCAGAAGATGACCGATAATGGCGCCCACCATGCCAAAGGGTATGGCCGCCAACACCACCAGTGGTTGAATATAACTGCGGAAAGACACAGCCATCACCATATACATTGCCAGCAGGGCCAAAGTCATGCCCAGTCCCAGCGATGACAGGGTGCGCTGTTGTTCCTGTTGCTCACCGGACAGTTCATAATTCAATCCCGGAAATTCACTCAACAAAGTGGGTAAATATTTATCCACAATATTCTGTGTAACCTTTCCCCCCGTGGTCACGGTCGGATCAACATCGGCGGTCACTTCCACCACGCGGCGCGCATTCTCGCGGGAGATCTCTGTAAAGGCGCATCCAGCACTGAAGTTTGTCCCTTCTCATAACGCAACTTAAGCAACGCCAACAGCTGTTGAGAGACATCCAGTTGGTGAAGCAAAAACTGTTGCTGGCGAGCATAAAGGCCCAGGTCGAACAAGCTCTCCAGTAATTGTGCACTGAGGGAAACCGCCATGGCACGGGCATCACTGTCTTGAGCCCTGACCCGCCACTCGGCAGCATCGGTCAGATGCCCCAATCGATTCCACAGATCCAGCTCATACTGGGCCGCCAGGGAGGCCTGAAACCGTGTTTGCGGTCCTGCCGCTGAGGCGTCGGGTGAGCCATTGGCAGGGGCTCCTTCGCCCGGCTGGGCACCAGACAGCATATCGCCCCGACTCGCTTCGGCAGTCAAATTAACGGTGGGCCAGCGGCGCGCACCGGCTTTTTTAGCTTGCGCCTGTGACTGACGCACTCTGACCCAGGCGGCCTCAATCTGCAAATTTTGCCGCGACAGGCGTTGTAATAACGGTCGGTTCTCGGTATTGACCACGGGCTGACACAACCGATCAAAGGCCTGGGCCTCTTCGGCATTATCGAAGACGGGTAAAGCTATCGCCTCTGGGGATTGGTGATATTGTTCCGCACAGCCCGCCAATAAACACACATAACACACGCTTTTCAACAGCGAGTTGACACAGATCACTGACCCTCCCTGAGTTTGCCGGGAAAAGTCTCGGTCTCATTTGTTTGATCCCGAGTAATGGCTTTTGAACTGTCGGGTTATGCAACCCACATGCCAGTGAAAAAAGTGAGAGGTGGTGAGAGACAGCCTTCCCAGTTGAGACAAATGCCAGTGGCACCAAAGCGCGGCAGCATTTGCGCCATGGCTTGTAAATTTTACCAACCATAGTGCAGGCCAAGACCATAG
This sequence comes from uncultured Cellvibrionaceae bacterium, assembly GCA_965652265.1. Taxonomy (GTDB): domain Bacteria; phylum Pseudomonadota; class Gammaproteobacteria; order Pseudomonadales; family Cellvibrionaceae; genus Gilvimarinus. The sequence continues at coordinate 1,499 of CBFGUT010000059.1, read as the reverse complement.
CCTGCTTATCAAGCGACAAGGTTTGCCGATGCCTTGCATGTGTCTTGCATGTCACTCACGCTCAACTCAGCCATCCACAAATGGACTGACTCAAAATTATTAATCAGCGATAGTGAAAGGAGACGTTAATGACCGAAGCCTTGGTGTTCGGCTTGTTGGCATCCAGTGCATTGGTGGTGGGGGGTGTGCTGGGCTATTACTGGCGGGCCCCCACCACGGTGACGGGTATCTTGCTGGCCTTTGCCAGTGGCACCTTGATTTCAGCACTGGCTTTTGAGCTTTTTCCACAGGCAGTGGAACTGGGCGGCCTGGCTCGCTCGGGATTGGGACTGATTATTGGCGCCGGTGTTTTCGTGTTAGCCAATACCTGGCTGGACAAACGCGCCGCACCCCAGGCGGCCGAGGGCGAGAAAGCGGAACACCATGAGGTCATTGAAGAAGGCGCCAAGCGGGCACCGGCTGCGCCGGCCATTGGCCTGGCGCTACTCGCCAGCGTCATCCTGGACGGTGTTCCCGAAAATCTGGCTCTCGGTGTTTCTCTGCAAGTAGAAGCCAGCATCACTTTACTGGTGGCCATCTTTTCTTCCAATTTGCCCGAAGCCCTGGTGGGCGCCATCGCCATGCGTCACGCCGGCCGCAGCCGGGGCTTTGTAATAGGCATCTGGACGGCGGCGGCGGTGGCATTGGCACTGGTGGTGGTCGTTGGCCAATGGGTGGGACAAGTGCCCGCCGGCTGGCTCTCGTTTATGCTGGCCTTTGCTGGCGGTGCGGTACTGGCTTCCCTGGCCGACACCTTGATGCCGGAAGCCTTCGAGCGCGGGCGCCCGTTAAACGCTTTCGCCACCGCTGTGGGTTTTTTCGTTTCCTTTATTCTCGCGGGAGCATAAGTTGCTTTAAAGTCCAAAGGGGTAGGTATCCGGCATGCCCTGTAGTGTCTTGGTGGTCAAGGGAGTGACCGCTCGGGTTTCATCAAACCAGATATATTCGTCGAACTGTCTGCCCAGACGCGCCTTGAAGTAGTGGCTGGCGCGCTCGCTTTCGGGCCGGTAAATCACGCCTATGGCACGTTCCAGCTGCACGCCGCGCAGGCGTTCGTCCAGCCGTTCGGAGCGCGAGTGACGCAACGGCAGTGTAAAGGCCGGTACCTGGGAGTCATGACACTCTCTCTCCCAACTACCGCTCAGGGAGGGCCGCACCTGTTTGACTTCCATGGGCGCGTCCCAGTGACTGGCGGCCGCCACCGTGCCGGTATGAGTGCCAAACCCGATCAGGTAAGCCTGATCCCCGTAGGCCTCACGGCACAGCTGGCCCACATTGAGCTGACCGCGCGCCACCATATCGGTGGCGCGGGCATCGCCAATATGCGAGTTATGTTCCCAGACCACGGCGCGGGAGGTGTTACCACCATAGGCCAACAGGGCCTGCAACGTATCGAACATATGTTGGTCGCGCAAATTCCAGGACTCGCTGTAATCGCCATACATGCTGCGATAGTAACG
>CBFGUT010000058.1:0-13841 GCA_965652265.1 uncultured Cellvibrionaceae bacterium | reverse complement strand
GCCTGATTTTGCCTTGTATCGCCTGCCTCGAAAACGTTTTTCAACAGCCTGCTAACCTACGCATTGGCGGTGTTGGAGAAAAAAAGCCAAACCCCTTCGGAGGGCTCTGCGGGGTCTTGATCCCGAATTGCTTGTTCCCTCGCTCGGCCAAATTCAGTATCCTTGCGCCCGCGTCCCGATCACTCGAGTCATTGTATGTATAGTCTGCTGCGTTCCCTGCTGTTTTGCCTGCCTGCTGAAACTTCCCACACGGTCAGCCTTAAGGCGCTGCGTGCGGCCGAAAAAATGACATTGCTGAGTCGGTGCTTGCCGGCACCGGTGCAGGATCCGGTGGAACTGATGGGTATTCGTTTTCCCAATCGGGTGGGACTGGCGGCGGGGCTGGATAAAAACGGCGACTATATCGACGCGCTGGGAGCCCTCGGTTTTGGCTTTATCGAGATCGGCACCATAACTCCCCGGCCGCAACCGGGTAACCCCAAACCGCGCCTGTTTCGCCTGCGTGCCCAGGAGGCGATCATCAATCGCATGGGGTTCAACAACAAGGGAGTGGCACATTTGGTGGCACAGGTGCGCCAGCGGCAATTTGCCGGTGTCCTGGGTATCAACATCGGCAAGAATGCCACCACACCAGTGGCGGAAGCACTGGAGGATTACCGGCTGTGTTTGCGGGAAGTCTATGCGCTGGCGGACTATATCACGGTGAATATTTCCAGCCCCAATACGCCGGGCCTGCGGGATTTGCAATTTGGTGAGAGCCTGGATGTGCTGCTGCGGGGCATCAAATCCGAGCAGCAGGTCTTGGCAGATGAACACGGTAAATATGTGCCGGTGGTGGTGAAGATCGCCCCGGATATGGATGACACGGCCATTGATACGGTCGCCCGATCGCTGCTGGAAACGGGGATCGATGGTGTGATCGCCACCAATACCACCGTGGGGCGGGAGGGCGTGGAAGCCAACCCCCTGCACAGTGAAGCCGGCGGCCTCAGCGGCGCCCCGGTGCGCGATAAGAGTACCCGGGTCATTCGCCGGCTACATCAGGCACTGGCGGGAAAAATCCCCATTATTGGGGTGGGTGGCATTATGACGCCCGCCGATGCACAGGAAAAACTGGAGGCCGGGGCCAGCCTGGTACAAGTCTACTCGGGTTTTATCTATCGGGGACCGGGTCTTGTTCGCGCGTGTGCCGAAGCGCTTAAAAACTCGCGGGATTGATAAAGGGCACTTCTAAAGAAAACCCGCCGGTCGGCGGGTTGTATCTGCGGGTGGCAGATAAAGGTGAAAACGTTGCAGAGTCGGATCGTGTCAGTACTGTATGCCGGCCTGTGTCGGCAGGTTGCTGTGTTTTTGAACTTGCGCCATACGATTGAGACCATCCCATTGATCGGTACGAGCCTCGCGCCATCCGCTAATCCAGAGCTGTCTGGCCCTGCCGGTTTCGTGAGGGCAGTTGCTCCGTGAGCGCCCCTCGATGCCAGCTTGATAGCCCTTGTGGTAAGCCCGTTCAGTGTGGTCACGTTTCTGGCGTTTCATGCTGCGCGTTACCTCATATGTAAGTGAACGATATGTGTAATTAACGATGCTCTGCCGTCAGGCGCCGACGCACGCCGACTACACCTGTTACACTGGTTGCCGGGCAGAGCGTGTGGGTATAAAAATACTATCCTCCCTCGACAGATTGGAAGTGTCGGGACTGCGGGCCGGCTGATGCCAGCCACAACAATCCCGGTAACTCAGGATGCCGGCGTGTGATTGGGCGGAGAAGCCCGCTTTTTGATCGCCGGAAGATCAGTACACCAAAACCCCGGCGCTTTGTGAACGAATTTATCTGTATAGCCGTTGGTCTTAATAGAACGCCTGGATATTAACCAGCAATGGCGCTGCCTGTCGCTGATCAGGAATTAAACGATGTTGGAAAATACGCAGTTTTTTGCCACTTGTCCCAAGGGACTGGAATCCCTGCTGTACCAGGAATTGGAATCATTGGGGGCCGCGTCTGTGCGTGAGACTGTCGCCGGTGTTTACTTTTCGGGCGATCTGGCTGTCGCCTACCGCGCGTGTCTGTGGTCACGCCTGGCCAACAAAGTGCTTTTGCCCCTGGCCAGCGCCGCTGTGGACACGGCCGATGATTTGTATCGCCGGGTCCGCGAGTTGCCCTGGCACGAGCATATCAGCCCCAAGGGGACGCTGCTGGTGGACTTTAGCGGTCAGAGCCCGGCGATTCGCAATACCCAGTTTGGTGCTCTGCGGGTCAAGGACGCCATTGTCGACTCACTGCGTGATTTCTGTGGCGAGCGTCCGTCGGTGTCGCGCGATAACCCCGATCTCAGAGTCAATGTACGCCTGGCGCGTGGCAGGGCAGTAGTAAGCCTGGATATGTGCGGCGACAGCCTGCATCGGCGCGGTTACCGGCTGCAGCAAGGGGAGGCGCCACTGAAGGAAAACCTGGCGGCGGCCATTCTCCTGCGTGCCGGCTGGATGGAAGAAAACTTCGATGCCTTGCTGGACCCCATGTGCGGCTCGGGAACCTTGCTGATCGAGGCCGCGCTGATGAAGGCGGATGTGGCACCGGGGTTGCTGCGCGCCGGGTTTGCCTTTGAGCGCTGGCTCAATCACCAGACGGATATCTGGTTACCGCTGCGCGAGGAGGCACAGGCGCGACGGCAGGCGGGACTGGCGCGTGGGGACCTGCCGGAAATTCGCGGCTATGACGCCAATCTGCGGGTCATTCGTGCCGCCGAGGAGAATATCACCCGCGCCGGCCTCGATGACTGGCTGCGCGTCAGCCGCAAGGAGCTACATGCTTTTACCCGTCCTACGCACACCACACTGGAACGCGGCCTGGTGGTGACCAACCCGCCCTATGGCGAGCGGCTGGGTGATATCGAATCCATGAAGTTGCTCTACGCTCATTTGGGCGAACGTTTGCGGGAAGACTTTGCCGGTTGGCGCGCGGGTATCTTTACCGGCAACCCGGAGTTGGGTCGGCAGATGGCGCTGCGCGCGCGCAAGAAATACAAGCTCTTTAACGGCACTATCGCCAGTGAATTGCTGTTGTTGGAAATATCCGGCGACAACCTGGTGCGTCATGCAGCAACCGGCAATCCATCCGAGAGCGATCGTGAGCGTGAGCCGGTACCTGCTCCGACTTTGCCCGAAGGCGCGCAAATGCTCGCCAATCGTCTCAAAAAAAATCTCAAACACCTGAAGCGCTGGCGCGAACGCGAAGGGGTGGATTGCTATCGTCTCTACGACGCCGATATGCCCGAGTATGCGGCAGCTATTGATATTTATCACGGCCAGCTGCAGGGTAGTGGCGGGGCGCGGACGCAAGTCCATGTGCAGGAGTATGCCCCGCCGCGCAACGTTGACCCGGAGCGGGCGGCCGAGCGTCTCGCGCATATTGAATTGGCGATACCGGCGGCGCTGGATATTGGTCCCGCCGATATCAGTGTTAAACAACGCCGCCGTCACCAGGGCAGCAGCCAGTACGAAAAGCTGGCGGAAACACCGATGGGTGAATTGTTGACGGTGCGTGAAGGTCAGGCGCAGTTGCTGGTGAATCTCTGGCAGTATCTGGATACCGGATTGTTTTTGGATCATCGGCCGCTGCGTTTGCGCATTGCGCGTGAGGCCGCCAACAAGCGCTTTTTAAACCTTTTTTGCTATACGGCGGCGGCCAGCGTACAAGCCGCCCTGGGTGGGGCGCGTTATACCGTGAGTGTGGATATGTCTTCCACCTACCTCAACTGGGCGCGGAAAAATCTGGCTTTGAATGGTTTATCGGAATCGCGCAACCGCATGGAGCAGGCCGATTGCCTGCAGTGGTTGCAAACAGCCGAACAACATTTTGACATGATTTTGCTGGACCCGCCCAGCTTTTCCAACTCCAAACGCATGGATGATGTGCTCGATGTACAACGTGATCATGTCTGGTTGATTGATCGCGCTATGCGTTTGCTAGCGGATGACGGGGTTTTGTTTTTTTCCAATAACCTGCGCAGTTTTACCCTGGATGTCGAAGCCTTGTCGGCGTTTGAGGTCAAGGAGATCACCGCCGACACTATCGACCCGGATTTTACCCGCCACCAGCGTATTCACCAGTGCTGGGAAATCCGGCATGGGCGCAATGTTTAAAGCGCTGCTCAATTTTCTCTGGCGCCGCAACCCGGTGACGCGCATTGTCTACAGTCGCGCCCATATTGGCTTGAAAATTATCGCCCTCAGTCTGGTGCTGATTTTGCTGGGAGCGATACCGTTTTTAGGGTGCTGGATCTGGCAGCCAGAGCAGATTCCCTATTGGACAGCTGTGGTGTTTGCCGGCAGTGCCGGTATTGCACATGTGGGTTTTGTGTTGGGGTTGCTGCTGCTGATTCGGGAAATGTTCAGACAATAAGGGATCAAAGTGTCGGCCTGTTCAAGACTGCCGAGACTCAGGTGGGTAGCGCCACGCCATCCAGCAGTCGTTGCCAATCAGCGACGTGCCGATAATTCGCTACCACCGGTAATGGAACTACCGGGAATTGATGCTCTCAATTTCTGCGTTCTGCGTTCTGCGTTCTGCGTTCTGCGTTCTGCGTTCTGCCATTAGTGTTGGGTGGCGCTGCGCTTACCCAACCTACAATGTCAATAAATTTGGCTCGCGGCTTTACTCCTCTCCCAAAAAACCGCCCGACTGATGCGCCCAGAGTTCGGCGTAGAGTCCGCCGCGGGCGATGAGTTCGCTGTGAGTACCCTGTTCCACAATACGGCCCTTGTCGAGAACGATCAGCCGATCGAGAGCTGCGATGGTGGAGAGACGGTGGGCGATGGCGATAACGGTTTTGTGATCCATCAATTGCTTGAGGTTGCCCTGGATCACTGCCTCCACTTCCGAGTCCAGTGCCGAGGTGGCTTCATCGAGAATCAGGATGGGCGCATTCTTGAGCAGCACCCGGGCGATTGCAATGCGCTGGCGTTGACCACCGGAGAGTTTAACGCCGCGCTCGCCCACATGTGCGTCGTAACCGCTACGACCTTCGGCGTCCCGAAGACCGAGAATAAACTCGTGCGCCTGGGCCTGGCTTGCCGCGCGGTACATATCTTCCTCGGTGGCCTGAGGTCTGCCGTAGAGCAGGTTGTCGCGGATAGAGCGATGCAATAGTGAAGTATCCTGGGTCACCATACCAATATGCTGGCGCAGGGACTCCTGAGAAACTTCGCCAATGTCCTGGTCATCGATGGTGATGTGACCGCTCTGCACATCGTAAAAACGCAAGAGCAGATTGACCAACGTGGATTTGCCGGCGCCCGAGCGACCCACCAGCCCCACTTTTTCCCCCGGTTCTATCTGCAGGGAAAATGTTTGCAAAATCCGTTGGTCATTGTCGTAGCTGAAGTTGACCTGGTCAAAGGCAATGGCCGCTCGCTTAACCTTGAGCGCCTGGGCGTCGGGGCGATCGGTGACACTGATCTCTCTGGACAGAGTGGTGGCGCCATCCTGAGCGGTGCCGATATTTTCAAACAGGGAGGAAACCTCCCACATAATCCACTGGGACATACCATTGATACGCAGCACCAGGGCGAGGGCGGTGGCGATGGCACCGGTGGTAATGGCCAGATGGCTCCACAGCATCAGTGAGAGTGCGCCCAGCGAGAAAATCAACAGTGAATTAATGGTCCAGACACTCGCGTTGAGCAGAGTGGCCAGGCGCATTTGCGGGTGGACCGTTTGTAAAAACCGGTCCATGCCTTCGCGGGCGTAATCCGCTTCCCGCGCCGTATGGGAAAACAGTTTGACAGTTTGAATATTAGTGTAGGTATCGACAATTCTACCGGTCATTTCTGCGCGGGCATCTGCCTGCCGGGTGGACACCCGTTTAAGGCGTGGCAGGAAAAAGATCATAAGGCCGATATAGGCGATCAGCCACAGCACCATGGGGATGGCGAGGCGCCAATCCAGACTGCCCATGAGCAATACCATGGAGAAAAAATACACGCAGATGTAGACCGCCACATCCAGCAGTTTCATCACCGCTTCGCGTACCGCCAAAGCGGTTTGCATCACCCGAGTGGCAATGCGTCCGGAAAATTCATCCTCAAAATAGTTGACGCTCTGGTTAAGCAGGTAGCGGTGCGCGCGCCAACGAATGGCCATGGGGTAATTGCCGAGCATAGTCTGGTGAATCAGCGTGGAGTGCAGCGTCACCACCAGTGGGATACCCAACACTAATAGCGCCCCCACCAGCAGTAGCGAGCCTCCCAAATCCTGCCACAGGTTTTCGGGTGAGGTGGTGGACAGCCAGTCCACCAGTGAACCCAGGGCGCTGAACAGGTATATCTCCGCCAGTGCGATCAGGGCCGACAGCAAGGCCATTAGCAGCAGGTAGGGTTCGGCGCCGCGGGTGTGATAGCGGCAGAAAGCCAGCAACTGTCGGGGTGGTGGAGCCGCATCGGGCTTGGGAAAAGGTTGCAGCAGCTTTTCAAAGAAGGAAAACATGTGGCCGGGTCACCCAATAAAAGCGGGTGATTGTAGCAAACATTTTGCCGCTTACCCTCGGTCGTTGTGTGAAATAGTGTCAATTGCCGGGCTGGCGCTGCAGGCACGCATGTTATAAGCTGACGTCAGGTTAATTTTTCGTGTACTGGAGGTAATGATGAGACGGTTGACACCGTGGTTGGGCGGATGGGCCGCGCTGGTATTCGCTTTACTGGCAGTGGCGGCGCCGATGGCCAATGCCCAGACGACCCTGACGGAAGGGGTGCTGGATCGCTGGTTAGCCACGACTGAGGATTTCCTGCCCATGCAGGACGTACTGGATTCCCTGGGTCAGGACTCCGAAGTCTCCAAACAATATACCAGTGAGGAATTTGCCGCGTTAAGTATAGACAAGCAAAACGACATCATGGATGAGATCCTCAGGGAGCAGGGCGTTTACAATGAGGTCTATCAGGTATTGAAGGACAATAACTGGGAGCGGGCCGGTGATTATATGCGCATTGGCGAACGTCTGGGCAAGGCTATTGCGCTCAATGTGCAAAACCAGATGCTGGCCAGTCTACCTCCCGAGCAGGCTGAAATGGTCAAGGAAATGTCCGGCGGGGATATTGACGCCGATCCTGCCGATGTGGCTTTTGTCAGTGAACACTGGGAAAAAATTGAAGCTTTTATGGGCCAGCATATGCAACAGCCCACCCTCAATGGTGTAGAGTGACCTCATGATTAACCAGGCTGGCACCGGGCCAGCCTGGCATTGGCTCTCAAGCGGTCAATTGACCGCTGCGATAGTCGTTAATGGCCTGTTCAATTTCCTCCGGCGAGTTCATCACAAACGGGCCGTACTGGGCAATGGGTTCACCGATGGGCCTGCCGCCGATAAGCAATACTCGACTTCTTTCGGGCGCACTTAAGGCGAGCTGCTCACCGTTGGTCAGCAACCCCGCCTGACCGGCCTTCAGGTTGCGGCGATCCTCGCCCACGGCCACCTCACCTTCGTAGCAATAGAGAAATAAGTGGTGTTCGTCGGGCACAGTGAAATCCACCTGTGCCTGGTTATCCAGGGTGATGTCCCAATACAGCGGCTGTGTGGAAAGACCGTTGATCGGGCCCTCGGTGGATGTCAATTGACCGGCAATGACCTTCACGCTCACACCTTCGGCAGGTTGAGTGATGGGGATATCGGCGGAGGGAATATCCCGGTAGGCCGCCGCCTTCATTTTCTCTGCCTTCGGCAGGTTGATCCACAGTTGGAAGCCGCGCATCCGGCCATCGATTTGCTGGGGCATCTCTGAGTGTATGATACCGCGACCGGCGGTCATCCACTGTACGTCGCCGGCCTTGAGGTCGCCGCGGTTGCCCATGTGGTCCTCGTGCAGCATATGGCCGTCGAGCATATAGGTCACCGTCTCGAAGCCCCGGTGAGGGTGCGAGGGAAAACCGGCGATATAGTCGTCCGCCTTGTCGGAATTGAATTCATCCAGCATGAGTATGGGATCAAAGCGGGCGGCCGGGCTCTGGCCCAGGCTGCGCCGTATTTTGACACCGGCCCCGTCGCTGGTGGCGACGGACTGGATGATCTGCCGCAATTGTCTGTGCATACTGGTGATCTCCTTTGGCCGCCTGTATCAGGCCGCCAGTGATGCTTTGATGGATTCCTGTGCCTGTTCCAGTGCCTGGTGTTTGTTGTCCTCGCCCATGGCGATGCCCTCGGCGTAGATGAAGCGTACATCGCTCAAGCCCACAAAGCCCAGGAAAGTTTTCATGTAGCCGGTTTGAGAATCGGCCTGGGTGCCCTCGTAGATACCCCCGCGAGCGGCGATGATATGCACCGGTACATCCGGGAGTAATCCCACAGGCCCCTCACTGGTGTACTTGAAGGTCACGCCCGAGCGCGCCACATGGTCGAAATAGGCCTTGAGCGTGGAGGGGATACCAAAATTGTACATGGGCAGGCCGATTACAATGACATCGGCTTGTTTAAGTTCATCAATCAACTGGTCGGAATAGGCTACGATTTGACGCTGGGCAGCATTGCGTTTTTCCGCCGGTGTCAGGAAAGCGCCAAAGCGCTCACCGTCCAGGTGGGGTACCGGCTGAGCGGCGAGGTCACGCTCAATCACGCGGCTGCCGGGGTTGCGGGCCTGCCAGTGGCGCACAAACTCGTTGGAGAGAATATTCGATTGGCCGGCATCGCCGTTAATACTGGTCTTGATATGTAACAGAGTTTTCATGACTGACTCCTTGTTGACTGTGTTGGAGTCATTAAACGCCTTGCCGAGCTGGGGATAAATAGCGTAAATTCACCATGAATGATCGAAAATTTCGATGGGAGGGCTGGTGAAACATACTGTCAATGTCACTCTGGATCAGTGGCGAGCACTGATTGCCGTTATTGACCAGGGCGGTTATGCCCGCGCCGCCGAGCAATTGGGCAAAAGCCAGTCCACCGTTTCCTACGCCATCGGTCAGTTGGAAGAGGCACTGGGTCTGGCGCTGTTTCGCATCGAGGGACGCCGAGCTACGCCCACGGCCGCGGGGGAGACTCTCTATCGCCGAGCGCGCCATCTGTTAGCGGAGGCCGTGGCCATGGAGGAAGCTGCATGCCGTCTGAGCCAGAAAATTGAACCCCAGGTGCGGCTGGCGGCGGATATGCTGGTACCCGGCCACCATATCCTCTGTGGTTTGACGCGTTTTGCCGAGGACTTCCCGCAGACACGGGTGGATGTACTGGAGTCCGTGCTGAGTGGCACTGAGGATGCTCTAGTGCAAAAACAGGTGGATATGGCCATTATTGCCAGGGTGCCGCCGGGTTTTATGGGCGACTTTGTCTACTCGGCAATCCTGGTGGGTGTGGTGGCGCCCGAGCACCCTCTGGTGCAGTTGGGGCGCACACTCAGCTACGAGGACCTGCGCCATCATCGCCAGATGATTGTGCGCGATTCTGGGGTACACCGTCGCTACAGTGCCGGCTGGCAGGAGGCGGAGCAGCGCTGGACACTATCCCATATCCAGACCTCCCAGGCGGCGGTGCGTCGGGGGCTCGGCTATGCCTGGTTACCGCTGGACTATGTGGCCGACGACCTGGCCCAGGGTCGATTGGTGCGACTGCCTGTGGCCGAGGGAAGCGAGCGTGTAGTGCCGCTTTACCTGGTTTACGCCGACCGGGACCTGGCGGGGCCCGCCAGCCGCCGATTGGGAGAAATTTTGATGAACGAGCTGCCGCGTCAGTCTACTAGCCGCCGGTGAGATCACGCGGATCCAGCAACTGCTCCAGCTCCTCGCGAGACAGCTCTGTCTCCTCGACAGCCACATCCACAATACTGCGGCCCTCGCGGTAGGCGCGCTTGGCGATCTCTGCGGCGCGACTGTAACCGATGCGGCTGTTGAGTGCGGTGACCAGAATAGGGTTGCGCGCCAGGGGCTCGCCGATACGTGTCTCGTTGACCGTGAAACCGGCAATGGCCTTGTCCGCAAGGCTGTGACAGCTGTTGCCGAGCAGGGCGATACTGCTCAGTAAATTGTGGCCCAGCAGGGGCAGCATCACATTGAGTTCAAAGTTACCCGACTGACCGGCAATGCTCACGGCCGTGTCGTAGCCCATGACCTGGGTGGCGGCCATTAACACCGCCTCCGGAATGACCGGATTGACCTTGCCGGGCATGATGGATGAGCCGGGCTGCAGCGCCGGCAGGGCAATTTCCCCCAGGCCCGCCAGGGGGCCAGAATTCATCCAGCGCAAGTCATTGGCTATTTTGGTCAAACTCACCGCCAGGGTTTTCAGTGACCCGGACAGAGCCACCAGATCGTCCTGGGCACCCATTTTGATAAAGGGGTTGGGTGCCCGGGTGTAGGCCAGGCCGGTGTGGGTGGACAGTGCCCGCACAAAATGGGAGGCGAAATCCCGATGGGCGTTAATCCCCGTACCCACTGCCGTGCCGCCCTGGGGGAGAGCCAACAGCTCTTCCAGGTGTTGTTCCAGGCGCCGGTGGTTGGCGCTGATCTGATCGGCCCAGGCTGTCAGCGTTTGCCCCAGTGTCACGGGCATGGCATCCATCAGATGGGTGCGACCGGTTTTGACAACAGCGTGCAACTCCTCGGCTCGTCGACGCAAGCTGTCATCCAGGTGGGCCAGTGCCGGCAGTAAATCCCAGTTGATCTGGCTGGCACAGGCGATGCGGATGGCGCTGGGGAAGACATCATTACTGCTCTGGGAAGCGTTGACATGGTCGTTGGGATGCACGGCCTCACCGGCAATCTCCCCGGCCATATGCGCCAGCACCTCATTGGTGTTCATGTTGCTGCTGGTGCCGGAGCCGGTCTGGAAAATATCCACCGGAAAGTGAGTGGCCGGGCCCTCGACCAGCAGTGCATCACAGGCCTGGATGATGGCACGGCTGATGGGTTCGGGCAGCTGTTGGAGTTCGCCGTTGGCGATGGCGGCGGCGCGTTTGATCTGTATCAACGCCTCTATCATTGCGGTCGGCAGGGGGCCACCGCCGAGGGTAAAATTGTCGAGTGCGCGTTGGGTCTGGGCGCCATAGCGGGCCGAGGCGGGGACCTCCACCTCGCCCAGGCTGTCGCGTTCAATTCGCACTTGGCTCATGACGGCTCCTGTCACTCACAGTGGTTAATAGACTCGTGTTCTTCAAATTCCACAGGCAGATTTGTACGATCTGTGACGACCAGGCAGTAGGGATAGGTGACAACGGTAGTCGCTAAACAGTCCTCACCCGGTCTCTCCGTAAGGTATCTTACCCGGACATTATCATCGTGTCGCTCAATACCTTGTATGTCCACGCTGTAGCCACCAGTGGGCCGCATGCCGTCTATGATCGCGATGACCTGTTTTTCACTGAAGTCGATATCAGAGACTTGTTCGGGGAGTTGGTCATCCACGCCCAGGTCGACCTCCGTAAAGCGGTGCTGGCTGCGGATCACTTCCTGCAGTGGCTCTGAAAAAATCGAGTTGTTGCCAACGGCGGGGCAGTGCAGCCGTTCAAAGGCGATAGGCTCGCCGTCGTTGCTAGAGTCGCTGCCGCCGCAGGCGGTGAGCAGTATGGCGAATAACATCAACACAGTGCGCATAGGGCTCCTCCGTTTATTCGTCAGAATGAACTCGGACTTTCACACCATAGCATAAATGCGACCCAACACTCATGTGAACAAGTCTGTTATATTGTAAAGTTTAGCGGACGTCAGGCCTCGGACGTCCGACGTCAGACACTCTGCACAGGCTGTTTTATGAGCGACAAATTTCAGGTAGTCAGTGACTATCAACCGGCGGGTGATCAACCGAGTGCCATTGCCGGTCTGGTAGAGGGCATTGACGCCGGTCTGGCACACCAGACGCTATTGGGTGTGACCGGATCGGGGAAAACTTTCTCCATCGCCCATGTGATTGCCGAGACTCAACGTCCCACGTTGGTCATGGCGCATAATAAAACTCTGGCGGCACAGCTCTATGGGGAATTCAAGGATTTTTTCCCCAATAATGCGGTGGAGTATTTTGTCTCCTATTACGATTACTATCAGCCTGAGGCCTATGTTCCCTCCTCGGATACTTTTATCGAAAAGGACGCCTCGGTCAATGACCATATCGAGCAAATGCGGTTGTCGGCCACCAAAGCGCTGATGGAGCGCAAAGATGCCATTGTCGTGGCCACTGTCTCGGCTATCTACGGCCTGGGTGATCCCGATTCCTACCTGAAAATGATTCTGCATCTGGTGCGCGGTGACCGTGTGGATCAGCGCCAGATTTTGCGTCGTCTGGCGGAATTACAATACACCCGCAACGATATGGATTTCCGTCGCGCCACTTATCGGGTGCGCGGTGATGTGATCGATATTTTCCCGGCCGATTCCGATATGGAGGCGGTACGGGTGGAACTGTTTGATGATGAAGTGGAAAACCTGACACTCTTTGATCCACTTACCGGCGAAATTTTGCATCGCATTCCACGCATCACCATTTACCCCAAATCGCACTATGTGACGCCGCGGGAGAAAATTCTCGAGGCCATCGACAAAATCAAGGAAGAACTGGCGGAGCGTCTGGAGTATTTGCGCACCAACGACAAGCTGGTGGAGGCGCAGCGGCTGGAACAGCGCACACGCTACGACCTGGAGATGATGCAGGAGCTGGGTTACTGCACCGGCGTGGAAAACTACTCGCGCTACTTGTCGGGGCGGGAACCCGGCGAACCACCACCGACACTGTTTGACTATTTACCACCCGAGGCGCTGTTGGTGATCGATGAATCCCATGTGACGATTCCGCAGATTGGCGCTATGTACAAGGGCGATCGCTCGCGCAAGGAAACCCTGGTGGAGTACGGTTTTCGCTTGCCCTCCGCGTTGGACAATCGTCCCATGCGCTTTGACGAATGGGAGCGGCGGGCGCCGCAGATGATTTTTGTGTCGGCGACGCCCGGCAAGTATGAAGAGGAGCATGCGGGACAGGTAGTGGAGCAGGTGGTACGGCCCACCGGTCTGGTGGACCCGGGTGTAGAAGTGCGCCCGGCGACCACCCAGGTGGACGATGTGCTCGGGGAAATTCACCTGCGCGTGGAAGCCGGCGAGCGGGTGCTGATAACCGTATTGACCAAACGCATGGCGGAGGACCTGACGGAATACCTGGCTGAGCACGGTGTGCGGGTGCGTTATCTACATTCGGATATCGATACTGTGGAGCGCGTGGAAATTATTCGCGATCTGCGCCTGGGGGAATTTGATGTGTTGGTGGGCATTAATCTGCTGCGCGAGGGGTTGGATATGCCCGAGGTATCGCTGGTGGCGATTATGGACGCCGATAAGGAAGGTTTTTTGCGCTCCGACCGCTCACTGATTCAGACTATTGGCCGCGCCGCGCGCAATGTCAACGGCAAAGCTATTCTCTATGCCGACCGGATTACCGATTCCATGCGCCGGGCCATGGATGAAACCGAAAGGCGACGAGAAAAACAGATTGCCCATAACCTGGCGCAGGGTATTACGCCGCAGGGCATTCGCAAAAATATTGCCGATATTATGGAGGGCGCTCAGGTGCCCGGTGCCGGCAGCCGCCGGCAGCGCAAAGTGGCCGAGCGCAAAGGGCACTACGAAGTGACGGAAGTGGTAGCCGATGGCGATGTCTGGAAAACTATCGCCAAACTGGAATCCGACATGCTCGCCGCCGCAAAAAACCTGGAGTTTGAAAAAGCCGCCAGCCTGCGCGATCGGATGAATGAATTGAAGGAGCGGGCGGGGTGATGAACGGTGAACGGTGAACGCTTGGATTGGGTAGGTGAAAGTGAAAAGGTTCCCTAAAAATGAGAAAAACTGCGGGTTTATCGCTTCGCTCTGAGCGTTAAAGAATAGCTCC
>CBFGUT010000057.1:0-13980 GCA_965652265.1 uncultured Cellvibrionaceae bacterium | reverse complement strand
CTGGCCCACGCCGATGGATTTGGGATCAATTTTCACCAGCTCGGCCAGCGGGTCCTGCAGGCGGCGGGCGATGGAAATGGCGCCACGAATGGTCACGTCCAGGTCCGGAAATTCCTTGGCAGCAAACTCGGAGGCCGAGTACACCGAGGCACCGGACTCGTTCACCATCACGCTCTTGGCCTTGAGATCCTTATGCTTTTTGAGCACTTCCTGGACGAACTTTTCGGTTTCCCGGGAGGCGGTGCCATTGCCGATGGCAATCAGTTCCACGTTGTGTTTTTTGCACAGAGCGACGATCACCGCTTCGGCTTCCGCCACCTTAAACTGGGGCGCGGTGGGGAAAATAGCGCCGTGGTCCACCACTTTGCCGGTGGGGTCCACCACCGCCACTTTGACACCGGTGCGCAGGCCCGGGTCCAGACCGATGGTGGCCTTCTGGCCCGCCGGGGCGGCCAGTAACAGGTCTTTCATGTTGGCGGCAAACACCTTGATGGCGGCCTCTTCGGCCACTTCGCGCAGCTCGCTGAGCAGATCGGTTTCCAGGTGCGTCAGCAGCTTCACCCGCCAGGTCCAGCGCACCACCTCGCCCAGCCACTTGTCCCCCGCACGGCCCTGGTCGCGAATTTGCCAGTGGTCGGCCACCATGGCTTCACAGGGGTGGGTTTCAGTGCGCTCGGGCTCCTTCTCACCCAGGGTCAGAGACAGGTTGAGAATACCCTCGTTGCGACCGCGGAACATGGCCAGCGCGCGGTGGGAGGGCACACTCTTAAGTGGTTCGTCGTGCTCAAAATAATCCCGGAACTTCTGTACCTCCTGGGATTGATCGGTGTCTTTCCCCGGTGCCACCCGGGCGCTCAGGCTGGCCTCCTGTTTGAGGAAATGGCGCAACCTGCCAAGCAGTTCGGCGTCCTCGCTGAAACGCTCCATGAGGATGTACTTGGCGCCATCCAGCGCCGCCTTGGTGTCGTCGATTTTGTGTTCGGGGTTCAGGTATCTGGCAGCCTCGGCCTCGGGGTCCAGGCCGGGGTCGGCCAGCAAAGCCTCGGCCAGTGGTTCCAGGCCCGCCTCGATGGCGATCTGACCTTTGGTGCGGCGCTTGGGCTTGTAGGGCAGATAGAGATCTTCCAGCCGTGTCTTGGTGTCCGCCGCCTTGATGTCCCGTTCGAGCTCGGGGGTCAGCTTTTCCTGCTCGGCGATGCTCTTGAGAATAGCCTCACGGCGATCTTCCAGCTCCCGCAGGTAGCGCAAGCGCTCCTCGAGGTTACGCATCTGGGTGTCGTCCAGCCCGCCGGTAACCTCCTTACGGTAACGGGAGATAAAGGGCACGGTGGCGCCCTCATCCAGCAGGCCGACGGCGGCGCTCACCTGCTGCTCGCGGACATTCAATTCTTCGGCGATGCGTTGGGAAATACTGCTCATAAGGGTGGGACTCCAGATTGTCGCTAAGTTGCATTATGCGTAAATCCCTCTCTCAGACCAGTCTTGAATTCCCCCTTTTTTTGTGTCAGCGGCAGGATATTCACAAATTTGCTTGCAAACCCCATTTATGGTGATATAGTTATGTATAACACCATATCAAAGAGACGATTTCCACCATGCCCAAACAGTGGAGCGACGACCAACCCATCTACCGGCAGCTGCAGCAGGAGGTCACCGATTTGATCCTGCGCGGCGATGTGGCCGAGGGCGAAGCCCTGCCCTCGGTGCGGCAGCTGTCGGCGGACTACCGCATTAACCACCTGACCGTGGCCAAGGCCTACCAGGCGCTGGTGGACGCCGGGCTGCTGGAGAAACGGCGCGGCCTGGGCATGTTCGTGGCCGTGGGTGCGCGGACACAGCTACAGGCGAGCGAACGGGAGCGATTTCTGGAAGTGGAACTACCCGCATTCTGGCAGCGAGCTCAGAATTTGGGATTAAACGAAAAGACCTTGATAGAGAAAATCAGGCAATTGGGAGAAACATCATGACGGCCATTATTCAGGCGCAAAACCTGCAAAAACACTACGGCACTCAGCAGGTTTTGCGCAACATTCAGCTGGAGATTCCCGCCGGTCGTATCGTGGGCGTCATCGGCCCCAATGGCGCCGGCAAAACCACCCTGCTGCAGGCCCTGCTGGGGCTTCGCCCCGTGCGCGGCGAGATGCAGGTAGCCGGCTATAACCCGGTCACGGAACGGCCCAAAATGCTGGAAGACGTGTGCTTTATCGCCGACACCGCCATCCTGCCGGGCTGGATCAAAGTGGCCGACCTGCTGCGCTACACCGCCGCCGTGCATCCGCATTTTAACCGGGCGATGGCCGAAGGTTTTCTGGGCAAGACCAAAGTCAGGCTCGACCATAAGGTCAAGCAGCTGTCCAAGGGCATGATCACCCAGTTGCACCTGGCACTGGTGATGGCCATTGATGCCAAGGTCCTGGTGCTGGATGAGCCCACTCTGGGATTGGACATCCTCTATCGCAAAACCTTTTACGACAACCTGCTCAATAACTATTACGACGGGGAAAAAACCATTGTGATTACTACACACCAGGTAGAGGAAATCGAACATATTCTCACCGATGTGATTTTTATCGATAACGGCGACATTGTATTGAACGAGTCGGTGGAGGATTTACAGGATAAGTTTTTCTCGGTCAAAGTCAGCACCGAGCAGGAGGCCGCGGCGGCGGCGCTCGGCCCCATCGCCATCAACCGCAAGCTCTCCGGCAACGAGTATTTATTCGAAGGTGTTGCCCGTGAGCAGCTGGCACCACTGGGAGAGCTGCGCCTGCCGAGCCTGGCCGATCTGTTTGTGGCCAAACTGGGCAACAGCCGGGAGGAGGGTCATGAATAAGTTTACCGCACAGTTTTATCGCGAAACCTGGGAAAATCGCGGCACCTTGGTATGGACACCGGCCATCTTACTTCTGCTGATTACACTGTTTGTGGGAGGCAGTTTTCTGGTGCTGCAACATAAGGATGTGCGTTCCCTGGGTACGCCGCCGCTGCATGAAGCGCCCGCCGTGCCCGAAGCCCCCACACTGGAGGGTAAAGACCAGGATAGTGGGTTTAACTTCAAGTTTCACTGGGACTCACAAAAGCAGAACACCTTCGAGGGTAAAGCCGAATTTTCACCAGCGGCCCTGTACTACAAGCAAAAAGCGTTGAGCGGATTTCAAAATACGCTTTATGTTACCTGCTCATCGGTGATGATTTTGCTGGGCTTGATCTACGCCATCGGCTCACTCTACAACGACAGGCGCGATCGCAGCATACTGTTTTTCAAATCCCTGCCCGTGAGTGAAACCCGGGTGGTACTGACACGTCTGACAGTGGTGGCCTTTATCATGCCGCAGCTGGCCAGCCTCTGCGCCTTTGTGGGCACGCTCGTTTTTTTCAGTGCCGCCTCTCTGTATTGCGGCCTGTTTCTCGATTTGCCCTGGATGCACCCCTGGCAACAGGTCAACCCCTTTGCCATCTATCTGCAATCGGTGCTGGCCGGATTAATGGCGGGCATCTGGTCGCTGCCTTTGATGAGCTGGCTCTTTATCAGCTCGGCGGCGGCCAAAAAAATGCCCTTTGGCTATGCCGTACTGCCCTGGGTGGCCCTGGCATTCATCGTCAATTTCATCTTTGAAAAAAATTATGTCATGACGTTCATCAACTGGTATGCCAGCGGTTTTCATATGGGTGACTTTTTCGGCAACATCCCCACGGCATTTCCACCCCACCTGGCCATTATGGAATTTGTAAGCCGACCGGCCCTGCTGGTGATGCTGCCGCTGTCGGCACTGATGATCAGCGGAGCCGTATATCTGCGCAATCGGCACTTTGAAATCTAGAGGTGACGACAATGAAATCCCTGAGCATGGCAATACTGCTGTTACTGGCTTCACAAATGGCGTGTGCGGACAACCAGGTGGAGAGGCTCGGCAGTCGTCTGATCAATGCCGGTGTGGAGTGCATCCAGAGCTATCTGTCCGGGCGCGCCATCAGCGACGCCGCGCCGTCCCAGGACGCCCGGCGCCTGCTGGATACCACCACGGGAGAATACTGGGTACTGGCCAAGGCCGAATCGACAGCGCTGAACCAATCCAGCCACTGGCTGTCTTCCCATGTGACGGCCCAGGTCATCACCTATGGTTTGCTGGGCAGCATGCTTCTCACCCTGTTTATTCTGGGCGTGGGAATTCGGGAATTGGCCAGGGAGCCGTAAATTTTGAGAGTACGCGTTATACCCCGTTTTTTACTAGCCGCTGTCTGTTTGGCGGCAGCCAGCACCAGCGCGGCTGAAGCACTGGACGAATTGCTTGGCCGCTTACAAACACTCACGGCCAGCACGGAAGTGACGGCCCATATTACCACCCAGGTTAGACATCAACTGGGCGAGGAAGAGGAAGCCAATATTCGCCAAGGTGAAGCCAGTGTGCGGGTACACCAGGATTCGAGCGGCCTGCGTTTTTACTACACTCCGGAGTTGCTGGCGCAAATGAACAGCGAACAGCAGCAACAGACCCGCGATCCGGATGCACAGACCCCGGTACTCACGGCCATTGACGAACTGCAACCGGTAGCGGTCAGCCGCATGTTGTCGGCTGCGGAAGATCTGATGTGGCTGGTGGAATCCAGTCAGTATGAGGGCTCGCAAACGGAAACGCTCGATGGGAAACCGGTGCGCAAGCTAACCTTTTCTTTTGGACTGGAGCGGCTGAGCCAGCGCGATAAAAAGTACGTCAAGAAATACCAGAGCGAGGTGCATGTATGGATTGACGACACAGGGACTCCCGTGGCCAGCCATCATTTTTCGCGCCTCTCGGGGAGTGCTTTCATTATTATTCGCTTCAAATCCACGTCGGATGAACATCGACGCTATCACCGCCACGCTGACCGCTTATTGATAACCCACCGCACCTTTTCCACCGAGGCATCCGGCGCCGGTGAGTATTCGGCCTTTGACAGCGAGCACCAGTTATCCGTTATTGGCTTGTGAAGTATAGTAGAATAGGGATTCACCACTGACGGGAGGTCATCATGCGTTTTTTCCTCACTCTCGCAATTCTGCTGGGGCTGATGACGGGCGCCCTGGCCCAGGAGGTCAGCCCCCAAATGGCACACTTCAACCGTCATCTACTCGCCTATAATGCCAATGAAGCGGAGAAGTACGCCGCATTCTTTCACCCGGATATCGAGGTCTACAATTATCCGGAAAGGGTGCTTACCTCAGGCCGCAATGCCCTGCTACAATCCACCAGTAATACCTTCGAACGTCACCGGCCCGGCAGTATCGTGCTGGAAACCATTGAACACAAAAACAAGATTATCACCCACGAGCGCGCCAGCTTTACCGTTGAGGGTATAAGGCGCACGGCGGAGATTGTGAAAATCTATGAATTTGAAGACGGACTCATTCGCCGCATGACTTTTATGGAATAACATGACCAATAGCAACGATACCGACCAGGCATTCTGGAACCTGGCAGACGACTTTATCGACCGCGCCAACAGCGCTTGCACTGAACAGGACCTGTCACTGGTGAGCGCTGCCCTGCTAGAAGCTGCGAGCCGCTTCAACGCCTTCGCAGTGGCCGCGGCCTCTCTGGATCGCAAGGCCTTTATCGAGGATATGGAACCCTCCCTGCGTTTTTTGAGTAACCGCTACCGCGAGCGATTAAGTGATCACCTGGAGGATTACCGGGAGAACTACAAGCGCTATATCGGCGTTGACACTACCGACGCTCCCCAGGATTGATTCTTAATTTTACCTGTTCAAGGAAACTTGTCATGTCACCCTGGCCAGCGCGTTATACCTGCCTGCTTGTCGTTTTCCTGTTGCTGTCTCCCCTCACCCGTGCCGAAACGGACTGGGCATCGGTAGTCTGGCAAAACGACCTGTTTGCCGGCAAGGACGGCGGGGGTTATACCAACGGCCTGTTTGTCTCTCTCTACGACCTGTCCTGGGAGGGCGATGACGATTATGAGCCTCCTACACTGACCAAGCCGCTGCTGTGGATGATTAATGGCGATGACTCCCGCGCTTTCAGCGAACAGACCATTGGCCAATCCATGGTGACCCCGGAGGACATTAGCAAGGCCGTACCCGACGTTAACGATGCACCCTATGCCGGGCTGTTGATGTATCGCGCCAGTCATATCGTGGTTCGCGACAACTTTGCCGACAACGTCAATATGTCCATTGGCCTGATTGGCCCTTCCACCAAGGCCGAGCAGGTTCAAAAATATATTCACCGGATCACGGGTTCCGAGCGGCCCATGGGTTGGGACTACCAGTTGGAGGACGAACCGGTCTTTATGCTGGCGCGCACGAGTATTTGGCGCCATGCCCTGGCGGGCGACTTTCTGGACTTGATTCTGATTGCCCACGCCCGCGCCGGCAATTTGGAAAGCTCCGTCGGAGCCGGCGGCATTGTGCGAATTGGCGGCGGCCTGGCCGACAGCTTTGCCACCTCGGCGCTCAATTTCGGACGCATCAGCACGCCAGCGGCCGTGGACGGTAGTTGGTATATTTATGCCGGATTCGAGGGGGACTATGTGTTTAACTATATTTTTGTGGATGGTAACACCTACCGCAATAGCCAGTCTTCGGATCTCAAACGCGAGCAGTTGATGTTCACCGCCGGCATTAGCTATGGCTGGGAAAATTTCAGCCTCTCTCTCGCCTATAAATCCGGCACAGCCATGGACGTATTGAAAACCGGGCGCGATGATTTCGGCTCCCTCAGCCTGGCCTGGAAACTGTGAAAGTACTGATCATCGGTTATGTCTGGCCCGAACCCAATTCATCGGCGGCCGGCACGCGGATTGTCGAACTACTCAACGCCTTTGCGACCGCAGGCTGGCAACGGCACTTTGCCTCGGCGGCAAATACCAGTGAACACCAAATCGACCTGGCGCCTCTGGAAGTCAGCAGCCATAACATTCGCCTTAACTGTTCCAGTTTCAACGAGTTTGTCCGTCAGCTCACCCCCGACCTGGTGATCTTCGATCGCTATGTCACCGAGGAGCAATTCGGTTGGCGGGTGGCTGAGGCCTGCCCCCAGGCCTTGCGCGTACTGGATACTGAAGATTTGCACAGCCTGCGGCTGGCACGCGAGCATCTTCACCGGCAGGCCCTGGCGGCCGAGGGAGCAAACGCCGGGCCTGTGACCGCCACCGGTGCCCCGCTCTATGACGCCATGCTCGCTCGGGGTGATATTCTGCGCGAAGTGGCTGCAATTTTGCGCTGCGATCTCAGCCTGATGATTTCCGACGCGGAAATCACTTTGCTCTGTGAGTATTTTTCCATACCTCGGGGCCTGCTCTACCACTTGCCCTTTATGCCCTCCCCGCGCGCAGCGCCCTCCCCCGGTTGGCAGGCGCGACAGGGATTTATCAGTATTGGCAACTTTCGCCACGCGCCCAATTGGGATGCCATACTCTGGCTGAAGCAAGTGCTCTGGCCAGCCATACGCGCACAATTACCCACGGCGACCTTATCTGTATGCGGCGCCTATCCGCCCCCCAGGGCCACCGCCCTGCATCAACCTCGCGAGGGATTTTATGTGCGCGGCTGGGTGGCTGATGCCCATGCCGCCATCAACCAACACCGGGTGTGCCTGGCCCCACTGCGCTTCGGCGCCGGCATTAAAGGAAAGCTGCTCGATGCCATGCACACCGGCACACCCAGCGTCACCACCTGCATAGGCGCCGAGGGCATGCACGGCTCTCTGCCCTGGCCGGGAGCCGTGGCAAACGATACCGAAAGTTTTGCGCACGCCGCGGTGGCTCTGCACGAACAGCAGGAGCTCTGGCAAGCGGCCAGTCACCAGACTGACATCGTATTGCAGGAGCGATTTAACGGTGCCGTGCACGCCCAGGCCCTGGTCGAACACCTGAGCCAATTACACGCTCAGTTGGAAGCCCATCGCCGGGGCCATTTCCTCAACCGCTTACTCAACCACCAGACACTGCGCAGCCATGAATTTATGTCGCGCTGGATTGAGGTCAAAAGCCGCTTGGCACCTCAATCCGACGATTGACTTTTGAAGGGCGTGGCATACTTGAGAATGACATAGTTGGTCAGGGACAACACCAGTGCAATTTCATAGCGGTGGTAGGCCACCGCCACGCCGATGGCACCGGTATTCCAGATGCTCGCCGCCGTGGCGGTGCCAATAATATGGTCGGTGTTTTTAAGGATAGCTCCACCGCCGATAAAACCAATGCCGGTGATAATGCCATACATCACCTTGGACTCGGCCTCACCACTGTCGTACACCTGCATACCCACCAGCATATAGGCACAGGCGGCAATGGCCACCAGCGGAAAGGTTCTCACGCCGCCGCCGCGAGAGGTCTGTTCGCGGTTGAGCCCCATGGGCAGTGCCAGAATCAGCGCCGAGCCCAGCCGAAACAGATGCTCTAGTACCTCGCGCCAATCGATATCCGGGTTAAAGTCCATAGGCCGCTCCGCGTCAGTCCGATAGATAGTATTCCACGGTGGAAACCACTCGCACATTCTTGATATGAGGGTTGTTGGCATCGCGCTCACTGATGGAAAATTGTCCCTGCGAGGCGCGTTTGATTTTACCCAACCGGCTGCCGGAATCCTCGGCGAACTTGACAGCCACTTCGCGGGCATTTTTGGTGGCCTGTTCGATCATGCCCGGCTTGATGTCATTGAGACCCGTAAACAGATATTGGGTCTGTGTCCCATACTGATCGCCCGCCAGCACCAACCCCTGCTGACCCAACTCCGACAGGCGCGTCATGGCCCGGCGCACTTGGGAAATATCCTCCGAGTAGACGGTGATCATTTGACTGGCCGTGTAGCGAAAGTCGGCGCTTTCGTTACCGTAGGCATAGAGCGACTTGTCATTGACGACCGGCGCTCCCAGGGTCACCGCCTCCTCGGCGATGCCCTGAGTTTGCAGAAATGCCCGCACCTTTTGCTTGCCAGCTTCCAGGTCGGCATAGAGCTCGTCGAGGTTGTTACTGGCCAGAGAGAAGCCAATGGGCCAAATCACAATATCCGCGGGCAGCTCGCGCTCGGCCAGGCCCTTGACCGTCACCGTGCGTTCATATTCCTTGACAGTTACCATGGCGCTGGCAATTTGCCAGCCGACAATAACCATGCCCGCCAGCAGACACAGGCCCAGCAACAATGCGGACCAGGGGCGTGTGGATTCCATAGGCTCTCCCTTCGCGAGTTGGAGACAAGAGCTTATCCCTGCCATAATCAAATCTCAAGGGCAGCTTCAGCAACAATTGGCGGATGGCGAATGAACGCGGACTCGATACCACAGTGGCAAGCGGATAAAGAGCTGGACGGTTTTGAAGTGGCCCCAGTCAAGGCGGGGCAATTCACAGCCACGCTGATACGTGCCACCCACAATCCAGCCCGCCCCAGACGCGCGGTCCTTTATATTCACGGTTTTACCGATTACTTTTTCCAAACCCATATGGCCGCCGCCTATCGCGCCGAGGGCTATGCTTTCTTTGCCATCGACCTGCATGGCTATGGCCGTTCCCTGTTGCCCGGGGAAAAGCCCAACTTCTGCCGGGATATCACTGAGTACTATGCCGAACTGGATACGGCCATCGGCATGATCAAGGCCGAGGGCACAGAACAGCTGGTGATAAATGCCCATTCCACCGGCGCGCTTATCGCCTCACTCTATGCCCATGAAGGCCGGGAAAGAGCCGCCATTGACGCACTGTTTCTCAACAGCCCTTTCTTTGCCTTCCCTGTCTATGGGGTGGAAAAGTGGCTGCTGGCCGGGGCAGTCAAACTGGGGAAGGTGTTTCCCTATCTGGCGGTCAAGCGCGGCATGCCCTCGCTCTATGCCAAGACACTGTTGCGCGAATTTCGCGGCGAGTGGACATACAACACAGACCTCAAGCCGCCACAGGGTTTTCCCCTCTACGCCGGCTGGATACGGGCTATTGTCACGGCTCAGGAGCGTCTGCAACAGGGGCTGGCCATTACCTGTCCGGTACTGGTCATGCACTCGGCCCGCTCTCTGCGAGCGATCACCTGGACGGATGAGGCCACCCGGGCCGATATTGTGCTGGATGTGGAAGATATGCGCCGCCACAGCCCCGGTCTGGGCGAGCAGGTCAGGGTAATGGAAATTGACGGCGGGCTACACGATCTGGTGCTCTCCGCACCTGCCGTGCGGCGGGAGGTATTTCACCGGTTGTTCGACTGGCTGGAGTCCGCGCTGTCGCCATCGACACCACCCCAATCAATACCATAGTCGCGGCTGTATTCGCGCAGCTGTTCCGTGTCCACCTTGACCCAGTAAGGGCTGCCGTCATAGGGATTGGTGTGGGGGCGCCACTCGCCCTCTCCCAGAAAATGCACATTGGTCACACCAAACTTGGACAGATCGACCATCGTATAGTGGAAGCCGATATGATGCGCCGTCTCATAGGCCTGCCGATACTCGCCCAACTGACCATAGATGGTAATCAACGGGTTGACGCCAAGATGGCGGAAGAATGCCAGTTCCTGTTCGCGCTCACTGGGCGGAACTTGTGCCGTCGATGGCGGCAGCATTTCCCGCAAAAGCCGCTGGTCCTCTTCGGAAAAGGCCACTATCGCCGCCTCGTGTCGGGCTTTTCCCCAGCGCGACTTGTCGGCACGTTTTTCCGCCATGTTCGCCTGCAGGTTGCCGCCGTGGAAAATCAGCCCGGAATCGTGGCGCAAATATTTATGACGGCCCGCCGTAAAAATATAATTGGCACAGGAGGAAACGCAGAAGGCATCCACCTCCACATCCATTTGCAGGCTGTGCACCATGCGACCAATTTCCATTCCCACCAGGGCAAGACCGCCCGGGCTTCTGACCAACAAGTGTTGGTGACGGAGATCGTGCGTCTCTTCAAAGACCTTGAACATCTGCAACAACTGCGGCGTCAATTCTCCCCGGAGCACAACCTGACCTTCGGAGTTCCAACCCACACTGGGCTTGATCAACTGGAGGTACCGCCAATAACTCACACCCAGCCCACCGGCCAACAAGATTACGCCCAGCAGCAGGCACCAGAGGCTATACCTGATCCAGCGACGCATCACCGACTTGACTCCATGCGCTTCAATAGGAGATTGCCCATATCATCCACACGCGCCAGCCAGCCGGGGGCGATCAGGGTGGTGGCCACTTGTTCGCAAATCAGCGTGGGGCCGCTGAACTCAACCCCGGCCGGTAGCGACTGCCGCTGGTAAATCCGCGTCTCGCCGAATACAGGTAATTGCTTGATGGCCAGTGGGCTCGGCATGTCGCCCCTGGTCAGCGGCGTCAGGGTCAGAGGTTCGGCGGGGGCACTGACCCGGGCCCGCAGATTCACCAGCTCCACCGGTATGTCCAGGGCATGGCCATAGCGCTGGCGGTGGGCATGGTGAAAAGCGGCTGCCAGGTTTTCCGAACCACCGACCGGCAGGTTGAGACAAAAGCTCTGCCCCTGATAGCGCAAATCCACCGAATAGCTGTTGTTGATATCTGCTGCCTTTACGCCCTCCTCAAGCAGTTCCCGATGGCCGCCATCGGCCAGCTCGGCCAGCATCCGCTCCAGTGAGTCGCTATCCACCTCGTCCAGCAGCACCTGCAGGGAGCGCGACAACTGCCGCTCGCGCGGTGCCACCAGCATACCCAGCGCCGATAGCACACCGCCGTGCATGGGCACCAGGGCACGAGTCATTCCCAGTTCTTCAGCCAGGGCGCACACATGCAAACCGCCGGCGCCGCCGAAACAACAGAGCGTAAAATCCGCCGGATGATAGCCGCGCTGGACAGAGATCACCCGCAGAGCACTGACCATGTGCTCATTCGCCAGGCGGATAATACCCTGGGCGGTTTGCAGCCGGTCCAGCCCCAGGGAGGTGGCGAGCCGGTCAATGGCAGCTTCCGCTGCCACCCGGTCCAGCGTCATGGCGCCGCCCAGAAAAAATTCGGGCAACAGGCGACCGAGAACGGCATTAGCATCCGTCACCGTGGCCTCGCTTCCTCCCTGACCATAACAGGCCGGGCCTGGATCGGCACCGGCAGAGGCCGGCCCCACCTGCAGCAGACCGCCGGCATCCACCTGGGCCAGGGAGCCGCCCCCTGCGCCGATGGTGTGCATATCCACCATGGGTACCGCCACTGGAAAGGGACCCAGACGACCCTCGCTGGTCAGCTTGAGCTCACCGTCCACGAGTGCCACATCGGTGGAAGTGCCGCCCATATCGAAGGTGAGCAGCTTTTCCGGTGAGCCGCCGGGGTTGAGCGCCCCGGCAAAAAAGCGTGCGGCCGCCAGCCCCCCGGCGGGCCCCGACAGTAACAGGTTGACCGCTCGTCGCGATGCCTGTGCGGCATCGATAGTGCCGCCGGAGGATTGCATTACGCCCAGCGGCGAAGGCGCCACGGCGCGATGCAACCGATCCAGATAGCCCGCCACTCTAGGCCCCAGATAGGCATTCAGCCAGGTGGCCATACCGCGTTCATACTCGCGATACTCGGGCAGTACAAACGACGAGCGGCTGACAAAAATACCCTCGGGGCAGGCATCCTCCAGCGCCTTTTCATCCTCGTCATGCAAAAAGGAAAACAACAGATTAATGGCCACGGCCCCGGGACAGCGCTCAGCGATGGCGTCGCGCAAGCGCTCGACGTCCTCAGCGGTCAGGGACGCCAGGCGCTCGCCCCCGGCGCCTATACGGCAGCCCACCTCCACACAATCCTCGGGGGCAACCGGCACCTCCATCAACGGCGGATTGAGTTCGTAGAGTTTAGGGCGAGTCTGCCGCCCGATACTCAAGAGGTCGGCCAAACCGCAATTGGTTACCAACAGAGTGCGCACGCCTTTGCGCTCCAGGGCGGCATTGGTAGCCACGGTACTGCCATGAATCACCGTCAGTTCGCCACGGCTCATCGGTCCGTTAAGATCCAGTTCGGCAATGCCCTGTACTATCGCCCGCTCCGGCGCGTCGGGTGTGGAAAGCACCTTGTGAACACGCAAATGGCCCTGATGCCAGAGCACAAAATCCGTAAAGGTACCACCTGTGTCCACACCCAGCAGCATGTGTATCCCCTGATCAATGACAAACCGGGTCATTGTAGCCAGAGGCGGGGATGGAGCCAAATGGCGGGTTAGGTCTGATGTCGGAGGTCTGATGTCTGACGCAGGAGTCGCTGAACGCTGAACAAGATGGGGCAATATGCATGAAGGGTCAAGATCGGCGATTCGATGTTTTTATCACCGTTCTACCGTTATCATACCCCCATGCCCGAATTGCCCGAAGTTGAAACCACCCGCCGCGGTATTGCGCCCCATACACGGGGGCGCAAGATTACCGCCTTTGAGGTGCGCGAGCACCGCCTGCGCTGGCCGGTATCCACCGATCTGGCCACGCTATTGCCCGGGCAAAAGCTGATCGACGTCTCGCGCCGGGGCAAATACCTGTTGTTTGAATTTGCCCGCGGCACACTCCTGGCCCACCTGGGCATGTCGGGCAGCATGCGTATGGTGCCTACAGGTACGCCGCCCGGCACCCACGACCATGTGGATATCAGCTTTGGTCAACAGACACTGCGCTACCACGATCCGCGCCGCTTTGGCTGCCTGCTTTGGCACAGCGGCTCCGTCAATGAGCACTCGCTACTGTCGCATCTCGGGCCTGAACCGCTGTCGGAAGACTTCCACGGCGAGTACCTGTTCCTGCGCAGTCGCCGCCGCAGTCAGCCGGTAAAATCCCTGATCATGGACAGTAAGGTGGTGGTGGGCGTGGGTAATATCTATGCCAACGAGGCCCTGTATATGGCCGGCATCAAACCCATTCGCAAGGCCGGCAGCCTGACCCGTGCCCAGTGCAAAGCGCTGGTGGATCAAATTCGCTATGTACTCCAGCGTTCCATCGACCAGGGCGGCACCACCCTCAGGGATTTCGTCGGTGGTGACGGCAAGCCCGGCTATTTCAAGCAGCAATTGCTGGCTTATGGACGCGGAGGGGACGCCTGCCAC
>CBFGUT010000056.1:0-14001 GCA_965652265.1 uncultured Cellvibrionaceae bacterium | reverse complement strand
AACAGGCTTGGACCCACAATGACTAGTACCATCAATACCGTCAGGTAGAGGCCATCGGCAAACAGACCAAGGGCTACTTCAGTTGTCATTCGTTCCCCCTAGACCCCAAAACTGGCCGCCAAGGTGCCAATAATCATCGCCCAGCCATCCACCAGCACAAACAGCATAATCTTGAATGGCAGGGACACAATCAGTGGCGACAACATCATCATGCCCATGGCCATCAACACACTGGCCACCACAATATCAATCACCAGAAAGGGAATAAAAATAATAAAACCAATCTGGAATGCGGTTTTTAGCTCACTGGTGACAAAGGCCGGGACCAGGATGCTGAAAGGTGTGTCCTCGGGGGCGGCAATGGGTGGCGCCTCGGCGATGCCCACGAACAGAGCGATATCGCTCTCTCGAGTTTGCGCCAGCATAAAACTATGGAATGGACGCGCCGCATTGGCCAGGGCCTGCTGGGCATTGATTTGCTCATTGAGATAAGGCTGCAGTGCCGTTTCATTGGCCTCGTCAAATACCGGCTGCATGATAAACAAGGTTAAAAACAACGACAATCCAATCAGAATTTGATTGGAAGGGGACTGTTGCAGACCCAGTGCCTGACGCAAAATAGCGAAGACAATAATAATGCGGGTAAAAGAGGTTACCATCATCAACAATGCCGGCAAAAATGTCAGCATAGTCATCACAGCGAGAATCTGCAGCGTCACCGTGTACTCTTCATCGCCGTCGGCGTTAGTGCTTACGGTAAAAGCGGGCAACCCGGGAATAGCCGGTAGCGCCGACTGAGTGGACTCGGTACTGGGTTCAGTTGTCCCGTCATCGGGTGGGGTCTGTGCCTGGGCACTGAAAGAACACATCAGCACCAGTAGAAGCAGCAGCGTCGGCATGGATGAATACAAGACTCGCATAAGCAACGCTCTAGGGCTTACCAGTTGATTGACTCGTATGAAGGTCGCCAGCGTTATCAGCCGTTGGCTGTGCCCCCCTCCCCGTCATAAAGGTCTGTAGCTTTTCATTGAAGGAAGAGGTGGCCTGGGTGTCATTAGCGCTCACGACGGGTTCATCAAACACATGTAAGCGGGTAATGTTCTGTGCCGTTACGCCCAGCAACATTTGCGTGCCGCCCACTTCCACCAACAGCAATCTCTCCCGTGTGCCCAGTGCCGAGGCGGCCACTATACGAATGGCACCAGAGCGCAGCCAGCTGCCACCACTGGCCTTGCGATAAAACCAGGCCAAGATAAAAATCAGGGCAATAATCGCCATCAGCCCCAGCAGCACTGAACTTAAATGCCGAGCACTGCCGATGGTTGTCTCTGTGGCCTCGGCCGCCCTGCTTTGGACGTGTACCAGACCAGCAGTAATCAGTAGGGCAAACCGTATTAGTGTCAGCATCATTAGCGTAACTTTTTGATTCGCTCGGAGGGGCTGATTACATCCGTCATCCGAATACCAAATTTCTCGTTGACGACCACGACTTCACCATGGGCGATCAATGTGCCATTGACTTTCACATCCAGCGGCTCACCTGCCAGCCGATCCAATTCGATGACCGAACCCTGATTGAGCTGTAAGAGGTTGCGAATGGTGATGGAGTTACTCCCCACCTCCATGGAAATGGTGACGGGAATATCCAGAATCAAATCCAGTTCCGGACCCACCTCACGAGGCGTGCCTTCATTTTGCAGTTCGTTCAGAGGCATGGTGCTGGCCGGCTGACTGGCGTGACCTTGGGACTGTTCCTCGGTTTCATCCTGCTCCTGCATTGCCGCCGCCCATTCATCGGCCATGGCATCCTGGTCAAGATCACTGTTCTGGGTATCATCATCGTTTGCCATGTTTACCTCCTTCGTTGGCCGTAATATTGTGAGCACTGCTGTGGTCAATCAGGTCTTCAACCTTCAGGGCCAACATGCCCTTGGATTGTCCGAGATGGGCACGAAATACAGGCACACTATTGGCCGTCACCACCTGGTATCCAGGCAGCTCTATGGGAATAATATCGCCCACGCTCAAATCGACGATATCGCGTAATGTTATCTGGCGTCGAACCAGTTCACACTCCAGTTTCACCGAAGCGGATAATACATCTTCGCGCAGAGCCTTGACCCAACGCTCATCTTTTTCATCGCTATCACTCTGCAGGCCGGCATCCAGCACCTCGCGAATGGGCTCGATCATGGAATAGGGCAAGGTGATATGCAGTTCACCGCCACCGCCATCCAGTTCAATGTAAAAAGTGCTGACCACCACCACTTCGCTGGGGCTGACGATATTGGCCAGAGAAGGATTGACCTCGGAGTTCATGTACTCAAACTCAATAGGCATAACCGCCTTCCAGGCCTCTGCCAGATCAATAAATAATTGATCCAGTACCATTTGCACAACACGCAGTTCGGTGGGAGTAAATTCCCGGCCCTCAATTTTCGCGTGGCGCCCGTCGCCGCCAAAGAAATTATCCACCAACTTGAATACCAGCCGCGCGTCCAGAATCACCAGGGCGGTACCCCGCAGGGGGCGAAATTTAACCATGTTCAGACTGGTGGGAACATAGAGGGTATGGACATACTCGCCGAATTTTTGTATTTGAATGCCACCCACTGATACATCGGCAGTGCGTCTCAGCATATTGAACATACTGATACGGGTATAGCGGGCAAAACGCTCGTTGATCATTTCCAGGGTGGGCATCCGCCCGCGAACGATACGGTCCTGGCTGGTCAGGTCATAGGACTTGACGGCCCCCGGCTCCAGGTCGCCATCAGTGTCGATATCACCTTCATCGACCCCGTGCAGGAGCGCATCGATTTCATCTTGTGTCAGTAAGTCCTGCACTCAGCACCCCTATTGCATCACAAAGTTGGTAAAGAGCACCTGTTCCACCCCGGGTACTCCAATCTCTGTTTCCAATACCTCCTGAACAGCCACCAGGGCGTGCTGACGCAATAATTCCTTGCCCTCTGCCGTTTGCAACTCCTCGTAAACCTGCCCAACCAGCAACATGTTAATACTGTGGCGCAGGGCCGGCATATGCAGTTCCAGTGCCGGCACCACACTGTTATCCCGCAACATCAAGGTCATATCCACCTTGATAGACCGCTGACGTCCTTGCACAGAGTAATTGGTAATAAACTCCGGCTTCAGGGGGTAATAAAGAGCCGACGCCTGACTCTGCGCCGAACTGGCGGCTGCAGCTTCACCCTCCTCCGTGACGTCTCCGGGTGGTGTGGAGGAATCCAGTGCAAACAGAGTGACACCCACACCTACCGCCACCAGCAGTAAAGCCAGCAGTAACCACAACCACCAGCGTTTATACCAGGGAGTCGCCACTGGCGGCTTTTGCGCGTTGTCATTGTCCTCGTCCCGCTCGTCATCGCGGAGATCGTTTTCGGCCATGTCAATTATCCGTCGTTATTTGGGTGCCAACAGCAATAGAGCAAAGCCCGTGCCACAAGGCACAGGCTGTGTTTGACATAGAGTATCGAATGGATGCCCGCCACTGGCAAGTGCGGGCGGAGAAATCAGGCGTAATGATCCACCAGCGTGAGCTGACCTTCCATAACCCACTGGGGGGCTTCGCTATTGTCGGTGTCGGTGCCATCTCTGCTTCCTGTCAATGC
The DNA here is from genome assembly GCA_965652265.1 of uncultured Cellvibrionaceae bacterium. Taxonomy (GTDB): domain Bacteria; phylum Pseudomonadota; class Gammaproteobacteria; order Pseudomonadales; family Cellvibrionaceae; genus Gilvimarinus. The sequence continues at coordinate 10,369 of CBFGUT010000056.1, read as the reverse complement.
CCCGGATTCGTCAGCGCTCTCGCCACGCTCATGGCCCTGTTGCCGGTCATCGGACACGTCCACATTGATCAGATCCAGCCCCTGCTCGGCAAACAGCTCCCGCAGGCGTTGGGCATTTTGATCGAGGGCCTCCCGCACCGCTGGTGAATGGCTGGTAAATACCACCTGGGCCTGATCATTCTGTACAGAAATTTTGACCTTCACCGGCCCCAGATCGGGAGGGTCCAGCCGCAATTGCGCTTCGGCAATATTCTGCTGGGCCAGCCACATGACCCGCTGTCCTACGGCCTGCCCCCAATTGGGCTGTCCAACAAGGGTATTGACCATCGTCTGAACGGTAAAACCGCGTTCAGTGGGTATAGGGGCCGCAGCGCTGGTACTTCCCGCCAGCGGTTGCAGCCCAAGGGCCACGGCGCTACCCTTCTCACTCGACAGCGTCTGTGACAACAGGGTACTGTCGCCTAGAACCCGCGGCCGGGCTTCACCATCGCCCAACATCAGTTTTTTCAGGGCCGCCTCCGTTTCTTTCAGAGTCACAGAGGGTTCGCTGGAGGCGACAGATGAGTCTTTCAAAGTAATCGAAGATTCCCTGGGTACCACCGCCGGTTTGTCCTCGCCGGGCGACCGACTTATGGCGGAGGAGAGCACGGTGGCCGTGTTCTGCTCGGCCCCCTTCTCTCCCGCACTTCGTCCACTGACTTCTGCCGCCTGCTGGCTGGTGACAACGCGCTCCAGCGGGGTGGTTAAATCTATATTGACGGCGGCGCGCGACGGCGGCGCGTTACTGGCCACAAGAACAGTACGCTGGCCACCGGCTATCACAGGTGCTGCGTGACCGCCCTGCTCTGCCATCGATTTCTGTTTGATCTCCGCCAACCCCTGGCGCAGCAGATCGACCAGTGCCAACAAGGGCGCGGACGGCTTATCTGAGTCTGCCAATGGCATCTCACTCAGAGCTTGCAAAAGCTGTTGCATCCCTTGATCCAGCGACAGCCCATTATCCTCTAACAGGGTTTCCAGTTTTTTCAACGCCTCTTGCGGGTCCAGCTCACCGCTCTGCAACGCCTCCTGCAGGGTCAACAATTGTCGTGTGAATTGCTCGCGCACGGGGGTATCGAGCGACTCCACCACCTTCGCCACTTGATCGACCGGCGCTGGTTTATCACCAGCTGTCTCCGACTCCAGAGCGGAAGCCTGCTTACGGAGGTTTGTGGCAGGGGGTGTCTCTGGCTGAGCGGCACGCGGCGCCAGGGGGGAAGGTGCCGGTACGGCGTCTGCCTCCTTACCCCCCGACCGGTCACTTAGGGTTTCTCGAGTCCCGACTCGCGGTTCAGCTGAAGCCCGCGATGCCGTATTGGCAGTGCTGGCCTGCCTGTCACCTCGCGCCGATTGCAGAGCCCGGGAAAAGGCATCGCCGCCAGCTTCGCGTACCGCTGAGTCAGGGGCCTGGGAGGCGGACTGAGCACGCGCAAAAAGCACCCCTAGCAGGGAGGTCTGTTTCATGAAGTGTGACTCCTGTTGCCACTGCAGCGGCAAGCATTTGCCGCTTTGGACTGAATTGGTATAGACAGGAGAGGTTAGAGCAAGGCTGGTGCCAACTCTCTGAAAAGTGGCTAACGGTAAGCGTCCAGTTGGCGCTGTACCTGGTGAAATTCCGCTTGCAACTCCACCAACTTGTGTTCGAGTCCCTCGAGGACACCCTCTGCGGCGGCCTGTTCAATGGTCTGACACAGGTGCACAAGACCGGCGGCGCCGATATTGCTGCAACTGCCTTTAAAACTGTGGGCGGCCCGACGCACAGCGTCACAGTCGGCTTCCACCAATGCCCGTTGCAAGCTGCTGATGCGAGCCTGGGAGTCGGCAATATAGGTCTCGATAAGGTGGCAGAATTCGTCTTCCATAACCTCTCGCAGCCCTGCCAGAGTCTCGTGATTTACATGTTGTACATCATTCATAGATGCTCCTTGGCCCCGACCATCCGCTGGGAGGTCAATCATCAGCATGCCAAGAAAAACCGGCTTCGACAATATTACCCGGTGCGAGTACGCGACAGCTATCACATAAAGACTGTACCAGATGCAGCCCCCGGCCGCTGTAGCGGCTGCAATCGCTATCGGTAAATTCAGGTTCAAACCCCGGACCGCTGTCCTCTACCCGAATCAGCAAATAACCGCCGTCAGCGTGAGTCTCATGTGCCAGATTGATAATCACGAAACCTTCGCTGATCTCCGCCGAACGCTGCTGACGCAGTCGGTAATAGCGATCAAAACCATCGGGTTCATCTTTAATGGCGGAGTCCAGACCCAGCACACCGTGTTCCAGAGCATTACTGTATAACTCGCTCATAATGGTGTAAAGACTGCCACTGTGCTGACGTAGCCCCGGTACCTCCAGTACCAGGCTCAATAACAGCGGTAAGGGGTCAAATGTGGCAAAGCTGGAGGGCCGGATATCGAATACCAACCGCCACTCCGACAGCCGCGACGGACTGGTACCCTCGGCCTGGCGCGGCGCATCGGACCCACGGTAGGGCTCCATCACCAGCTCGATAAGGGAGAGGTCGTCACTTTTCTCGCCCTCCCCGACAAACGCCTTGACGCGGCTCAACAACTCATCGAACACACACTCGTGTCGCTTTGTTTGATGAAAAACCTCGTCAATACGCTCCTCACCAAACATTTCCCCGCTGGCGTCCCGCGCCTCGTGGATACCGTCCGACCATAGATAGAGACGGTCACCCTGAGCCAGGGCGTAGCGCTGAAAATCGGCCCGAAACTCATTGCTGGCCAACACCCCGAGAGGAAGGTGTGTGGATTTTACTTTGTCCAGTTGTCCACCGCCCCGGAGGATATAGGCCGCTGGCAAACCGCCGTTCCAGATTTTCAGGCTCTGTTTGTTGAAATTCATTTCCACCATAGCCGCGCAACAAAACAGCCCCACTGGCAGAATGCTTTTCAGTTTATTATTAATATCGGCGAGAATATCAGGGGCGGAAAAACCCCTTCCCACCATACTGTAGAAAGTAGTAGCCAGGGGCATGGCACCGATGGCGGCGGGCAGGCCGTGACCGGTAAAATCCCCCAGCAATACCATCATGTTGCCCGCCGGGTTCAGTGCGGCCACCATCACATCACCATTGAAAACCGCCAGCGGCGAGAGATAGTAGCGCAGGTTGGCACTGTCCAGACAACCGCTGCGGGTAATATTGTCGAAGACCTGTTTGGCCACCACCTGCTCTTGCAGAAAATGTTCGTTGTGCAGGGCTATCTGATCGCGCTGGGCCTGCAGGGTGCTGTGCATGGTGCGCATGCGATAGAAGGCCTTGATCTTGGCCTGCAGGATTACCCGGTTGTAGGGTTTGGAGAGAAAATCATCCCCGCCTGCCTCCAGGCACTGCACCAGAGACTCCGTGTCCGTAAGTGAAGTCAGAAAGATAATGGGCACCAGGTCCTCACCGGCCAGGGCGCGTATCTGGCGGGCCGCACCGAATCCGTCCAACTCGGGCATGAGCGCATCCAGCAGGATGATATCCGGCTTCTCCCGCCGATAGAGTTCCACCGCCTCGCGCCCATTGCGGGTGCTGAGTACCTCGTGGCCCTCGCGGCGGACAATGGTTTCGAGGATCAGGCGGTCGGTATCGGTATCATCGGCCACCAGCACCTTAATCAGGCGACTGTCGTTCATGGCCGTTACTTGATGGTAAACAGCTGTTCGAAATTGGAAATGGTGAGGATACGTCTCACATCATCACTGGCATGGTGAATTTCGATATTGGCCCTGTCACCCCCGGCAAAATCCCGCAATAACAACAGCATGCCCAGAGCCGAGCTGTCCAGGTAGGCCGTATCCTTGAGATCGATAATATAGCGGTCGGGCTTTTTGGTGAGTTTTTCATAGCTGCCGCGGAAGTCCTGATGGGCACTGAAGTCAAACCGGCCCTTGATGACCAGGGTCAGTTCGCTTCCGTCGGACGACAGCGTGGAATGTATAGCCATAGCGTATCTCTCCTGTGATATCGGTCCGCAGCCTTCTCCGTTACCGTAACCAGCCGCGGCTCCCCTGGGCTCTCAGGGCGCGATGCGCGTCCTGCCCCGGTATACCGTGGGAAGTGCGATCACCTGCCCTACAGGATAGCTTAATTTTGCCCGTCGCCATAGCGTCAGCGCAGGCGATTATTGGACATGTCATCAATCAATTTTTGCAGCTGGCGTTCGGCTTCGGCGTCTTCGGCACGGGCCAGGCGCTCCACCAGATCGGCAATAGCCCCGCGCTGGTGATGGCGCAGCTGCCAGTGCTGACGGAGAATATCCAGCTGTTTTTGCAGATTTACCAGCTTCGCCTGTTGCTCGTCGATCACCCCGCCCAGGCGATAGATAAAACCGCTCAGTCGCTCCATCTGCACGGTGTCAAGGTGGGTTTGCGAACGCCCGTAATCACTCAGATATTGTTGCCGGTAGGTCTGTAACTGCTCCAGTTGATCGCGCTCGGCGGCCACCAGTTGCTGGAATTCCCCCAGTTGTTGTGCCGCTTCGCGCTCCTTGCGTTCAGCGACCATCAGTACCACCTGCAGCCGCTTTGAACGTTTGACGGCCACCGCTTAGCGCCTGTGCTCGGCCGCCAGCGGGCTGTTAGCCTTACCCCCTCGCGCCGGCGCCAGTACCGCCTTGAGGTTCGCCAGCGATTCGGCCATGTGTACACTCTGATCCAGCCCCTGCTGAATAAACAGCCGCAGGGACGGGAAGCGTTCTATGGCCTCGTCCGTTTCCGGGTCGGCGCCCTTGCTGTAGGCCCCAATGGCAATCAGGTCGCGATTTTTCTCATAGCGAGACAGTAGTTGTTTAAACCGCTGCATGGATTTTAACTGCTCCGGTGCGACGATATTGGCCATGGCGCGGCTAATGGAAGCCTCCACATCGATGGCCGGATACACACCCTCTTCCGCCAGCGAGCGCGACAGCACAATGTGGCCATCGAGAATGGCACGGGCGGCATCGGCGATGGGATCCTGCAGGTCATCGCCCTCCGTCAGTACCGTGTAGAAGGCCGTTATCGAGCCCTCGCCCCTGTCGGCGTTGCCGGCGCGCTCCACCAGTTCCGGCAGGCGGGCAAAAACCGACGGCGGGTAGCCCTTGGTGGCGGGCGGCTCGCCGATGGCGAGCGAGATTTCCCGCTGCGCCTGAGCGAAGCGCGTGAGTGAGTCCATCAACAGCAGCACATTCAATCCCATATCGCGATAATACTCGGCTATCCGGCTCGCCAATTGTGAGGCGCGCAGGCGCATCAGCGGCGCATCGTCTGCCGGCGAGGCCACTATCACGGCGCGCTTCATGCCCTCTTCCCCGAGAATCTGCTCGATAAACTCTTTGACTTCGCGGCCGCGCTCGCCGATCAATCCCACCACCACCACATCGGCGGTCGTATATTTGGTCATCATACCCATCAGCACGCTCTTGCCCACGCCACTGCCGGCAAACAGTCCCATGCGCTGACCGCGGCCAACGGTAATCAGGGCGTTAATCGCCCGTATTCCCACATCCAGAGGCTCGTGAATGGGATGGCGATTGAGGGGGTTGATGGCACTGGGCACCATGTCCAGAAATTCACTGCCCTGTAGCGCACCGCGACCATCCAGGGGTTGCCCGAGACCATTGAGCACGCGGCCCAGTGTCTGCAGACCGATACGCATGGCTTCACTGTGGGAGACGGGTACAACGCGGGCACCGGGCTCCAGACCCTCGACGCGTTTGACCGGCATCAGATAGACACTGGCACCGGCAAAACCCACCACCTCGGCCTCGATGCGGCGTCCGTCGCGGGCCACCACCAGACACTGGCGCCCCACAGAGACATTCAGTCCTACGGCTTCCAGTGTGAGCCCCACGGAGCGCACCAGACGGCCCTCGGCCTCAGGCTGCAGCGGGTCCGGCGCAGGCAGGTAGGGACGCAGCCGCTGCCACAGATCGCGACGCTCGCTACTCATGTTCCTCCGGCTCCTCACCCGACGCCGGCGCGGCATCCTCGGCACGGAAAAGGCTTTCGTCAGTGCTTTGCTCGTCGCTGTCCTGTTGTTGCAGAAAGCGCTCTATCACCTCGCGCAGGCGGCGTTCCACCGAGTCGTCCACGACACTGTCACCGGTTTCCACCCGTACGCCGCCAGGCGCCATCTCGGCATCGGCGATAAACTGCCACTCTGACTGCTCGCGACTATAGCTGGCCACCCGTTCGAGGTCTTCGGCATTAAGAAAAATTCGCAGGTGGCCGGGACCGGTGGGCAGCGCGGCCACGGCACGACGCACCAGAGCGCGTATATCCTCGCGTCCGGTTTCCAGTTCGCGCCGCACCACTGCCCGCGTGAGCCGCTCCACCATGGTCAACAACAGTTTCTCCAGGCGCTGGTCCTGCTGCTCCACTGGGGAAAGCAGCGCCTGGGCCAGATCCTTGAAGCGCTTCTGATCGGCCATCAGCTGGGAGCGCATCTCGCTTAGCCCCTGTTGCTGACCGGCCTTGTGGCCCTCGTCACGCCCCTGCTGGAGGCCATCCTGATAACCCTTGTCAAAACCTTCCTTCTCGGCTTGTTGCACAATGGAGTGCAGTTGCTCGGCCGTAAGGCCACTGAAATTCTGGATCTGATCCAGGCTCACATCCTCGACCCGCTCACCCTTGCGCCGGCCACCCCGCTGCCGAGCCTGTTGCTCAATACTGGAGACCCGGCGTTCGGCATTGGCCACATCCGGCAGAGCCCAGGACTGCCAGCGTCCGGCTTCAGCGGCCGGTATGCGATTGACAGGCTTTTTGTTATCGCTCATGAAATCACCTTGCGAGGCACATCGGCGGCGTCATTATCATTACAGCATCTGCTCGCCACTGCCACCGAGCACAATTTCGCCGGCATCGGCCATGCGCCGGGCGATGGTGAGGATTTCCTTCTGGGCGGCTTCCACTTCGGAAACCCGCACCGGACCCTTGACTTCCAGATCGTCGCGCAAAAGTTCGGCGGCGCGCTTGGACATGTTCTTGAAGATCTTGTCCTGCAGATCGGCATCGGCGCCCTTGAGGGCGACAATAAGCACCTCCGATGACACTTCCCGCAACAGCATCTGTATGCCCCGGTCGTCCACCTCCTTGAGGTTTTCGAATACAAACATAAGATCCTGAATCTGATTGCCCATATCCTCGTCGATTTCCTTGATCGCGTCCATCAGCTCGGCCTCGATCCCGCCGTCGAGATTGTTCATGATTTCCGCCGCCACTTTGTAGCCACCCATAGCCTTGGTCTGCGAGCCGGCCTTGCCGGAAAACTGGCGCTCGAGAATATCGTTGAGTTCCTGCAGAGCGCTGGGTTGCACGGTATCCAGCGCCGCCACACGCATCATAATGTCCAGGCGCGCTTTTTCGGTAAAATAGCCCAGCACCTCGGCGGCCTGATCGGCGTCCAGATAGGCGATCACAATCGCCTGAATCTGCGGGTGTTCATTGCGGATGATATCCGCCACCGAGCGCGGCTCCATCCACTTGAGGGTATCCAGGCCGGAGGTATTCCCCCCCAGCAGAATGCGGTCCACCAGGCTGCTGGCCTTGTCCTCGCCCAGCGCCGCCACCAGCATATTGCGGATGTAGCTGTCCGCCCCCATACCCAGACCGGTCAGACTGCGCGCCTCTTCCAGAAAGCCCTGCATTACCTGTTGCACATCTTTCTGATGAACGTTGGTAAGTTGGGACATGGCGCCCCCCAAACGCTGTACTTCCTTGGGCCCCATGTGTTTGAGCACTTCGGCAGCATCCTTCTCACCGAGCGACATCAACAGAATAGCCGCCTGATCGAGAGGGGAAATTTTATTGGCCGGTGCCTGTGCTTTTTTCTCTGCCACGCGTCATGTCCAGGTTATTGATCTTTGTTGATCCAGGATTTTACCACCTGAGCCACCCGGCCCGGGTCTTCTGCCACCAAACCTTTGATGGCATTGAGCTGCTGTTCGTAACTGTCTTCCGGGCCCGGTAGCGCCATGGCGCCTCCGGTCAAGGTCACCGAGTCGCCGGAGAGGTCACCCCCCAGGCCGGCCGCTTCCAGTGCCGCCAGCTGGCGCGCGTCCTCTTCCTCGGCGGCCCGCGACCCACTTCTGGCAATGCTTTTCAATACCGGTCGCAAGAGCCCGAAGATCAGTGCCAGAATCACCAGCAGACCCACCAGCGGCCGCATATAGCCCTGCATCCAGGACTCCTGCCACCAGGGTACAGGCTCCATGTCGGTTGCCTCCAGTGGCTGCGTTTCCTGTAAGAACGCAGAATTGAGCACACTGACACGATCGCCGCGATCCTCCCGGAAACCCACTGCATCGCGAACCAGCGTCGTCAGAGTGGCAATTTCCTCGTCGCTCCAGGGCTCTGTCACGGTATTGCCCTCGGCATCGAGACTGCGCTTGTTGTCCAACACCACCGCCACACTCAGGCGGGAAATATCACCCTGGGATTGGCGGGTATAGCTGATGGTTCGGTCCACTTCATAGTTACGGGTGATGTTCTCACGACTGTGTTTAATGGGCGCCGGGCCGACAGATTCACCCGTGAGCGGATCAATTTGCTCGGGCGCCTCGCCATCCGCGGGTGGCTGATTGGTGAGTGCGCCAGGGATGCCACCGATAACGTTGTCGTCGGTGCGCACTTCACTGATAGTGTGTTCACTGCGCACGCGGGGTTCCTCACCATCGTAGCGCTCCTGAGCCTGTTCAATGGCAGTGAAGTCCAGGTCGGCACTGATCTCCGCGCGAAAGTTACCCGGCCCCGCCACCGGCTCCAGGATACTGGTAACCCGTTGCAGCAGACGCTCCTCCACTTCCGCCACCAATTGGCGCTGTTTGTCGGCCAGAGCCAGCTCCGGATTTTCCTCGCTGATGGAAAGTAGATTGCCGCGTTGATCCACCACTGTCACATCAGCGGGCTGTAATTCGCTGATACTGGAGGCCACCAGATTGACAATGGCCTTGACCTGCTCGGGTTTCACTTCACGCCCGGGATACACTTCCAGGAACACGCTGCCGGTAGGCTTGCGCACATCGCGCACAAACACCGAACGTTTGGGGATCGCCAGGTGGACGCGCGCCGTACGCACACTGTTAATACTGGTAATGGTGCGCGCCAACTCGCCTTCCAGACCGCGGTGGTAGCGGGTGTTCTCGATAAACTGGCTGGTACCCAGGGGCATTTCCTGGTCGAGGAGTTCGAAACCCACCGCCTGATGACTGCCAATACCCACTTCCGCCAGTTTCAGGCGGGCGCTGTGAATATGTTCACTGGGTACCAGCAGTGCGCCCGTGGAAGGCTCGATTTTAAAATCGATCTGATTCTGTTCGAGAATGTTCACCACTTCGGCAGTATCGAGGCGATCGAGGCTGCCGTAGAGCGGGCGATAGTCCTTTTCCTGGCTCCAGAGTACCACGGCAAAGCCCAGTGCCACGGAGGCCGCCAGGCCAATCATCAATCCCACCTGTCGCACCAGTGTCAGGTTGCTGAAACCCTCCACCAGATCGTTGCCGGTACGCGCGGATTTTTGTCCGGCATTTTGTGTCGTGGTAGCCATATCGGTCGCGGCCATAACCTACCTCTTAATCTTTATTAACAACCTAAATAGGCATATTCATGATGTCGCGGTAGGCCTCTACCAACTTGTTACGCACCTGAACTGTCGCCTCAAAGGCCACGCTGGCTTTTTGCGAGGCGATCATCACATCGGTGATATCAACCCCCTCCTTGCCGCGCTCAAAGGCATCCGCGGTCGCACCCGAGGCTTTCTGGAGACTGTTGACCTTATTCACGGCCTGCGCCATCACCTCGCCAAACCCGGGCGTCTCTGTGGTTTTCTGCGCCTGCTCGGTGGGGTTGAGCGGGTTTACGCCCTGTAGCGGCTGAGGCTTTTGAAAGGCCTGTGTCTGCGCCTTGAGGGTACGCATTTCCATCAGCAAATTATTGATATCGACACGGTTACTCATAGTTTCTCTCGCACAGGGTACAGTGACAAAATATTGGCGAATCGCCCTTAAGGCTCATTACTGCATAAAGTGGGCCAGGCTAGACGAGTCATCGAGTCGACGTACGGACGCATCAGCAAATCGAGGATTCGCTGATGCGGCACTTAACAGGCCGTTGAAAAACGTTTTCGAGGCAGGCGCTGCTAGGCAAAATCAGGCGAGCCGGAGCGTAGCGGAGACCACGCCCCGCTTGCCACGTTAAAAAGCGGAGTTTATGGTTTATAAATCATGCCCCACATCCCTGTGGGGACACCTTCGGTAGCTCCGCTATGCAAACTGCTCCTGCAGTTTGTGAGCATTTTGAGCCTGGTTTTAACGACGCAGCGGCCACGCAGATAGTTTTTCAA
>CBFGUT010000055.1:0-14018 GCA_965652265.1 uncultured Cellvibrionaceae bacterium | reverse complement strand
CAATTGCGCTTCGGCCCAGCGAAACTGTTCGAAGCTGTTAAACAACGCCTCAAAACTGCCATCCTCTCGGGCGCGTTCCAGACCCAGCTTCAGCCGCTGTGCCAATAGTGGCCGCTCTCGAGACACAAAAAAGTGAATACTGTGAGGGTAGTGCAGCATAATATTATCCGCGATCACCAAGTTCTGATCCCCATACTGCTCCACTTCATTCTTGATCTGGTAGAGTCCGCGCGGACAATAGTCAAACCGCCCGGCCTTGAGCATGCGAAATAGGGTACTGTAGCGCGGGCCGGTCACGTAAGGCAGACGATTAATGTCGAAAACATGACGGTCGGCCCACTGGGCACCGATGCCCGCCGTTAAATCCCGCAACTGATGTAATTGTTCAATTTGGCGAAATTTTTCCCGGTCCTCCCGACGAATCAACAATAGCCGGTACTCGTTAATGCGGCCAAGCAGAGGCTCGTCCACCATTAAAAACTGCTTTTCGAATTCAGCCATGCGGGTAAACCATGCGATGTCCACCCGACCGCTGACCATTTCCGCGCGCAGGCGATTGTCGATAAAGTAATCTGACGGCTCGCGTAATTCATAGGGTCCGTGACTGGCCTCGGTCTTAGCCAATGCCAGCCGCAAGAGGCTCACAAAAAAATAATTATTGCTGTTGGGATTGTCGATGCTATAGATAGGAGCCACGATGACCCGTACCGCAGATGGGCTTTCCGTCTGCGGCACGGGTCTGGCGAGGGCGGTACCCGTGAGGCACGTCGACAGGGCCAGCAATAACAACCACCGAGCTATAAGCATGGGGAGGAGGGGTCCAATCCTATGGATTCTCCCCTCAGTCTAGCACCTATGGATACCGCGGCAACACAAGTCGCACTCGCAGACCTCCGCGCCGCCGGTTGACCAGCACCAGCTCGCCATCATGCGCCTCTACAATTTCCCGACATAGAGTCAGGCCTACCCCGCTACCACCCACCTTGGTGGAGTAAAAGGGTAGCAGCGCATTGCGCAATACATCGGGCGGCATACCCAGGCCGCGGTCACTCACCTCGATGGTGCTGGAGTGGAGTGTCTGGGTGATGCTCACCTGAATATCCTCGGCGGGCGACTCCGACTCAACGGCATTTTTCAGAAGATTCAAGAGTAATTGCTGCAGTTGGGCCGCATCGAAATAACCGGGTTCAGCGGGCAGAGCGCTAATCAGCTTGAAAGGGTAACCCAGCTTCAGACCACTGAAAAACCCGGGCCAACCCACCCAGTCTTTTTGTGGCCGAGGCAGCTTGGCGATATCGGCATAGCCGCCCACAAACGACTTCAAATGATCTGCGCGTTCCGCGAGGGTGGTAAACACTTCGGGCAGGGTGTGCCACTGTCGCTTCTCCACCAGCAGTTGGCCCGAGTGCGCCAGGGAAGAGATGGGCGCGAGAGAGTTGTTGATTTCGTGGCTAATAATACGAATCACCTTTTTCCAGGTGTCCGCCTCCTGCCGCGCCAGCTCCCGAGTCATCTCCTTAAGCAGGACGAGGCGATGTTTTTGCGCATTGAAAGCGAACTCCCCCACAAACAGGTGGTAGAGGTGAACACTGCCCGATTGCAAAGGCAAAATACCCGACTGCTGTTGCCGGATATTCGTCATCAGGTCCGGATTTTTGTCGGCCAGGACAGTCTCAAGCGTGTGCCCATTGATTGCCTCCCCGTTGTGGAGGCAAAGCTCGGCCTCACGATTGGAAAAAATAACGCGCAAATGATGGTCGACAATCAATACCGCCATGTAGGCATTGTCAATTATGGTGTCCAGCAACAACTCGCGCTGGTAGAGAGTCTGGCGCTCCCGGCGCAGACTTTCGGTGAGTTGGTTGTAACTCGCCAGCAGGCGGTCCAGATCGCCGACTGTGCTCTCAGCCAGGGTGATACTGAAGTCGTTATCCAGCAGGTTTAGCAACCCCTGATTGAGTGCGACCAGCCCTGTGCGAACAGGCCGGGTCAACACCCAGAGCAGCAACGTGGCACTGGCAAAGCCCAGGAGCAGGGCTATCAGCGCCGCCAGCCAGGTCATCGCCAGGGTATGATACAAGAGCACAAAAATTGCCAACGCCAGGCCCAGAGACACCAGCGTTGCCAACAGCAGGCGACCCTGCAGGGGCAAGCCCCCAAGGTTAGGGAAGGCGAATTTCATACTGCTCCAGCCGCCGGTAGAGCGCCTGTCGCGACAGCCCCAATTGTCGCGCCGCCTGGGCGATGATGCCCCGGTTCTCTTCCAGCGCCGCCTGTATCATTTCGCGGCTGGGTTCCACCTGCAGTCGCGCGGGCGCCTGGGCCGACGCGAAATCAATACCAAAGTCCTCCCGCTCAATTCGGCGCCCCTCGGCAAAAACCCGCGCCCGCTGGCAGGCATTTTCGAGTTCACGCACATTTCCCGGCCAGGCGTAGGACTGCAACCAGGGTAACACCCGCTCGCCCAGAGCGAATTTATCGCCCAGAAAGCGATGTAACAGCGGGGCGATATCTTCGGGGCGATCCGCCAGCGGCGGCACTTTCAACTCAAACACATTGAGTCGGTAATAGAGGTCTTCGCGAAATTCACCTCGGGAAATCGCCAATGGCAGATCGGCATTGGTGGCACTGATAATGCGCACCTGACATCGGCGTGTCTGGCTGGAACCCAGGCGCTCAAACTCGCCCGTCTGCAACACCCTGAGCAGCTTGGCCTGGCCACTGGCGGACAGATTGCCAATTTCATCCAGAAACAAGGTGCCGCCATCGGCGGTTTCAAATCGCCCCAGGCGGGTTTTGGTAATGCCCGTATAGGCACCCGGCTCGGCGCCAAAGAGTTCCACTTCCATAAGCTCGTTCGGCAGGGCGCCCACATTGACCGAGACAAAAGGCCCGGCTTTCACCTCGGAATTGCGTTGAATAATATGTGCGATTTTTTCCTTGCCGGAGCCATTGGGGCCGGTTACCAATACCGGCTCCCGGGTGCGCGCAATACGCACGGCCAGCTTCACCAACTCGTGCATGGCAGTGCTTTGGTAAACCAAACCGCAGAGATCGGCGGTTTGCAGTAATTGCTGCCTTTCCGTCAGCTGTTGCTGCGCCTCGCGCAACTGTCGCATTTGCAATTCCTGTAGTTCCAGCAGGTTGATCACCGAGGTGATCAGCTTCTGGTCATCCCAGGGCTTGGCCAGATAATCCACCGCTCCCTGCTTGATCAAGTCCACCGCTGTTTCCAGTTGGGTCCAGGCGGTCAGTAGAATAATGGGCATATCGGGCCGAGCCTGACGTATGGCAGTAAACAGTTGCCGCCCCTCTTCGCCAGAAGTGGTGTCGCGGGAAAAATTCATATCCTGCAATACCAGTGAAATACTGGAATCTTCCCCCAACCGCTGTAAACCCGCCTGGGGGGTCAGCACCGCTTCGCTGTCAATATCGTGCAATTGCAGCAACAACCTCAGCGCTTTGCCCACTTCGGGGTTGTCATCGATAATCAATACTCGCTGCACTTTGATTCCTCAGCCATTCGCAGTCTGTTATTGCTAGTCTTTATTAATCAGCTTTATTGTCTCTTTTGCCACGGCCGCCGCCGAGGGCAAAAACATCGACGATACAATACGTTGATCGATAACCACGGCGTGCTTGTCTGCCAGAGTTTCTTTATTAACAGCTATGGCGCCATTATAGCGAAGTTTATCTTCCACCAAGAAGGGCAAGAGTTTGCCCTGCTGAGCCCAGCTTTTTTCTCTTTCCGTGGCATTGGGAAATCCAGCCACCCGCTTTCCCGCCACCAGATAGCGTCCATCGTCAAGTTTGACGTTGGCAAAGGCTCCCGCCCCATGGCCGCAGCTGCCGATGATCCCACCATTTTCGTAAACGGCTGCCATGATAGATTGCAGTGCCGGGTTATCGGCCACATCAAACAGGGTACCATATCCGCCCCCTATATAGATGGCCAGATACTCCTCCGGGTTAACTGCCTCAGGGATCAACGAATGATTCGCCTTATCCATAAATCCCTCATACTCTATTGTGTAGCTGCTAATACCGACGGGATCCATCATAAATGGAATGGCACCCCCATTGGGGGAAACAAAATCCACTTCAAATCCGTGGGAGACAAAAATATGGTAGGGAGGTGCGTATTCCCACAGGTTGTTTCGCGCATCGTGTTTATCCGCGTCACCCATATCCTGTTTATTGGACGCAATCATCAGAATTTTTCCACCGTCAGTCTCTCTAGACAGCGCTGGCGGGATGATCAAAGAAAAACATAATAAACAGTAAAAAATAATATATATAATTTTCATAAGCTTTCTATTGCCTGTAATTAATAAATAATATTATCGGCTGGAAATCGCTTCCCGAGGCGGTATCAGGGCGGCGCGCCGGGCGGGTACGGAAGCGGCCGCCAGGGCAATAAGCAATACGGCACCGCCGGCAATTGGCAGGTAATACCACGGCAAAAAATCAAAAGCATAGCGCTGCACCAGTTGATGGCTGGCCCAAAAAGCGATAAAGGCACCCAGTACGGTGGCCAGCAATACCAGCACACCATTTTCCAGCATAAAAAACTGCACAATAGCAGCACGGGTGGCACCCAGGGCTCGCCGAATACCAATCTGCTGTCGCCGCTGATTAACCCAAAAGGTGGTGATGCCCACAATCCCCAGCATATTGATAAAAACCAGCAGCACCATAACCACCACCAGCAAGAGGATCATGCCGTAGTCAGTACGATAGTGGTTCTCGATTAATGTCGTCATAGACGAGGCGTCATTGACGACACGATTGCTATCCAGGTCGCGTAATTTTTGCGTCGCCTGCTGGGCCAGTGGGTCGATACGGCCGGCATCGCCTTTAACCACATAGTGGACAGAATCACTTTTTTCAATCACAGAGATCAAGACATTGTTTTGAGCAAAGTCCAGGTTGGGAAAATAACCGAGAAAATTCTCCACCACTCCCACCACCGTCAGTGGGATAACACCTGAAAAATACAGGGTTTGACCCACCGCCGAGGCACCGGGAAACACCTGATCGGCCACAGACTGAGAGATAATTACCTGAGCATTGGCAGGTGTATTTTCGCGGGTGTAGTAAACAACCTCTTGCGGTTGAAAGTTGCGACCTTCCACAAGCCTGAGGCCCAACACATCCAGGCCGCGATGATCGGTCTCTATGACCCCGGCGGGAATACTGAGGCGCCCCTCGTTGCCCTCGCTACCGTGCTTGTTATGAAAGCCGGAGCTATAACCTGAGTGCGAAAAGGGCACGCTCTTCATGGGCGCCACCTCCTGGATGCCCGCAATACTTTTTATTTGCGCAATATCCTCCTGAATTCGCTGCTCCATCTCTATGCTGCCGCTATCGGTTTTGGCCCAAAAAGTGGCCAGCGACGCGGCGGAAAACCCCAGCGGTCGACTGACATTATCAATGCGGGTGTTAATAAAAAAAATCGCATTGCTGATTATGGCGATTGTCAGCGCCAACTGCAGCACGACCAACAGCGGCCCCACCTTGCTGCGCCAGAGTGTTTTTAAAATAGGTAATAATTGCATCATGTTATTGTCTCGCGTCAGTTATTGGGCTTTAAGGTAGCGGGCGGGCGGCGTCTGGGCGATTTGCCAGGCGGGCAGAATGCCGCTGAGCAGGCTGCTGACAATTGCCAGCAACAGCGCACCGCCCACGGTAGAGAAGCTCATAACCGCTAACTGTTGATAATCCGCATAGAGCACTCGAATACCCAACAGACCCAGCCATGACAACGCCAACCCCAACAGCGCGCCAGCGCAACCAATCAGGGCCGCCTCAGCTAAATGCTGCATAAAAATGGCGGCGCGACTCGCCCCCAGGGCACGGCGCAACCCCGCTTCCGGTGCTTTGCGCAGGAACTTGGCCAACAGCAAGACCACGGCATTGACCAGGCATACCAGTAAAAACGCCAGCGACAAACCGACCAGTATTCTGTTGTCCTCGGAGACCACTTGATTGATTTCCAGCCACTCGGCGGGCGTATTGAGGTAATATTTCAAGGGGCGCTGGAAACGTCCAATGCGTTTTTGCTCATTAATATAATTACGCAGGAATTGTTCGTAGGCCTGATACTGTTGATCGTTAACCAGCGACACCCAGGTCTGCACCCACACTTGCTCCGTCATCAGAGTTTCCTGGTGAGAGCTTGTCTCTTCATACTTCCAGCCATTGCTATCCCCCCAACTGGGGAAAGCCTTGCGCTCGTGGTTGAAAAAGGGAATATAAATCTGCTCCGGCTGCTTAAAGGCGTAGATATTCAAGTCGTACACCGACGGGGTTAACGACCAAGTGTCGGACACCACCCCCGTTACCGTGTAACTCTCACCTTCCAGCAACAGGCTTTCACCCACGGAGTTCTCTCCATTGAAAAAATAATGATTGAGCGCCTCGGAAATCACGACGGCTTGCGCACCGTCGCGATCAGCTTGATCACTCCAGCTGCCACCGTAAATAAACGGCACATCGAACAATGAGAAAAAACTGTTGGTGGTCATGCGCGTCGCTTCTACGCGCGACGTCTGCTGGCCATCGACATCTCGGGCTGTGACACCTGCGAGCGACATGACTAGTGTTTCCTCAGCCATATCGGCCCGATAGAGGGCGCGGGCATCGCGGTAAGTGAGCATCAGCGGTACACCATTGGCCTGCCAAAAGTTCTCCTCGGGGTCCCAACTGTCCAATTGCACGGCAAACAGATAATCATTTTTATGGGCCATGGGGTTACTGGCCACCATTGTGTAGAGTGTTACCGTGGTCAAGCTGGCGGCAATTCCAGTGGCTATCGCCAGCACCATCAATGCGGATAGCACCGGTGTTTTTTTCAAGCTGATCCAGGCCAGGCGAATATAATATTTCCACATGACAGCGCTCCTATACCACAGTTTCGGCGGCAGTTGACCTGGCGGCGCGCGGAGCATAGAGGCTGTGATCGGTCACCTGACCATCGATGATCTGAATATTGCGCTGAGCACGTCGAGCCAGGTCGGGATCGTGCGTCACCATGACAATCGTCATCCCCTGCCGGTTGATGTCTTCCAGCATTTCCATCACTTGCCGGGCCATCAGAGAATCCAGATTACCGGTGGGCTCATCGGCCAGCAAAAAGGCGGGCTCCCCCGCCAGGGCCCGGGCAATAGCCACGCGCTGTTGCTGCCCCCCGGACAGCTGGGACGGCAGGTGCTTATGCCTTGCGGCCAGTCCCACACGTTCCAGGGCACTTTCGATACGGCGCTTGCGTTCGCGACTTTTAAGGCCGCGATAGCGCAGGGGAACATCCACATTATCGTAAAGGTTGAGATCGCCAATCAGGTTAAACCCTTGAAAAATAAATCCGATTTTATGATTGCGAAGCCGTGAACGCGCGCGGTCATCCAGGCGGCTGACGTCCTCGCCATCCAGCCAGTAGCTGCCGCCCTCAAAATCCTCCAGCAAGCCGGCGATGCTGAGGAAAGTGGTTTTCCCCGAGCCCGATGGGCCGGTCACCGCCACGAACTCACCCTGCTTGACTTCCAGACTGAAGTCCCTGAGCGCGTGGGTTTCAATCATATCCGTGCGATAGATTTTTTTAACCGATTGCATCTTGAGCATAAGAGTGTCCTGTTTCGTTAATGATTATTCGCTAATAATAATAGTGTCGACGGTATCCTTGACGTCCATAGCCGAGACGATCACCTGTTCGCCCGCTTCCAATCCGTCAATCACCTCCACATGGCGCAAACTGCGACTGCCGAGAGTAACGACCTTTTTATGGGCACGACCATCGCGCACCACAAAGGCATAACCGCGAAAACCGTCGAAGAATGGCCCCCGCTCCACCATCAGGGTATCGGGTTTATTTTCCAGCTTGATGCGCGCGGTCAGACGCTGGTTCTGCCGCAGGCTGGGGGGCATATCGCCGCTAAAGCGAATACGCGCTGTCACCACCCCGCCGACCACTTCCGGCGAGATCGCCGTCAACACGCCGGCAAAATCCTCGCCGTTTAATTGAATGTCCGTGTCCATGCCCGCGCTCAATTCACTCGCCATACCTTCGGGCACGGAGGCTTCCACCTCGTAAGCGGTCAGGTCCACCACTGTAATCAACGCCTGGTTGGCCGCCACTGCCTGCTTGTGGTCCACCTGCACATTGCCCACCATGCCATCCACAGGCGAAGTAATCTCCAGTGCCTCCACACGCCTTTCCAGCGCCTTGATAATCAACCTTTGACTATCGGACTGCAGCGCCAGTGAGCGGTCGTAAAAGGAGAGGGATTCATCAGACAGGGCCAAATTCTGAGCCGCCTGCTCAAACTCCAGCTCCGCCCGCGCCAGATCATCCAGCACTTTTTCGTAGTCAAGACGACTGATGATTTTCAGCTCCCAGGATTTATCAGCGCGGCGTTTTTCCCGCTGCATGGCTTTCAGTTGAACCTCGGCCATGGCGCGCGCCTGTTCCTGCTGCAGGCGCAGTTGCCGGGATTCAATTTTTTGCCGCTCCAGATCCGCCTGCAGGCGGGTCAATTCCGAATTTTCCCGCGCCAGCTGCTCAACCAGTTCCGGACTGATAACCGTGGCCAACCGCTGGCCCTTTTCCACACTGTCTCCCGCCTTGACGTTAAGCTCCACGTAACCAACTTCCGGGCTGAACAGTGTGGGGCTGTTGGCGACCACGACCCGCCCCTGGGCCATAATTTCGCGCACCAGGTCGCCGCGAGTGACCGTGGACAAACGCAGCCGCTGGCGCTCTATAGCATCGTCAGCACTAAAACTCGGCGCCAGGGCCGCCACCGCATAAGCGGCAGCCGCCAACAGCAGCCCCCCACCGAGGGCCAGGCCCAGATGGCGTCGCCACCCGGTGCTTTTTTGCAGAACGCGGTCCTGACCGCTGGTATCCATCATCGTCATACTGGCCACTCGTGCTGTAAAACCTGCCTCCCTCTTAGCCACAAGTGTGCCAGTTTATCTGAGCGCTCTATCCTGTTGATTTTTATCACTATTTTTTGAGGCTTATGAATAATCGCCAAGAAAACTGTCCGTATCCGGTGTCCGCCACCGCCCGTCTACCGCGCGGACA
Source organism: uncultured Cellvibrionaceae bacterium (assembly GCA_965652265.1). Taxonomy (GTDB): domain Bacteria; phylum Pseudomonadota; class Gammaproteobacteria; order Pseudomonadales; family Cellvibrionaceae; genus Gilvimarinus. The sequence goes on along the minus strand of CBFGUT010000055.1, from coordinate 4,933 downwards.
CTCGCATCACCGTTCACCGTTCTCCGGCCTCATGATCATCGACTCTTGATCGGTGATTCGAGCATACCGTTCTCCATCAGATCTCAGACGTCCGACGTTTATGCTCAAAATGTGGATTACTACGACAAACAACCCTGTATTTACCGGCCCATTCCTGGGGCAATTGTGCTAAGGTAAAAGCATAAAAACCCGCTAGAAAACGTCGCAATGACAATAACTACGCGTTACCACCAGCTTCGGGACACTGTTATTAAGTCCGTCGCTAAACACTATCCTCCTCTGACAGTGTGCCTGTTGGCACTCTGGTGTCTGTACGCCGGGGCCGCCCAGGCATTAACGGCGTCATCCGCCCCGAGCATTCGTTTTGACAATCCCTTTGAGGAAGTCGAATCCACCAGCCGGCAATTGGGCGGTGCCCTCTCCATTGTCCAGGATGATCGCGGCTTTATATGGTTTGCCGGTGAAAACGGCGTGGGCCGGTACGATGGCCGCAACCTCAAGCTCTACCAGGCCGATGCGCTCTCGGTTAATGGCATTCCGGCCAGCTATATCTGGCAGATGGCAGTGGACCACGAGGGCGTGCTCTGGCAGGCCGGGGAGGGCGGACTCAGCTATTACGATGAAGCTCAGGATATTTTCCACCATCTCAAACAGGTGGGGGGGCAGGATTTCACTTCGGAAGTGATTTCGGCACTGGCGGTGGCCGAGGACAACACGCTCTATGCTGGCGGCTTGCTCGGTCTGCATGCGATCAGTCCTGATCGCACCCAAATGCAAGTGCATACGCTGGAACCACCTGTGGCCTCCGGCCCGGACGTAGGGCAGGTTCGCGACCTGGCCATCGATGCTGAGGGGCGTGTATGGATTGCCACAGCCGGCATGGGTGTGGTTATTTTTGATCCGCGCAACAAGAGCTTCGAATACCTGATACACGAGCCCGGGAACAGTAACTCACTGGCCTACAACAATGTGCGCAGTATTATGCACGATGATCAGGGCCGCGCCTGGCTGGGCACCTACGGCAAAGGCATCAGCGTATTGGACCCCAGTACCGGGCATTTCACCCATTATGACCACGATCGCAACGACCCCGACTCCCTGGCCGTGGACATTGTCTGGGATATCACCCAGGACAGCGAGGGGCTGATCTGGGTTGCACTCGATCAAGGCGGGCTGGCGCTGTTTAATGAAGACACTGGTGGCTTTCACCACTATACCAATGTGCCCTACGACCCCCAGAGTCTACCATCCAATCAGTTGCGCGTTATTTATGAAGATCGCAACCGCGATCTGTGGATTGGCGCTTTTCCCGCGGGAGTGAGTTTTTACAATCGCAGCAGCCAGGTTTTCCGCCACTACACGGCGCGTCCCAACGATCCGCACAGCCTGAGTAACGACGCCATCCTCACCTTCCTGGAAACCGATGACGGCACTATCTGGGTGGGCACCGAGGGCGGGCTCAACGCACTGGACCCCGACACCGGCAAAATCCGCCAGTATCTGGCAGATCCGCTCGACCCCAGCGCCCTCGCCGCCAACCCCGTGTTGTCGCTGGCTGAAGACCCCGATGGCAGCCTCTGGGTCGGCACCTGGGCCGGCGGTCTGCACCGATTTGACCGCGACTCGCAAACCTTTACCCGCTACCCCACAGGCCAAGGAGCTCAGGGGCCCAACGACGAATTTATCTGGTCCCTGCTGCTGTCCAGCGGCAACACCTTGTGGCTAGGCACGGAAAACGGCGGCCTCAATCGGTTTCACCGCGACACGCAAACCTTTACGCACTTCACCCATAGGCCCGACAGTGCCAACACCATTTCCGGCAACTATATACCCGCACTACTTGAAGACGACGAAAACAGAATCTGGGTAGGGAGTTTTACCGGCGTAGATATATTCAACCCGGAGACCGGGGCCTTTACCCATACCGAAATGCAGGGGGTCAAGGGCAATGACATCAGCAGCCAGAATATCCGTTCCTTGTATGAAGACAGCCAGGGACGTATCTGGGTAGGCACCCAGCATCGCGGCGTGCACCGGCTGGACAAGGCGGGCAATATTGTCGACGTGTTCAATATGAGCAACGGGCTACCCTCGGCCAACATTTCCAGCATTCTGGAGGACACTCAGGGGGCTATCTGGCTCGCCACCGCCAATGGCATCGCCCGGCTCGACCCCGACTCCGGGGCGGTGAATACCTACAGCCGCGAAGACGGCCTGGCCGGCAGTCACTACAACCGCGACGCCACCCTGCGCGACAGTCGCGGGCAACTCTGGTTCGGCAGTACCGATGGCATCACCGTGTTCAACCCCGAGGAGTTGAACCGCCAGGGACCGGACTTCCCGGTGGTGATTACCAATTTGCGCATACTCAACCGCGAAGTCCCCATCGGCACGCCCGATTCGCCGCTGCAAAAGTCCATTCTGCTCACTGATGAATTTACCCTCACCCACGAGGACACCATGTTCTCCTTTGACTTTGCGGCGCTCAATTATCGTCAGAGCAATATTATTCGCTACAGTTACCGACTGGAGGGCTTTGACCGCGACTGGAATAACATTGGCCGCATCCCCACCGCCACCTACACCAATATCAACCCCGGCAATTACCGCTTTCGCACCCGTGCCTCCGTCAACGGCGAAACCTGGGTGGAGGGACAGAGCCTGGCCATCACCATTCTGCCACCGCCCTGGCGCAGCTGGTGGGCCTACCTGATTTATCTGGGTATTTTCGCCGTGCTCTTGTGGTTTGCCCACAAATACATCACCTTGCAAGTGCGCGCCGAGGCCTATCGCAGCAAGTCCATGACCGACCCGCTCACCCAGCTCTACAACCGCGCGGGTATCGCCCAGGTTTCGGAAGGGGTGTTCGCCAACGCCACCACCAAAAAAGGCATGTGCTTGATGATTATGGACATCGACCACTTCAAGCGCATCAACGATCGGCGCGGTCACGATGCCGGCGATCGCATACTCTGCGACGTCAGCCGCGTAGTCCGCGACTGCCTGCGCAACAGCGATCACTTCGGCCGCTGGGGCGGCGAGGAATTTATCCTCATGTGCGCCACCCACGGTCGCACCAGCAGCCACTTTCTGGCGGAAAAAGTGCGCAAGGCGGTGGAGGCCCATACTTATGAGCAACATTCGCGTCGCCCGGTACATATCTCCGTTAGCATAGGCGTGGCCGACCTGCTGCCAGACGATACCTTCGAAAGCGCCCTCAAACGCGCCGACAACGCCCTCTACAAGGCCAAGGAACTGGGCCGCAACTGCGTGGTGATGGCGGAATGAAAAGAACGTCTGAGGTCTGAGGTCGGACGTCTGACGGAAAAGTCGAAGCGACGGCCTTTATATTTTCGACCAGCAGTTGAATTTTTCCAGCAACACCGTATCCAATCATCATCGCAACCCCCTGTAGCGAGAGCCTAGGGTAATGAACGTTACGATCAAAGCAATGAATTAGAGGGCGAATAGTTCACTACCCTAAACGACTAGAAACTATAATTTTGAGTTGGTCTTGGCCACAGATTTTTTGACTCTCTGGAGCGCTTTGCCTTTTCGTAATCTCCCAGTCGATACAAGGTATGCCTGTATACCTTTCCCTCAATAGGGATCCAAGTCAGGTAACTGCTTAAATAAGTAAAAATAATATGCTCTCTTCCCTTCAAATCCCCCCAATATTGTAAAGGGATCGACATCGAAACAAACCCACACCTCCATCCTTCGACCGGAGGAATGGGGACAATATTTTCATCTATATTCGCAATAAAGTATGAGGCCACCTCCTTCGGTTGGGGGTCGTTTAAAACAGGTAATTCCATTAAATGGTCGCCAGATAAATTGATATGTACGGGGACATTTAAATAATAGGCGTTATCCAGAATTTTCTGACGCGGCATATTTGAGCAAGCACAAAGGGCCGACATCATTAACAGACTGATAATTCTCTGGATATCCATACTTATTTTCCCTATTGAGGCGCACTAAGCTAAATCGATTAAGCACTTATGAATGAGTATAGCTCAAATGTTCTGGAGGCACGCTGTAAAGCAAGGGGCTGCTCCAAACGTGCTTCGCGGTGACTCGATGACTCGCAAAAGCGTCAGACACCAGACTTTTAAACCACCGTTGATGAACTTTTCCACTTTCCCATTCAATCCAAGCGTTCTGCTTTCTGCGTTCTGCGTTCTGCGTCAGACATCCGACATCAGACGTCCGACTTCACAACCGCCACCGCCACCGACTTAAACGCCGGCGTTTTGCTCTGCGGGTCGTGATCTCGGCCTATCAGAACATTGGCCTCGGGATAGTAGGCCAGCAAATTGCCCGGTGGTAAGCCGAAGGCCACAACCTCCAGGTCTTCCATACAGCCATGGGCCGAGCGCAGGTGAACACGGTCGCCGGGCTGAAGGTTCAGCGCTTGCCTGTCGGCTTCACCCATGAGCACACACCAGCGATGCGTGGTGCCGCGATAGCTGTCGGACTCTTCGTAGATAATGGAATTAAACTGTCCCTCGCTGCGGATGCTGGCGAGCGTAAAAGGGTAATCCGATTGGCTGCGTGGGGAAAACATATGGGTATGAAAGCTCGCCCGCTGGCTGGGCGTGGCAAACAACGGCTGGTGCAGAATCCGCCCATCGATGGTGAACTCTTCACGGGTTTTATCAATGCCGCCCAAAGCGGCCATACCCGGTACCGTGGCGGCGATAGCTTCGCGCACATGGCGGTGTTGTTTAAACGCCGCGAAATCCACTCCGCTGTCAGGCAGCAGTTTAGCGCCCAGATCCGCAAGGATGCTCACCTCCGAGCGCACATTGGCCAAGCGACGAATACCACCGTCACTCAGGCGCACATAGTTGAACATGGACTCCTGAGTCGTGCTGTCGGGCTCTTCATCGCGCGCCGCCACCGGCAGTATCAGCGCCTCGGAATTTTC
>CBFGUT010000054.1:0-14213 GCA_965652265.1 uncultured Cellvibrionaceae bacterium | reverse complement strand
CGCCTGAGCGCCGAGTCACTTTCAGCGGGGTATGATTGCTAACGGCTTGTTCTACAAAGGCTTTTAGGTTATCTCTGAACTTGTTTACACTCACAGAGTCCATATGGCTCACCTCAAAAGTACGGCAATTCGGTACATTTTAGAGAGCATGTCATAACAAATCAATATTGTTCGTCACAGCAAGCGGTTGCCGGACAACTACTTCGTCAAGCAACCACTCACCCTACCCTCTCGGCTGCTGGTCTCAACTCGAACGAATCATCGATGATCGATGACTCGGCCTCTAATGCGCCGTATCCGTATCCGGAATCAACAGCGCCCGATCCAGTTCGTCGTGAAGGCGTTTTCCTTCCGCGGCGCGGGGTTTGGCGAAGCGGGCGATGCCGAAATATACCACCGGGGTGAGGAACAGGGTAAACAGTGCCGCCAGCCCCAGGCCGCCGAAGATTACCCAGCCAATGGCCCAGCGGGACTCGGCGCCGGCGCCGGTACTGAGGATCAGTGGCAGGCCGCCCAGCACGGTGGACATCAAGGTCATGGCAATGGGGCGCAGCCGCACCCGCGCCGCCGTGCGCACGGCACTCGCCACCGAGTGGCCGGCGTCGCGCAACTGATCGGCAAACTCCACCAGCAGAATACCGTTTTTCGCCATCAAGCCGATCAACATGACCAGGCCGATTTGCGAGTAAATATTGATGCTGGTGCCGGTAATCAGAATCGCCAGGATGGCGGCGGCGATGCCGAAGGGCACGGTGACCATCACAATAAGGGCACTGGTAAAACTCTCGAATTGAGCGCAGAGCACCAGGAATACCACCAGCAGCGCAATCACATAGGTCAGCGCCACATCGCGGGCGGTTTCGTCCATGGTCAGGGCCTCACCCTGAAACACCAGGCTGATGCCTTCGGGCAGCATTTCCGCCCCCAGCGCGCGCAGCTCTTCCACCGCCGTTTCCAGCGGGTACTCGGCATCCAGTTCAAATTCCACTTCAATGGCGCGGCGCTGTACCACACGCTCCAGTTCCGCCGCCACACTGCGCTCGTGCAAGCGCACCACACTCGACAGCGGCAACAATTCGCCATCGCGGGCGGTGATATACAGGTTTACCAAATCGTCGGGACTGCGAATCTGCCCGGTGGCCGATTCCAGCATAATGGGGATGGCCTCGTCACCCACGCTCAAATCCACCACGTCATAGCCGTCCACCATGGCCCGCAACACCATGGCGATATCGTTGAGTTCCACACCCAGTTCCGAGGCGCGGCGCCGGTCAATGGCCACCGCCAACTCCGGCTTGTTGGGGTCGTAATCCATGTCCGGATCGGTCAAATGTTCAAACCGGTCCTGCACCGTGTCGATAAAGGTTTTGCCGGCCTGGTAAATACTGTCGTAGTCGGGGCCGGTCATAGCGATCTCCACGCTGCTGCCCTGCCCCGCGCCCCAGAGGTTGAGGCTGTTGCCCGCGCCCACCCAACTGGAAACACCGGGTATTTGCTTGAGTCTCTCTTCCAGCTGCTTGGCAATCTCCTGTTGCGAGCGCGGTCGCTCCTCCCAGTCGGCCAGGGGCAACACAAACAGTGCGCGGTTGGGATCGCGCCAGCCAATAATGGAAAACGCCAGACGCGCCTCGCCACTTTCCAGTACCGGTTGCACCACATCGCTGATGGCGTGCACTTGCCGCTCGATATAATCCAGCCCCACACCTTCCGGGCCGCGCACACCGATATAGATCACCCCGCGATCCTCACTGGGCAGCAACTCCTTATCCACCTGGGTGTAGGCCACGGCGGCGCCACCCACCACCAGCAGCGCCAGGGCAAAGGTTATCCAGGCGTGGCGCAGGGCGGTATCGATGGTGCGCTCGTACCAGGCCGCCAGATAGCCACCGAAGCGCTGCAGCCGGTCGCGAATGGGATGGGCTTCGCCCTTGGGCTCGGGAGAAATTCTCGCCGCCGCCGCAGGCACCAGCGACAGGGCCACAAATGAGGAGATCACCACCGCCACCGAGAGCACAAATCCGAATTCGCGAAACAGTCGCCCGGCGGTGCTGGGCAGAATGGCGATAGGCACAAACACGGAGATCAATACCGCGGTGGTGGCCACCACGGCGAAGAACACCTGCCGGGTGCCGAGCACAGCGGCGGCCCGGGGGCCCAGCCCCTGCCCGCGCCGACGCTGGATGTTTTCCAGCACCACAATGGCGTCATCCACCACCAGGCCGGTGGCGAGCACCAAAGCCAACAGGGTGAGGATGTTGATAGAGAACCCCAGTATCCAGATGGCCGCCACCGTGCCCACCAGGGCAATAGGGATGGCCAGGCTGGGCACCAGGGTGATACGCAGCGAACCGATAAACAGCCAGATGGTGGCCACCACGATGCTCACCGTGAGCAGCAGACTGGTAATCACCTCGCGCACCGAGCCTTTAATAAAAGTCGCGTTGTCCTCGGTGACAATCAGCTCCAGGTCATCGTAGCGGAGGTTAAGCGGCCCCAACGCACGGTGAATACCTTCGGAAATCTCCAGGGTATTGGACTGGGCCTGGCGCACCACACCCAGCCCCACCACCGGTTGGCCGTTGTAGCGCACCAGTGAGTCGGCATCCTGGGGAGAGAAAAACACGCGCGCCACATCGCCAATGCGGGTATCGCCCTGCAAAATCATATCGGCGATGGCCCGCTCGGTATCAGCCGTGGCGTCGGCGCGGACCAGCAGTTCCTGATCGTTGGAGCGGAAGCTGCCGCTGGGCACATCGAAGGGAGCGTTGCGCAACGCATCGGCCACATCCGACACACTGAGGCCCACACTGGCCAGGCGCACGGGGTCGGCCACCACCCGCAAAACTCGCTCGCGGCCGCCAAACACCTGCACATCGGCCACGCCCTCCACGGAAATCAGCTCCGGCACAATGTCGCGCTCGATGCGCCGGGTGAGCTCGGTTTCCGACAGGGTGTCACTGATCGCGGCAATATTGATAATGGACTGGGCATCCGGGTCGGCCTTGGTCACGGTCAGCCGCTCCACGTCCTCGGGCAATTCCTGGCGCACGCGGCTCACCGCCTCGCGCACTTCCGAGGCGGCGTCGTTAAGGTCGATACCGGGGTTGAACTCCAGCCCCATGCGGAAGTTGCCCTCCTCGCTGTTGGAGGTGATGCGGCGCAGTCCGGTCACCCGGGCCACGGCCCCTTCCACAATGCTGGTAACTTCGGCATCCATGGTTTCCGGCGAGGCGCCGGGGTAGATACCGCTAACCGAGACATAGGGATGGTCCACATCCGGCAGCTCGCGCACTTCCACGGCGAGAATGGCCGCGATACCGGCCAGGGCGATCAGCAGGTTGAGCACCAGCACCAGGATGGGCCGGCGAATACTGAGACTCGGCAAATCGCCGGTTTCGGCCAGCTCCGCGCTGTTTTCCACGGCTTTCGGGTCTTTGTTATGCTCGCTCACGATTCGGCTCCTGGTGCGGGTTTATCGGCATCCTCGGTACTGGCGTTCAACACCCGCACCCGCATGCCCTCGCGCACCACATGCACACCCTCGGTCACCACGTGGGTGCCCTCCGGCAAGTCGCCCTCTACCAGCACACCGTTGTCCTGACGTTGTACCAGGTTGACCGGCAGCCGTTTGGCCTCGCCGTCTTCCACCAGCCACACATAGGCGCCCTCGCCGCCCCACTGCAGCGACACCTCGGGCACTTGCGGGTAGCGGTTGCCCTCCAGCGTCAGGCGGATACGAAAGCTCATGCCCGGGCGCAGCCGATCATCAGCGTTGGGCACATGGGCGCGCAATTGAAAGGTGCGGCGCGCCTCGTCCACGCGCGAATCCAGGTCCACCACTTCGCCCTCGGCGATGGCAAACTGGTCTCCCCAGGTACTCAATTGAATCGTTTCCCCCACATGCAGCTTACCCAGCAGCATTTCCGGCAGAGCAAAGCGCACCAACAGGGTACTGCGATCATCCAGTGTGGTGATCACCGTTTCCGGGCCAATCCAGGCACCGGGGTCGATGTCGGTCATGCCCACATGGCCGGCGAAAGGGGCGGTAATGGTGTGATAATCCAGTTCCACCTGGGCTCGCTGCAGGGCGATTTTGGCACGGTCCACGGTGCTTACGGCATCGTCCAGATCGGAGCGCGTGACACCTCCACTGTCCACCGAGCGCCGGTAGCGGTCCAGCCGCCGCTCGGCCTCTTCCAGTTCCACCTGTGCCAGTTGCACGGCCAATTGTTCGTCGCGGTCGTCCAGCTTCAGCAGTACCTGGCCGCTCTCTACATAGTCACCGGCGCTAAACAGCACCTCGGTTACCTCGCCCTCCACCGCCGGCTCCAGTAACACGGAACGCAGCGCGCGGGACGTGCCCACCGCTTCCACTACGGAGCTCTCGGTATCAAAGGTCACCGCCTCGGTGCGCACCACCTGGGGAGGGCGCTCACCCGGCCCGCCCTCGCCGTCTTCTCCGGAATCAGCGCAACCCACCAGCGCCAGCAGAAGGAACAGAATCGCAAACTTTGCCGCCGGGCGGCCGCCATCAAAACCACGTGTCATAGGATTATCTTCAAACCCGGGTGAGCATCACCCGCTAATAGATTGATATTTCAAATACTTAGCCGTAAATGCTACGCGAAAACCCTGCAAATAACGAGATGCCCGCCAGTATGCCCCCCGCAGTAAATGTAAAGATTGGTGAGATTCTTTACACTGAGAGCGACAATGTAAAACAACCTCACTATCAAAATTAGAGTATCAAGTGTGCTGAACCACTGACGGGCCGTAAAACCGGTAAGCAAACTTGTTAATTACCAGAAATTTTTCCCCGAAAAAAAGATACGCTTGAACAAAAGATAGCCATAAAATTTTTAGCATATATGAAAAATATAACCACCAGGCGTATAGCCTTTTGCATTGGCCTCGGTCTTTTTTCGCTCTGTATAACAGTCGCGGTTTATGGCAGTTCCTATTGGCACCCCCTCTACCTGAAACTTATGGGTACGCGTACCCTTGTGGAGGTAATAGCCGCGATAGAAAGCAGTGTCATTGACCGGCTCGAACCCGCCTTTGTGCACTCGGGCGTGGCTTTCCCGCCTCAACACATTGCCCTTATCGCCTATAAAGACAGCAACCAACTGCAACTCTGGGCCGGGACAGAAGATCAATATCGCCTGGTGAAAACCTACCCAATACTGGCGGCCAGTGGAGAGCCTGGCCCCAAACTTCGCGAAGGCGACCGACAAGTCCCGGAAGGCATTTATCAGATTGAATACTTAAACCCTAATAGCGCCTACCATTTATCGATGAAGCTCAACTATCCCAATGCCTTTGACCTCAAGTACGCTCAACAAGAGGGAAGAGATCAGCCAGGCACCAATATCTTTATCCACGGCAAAGCTGTCTCTATCGGATGTCTGGCCATTGGGGATACGGCCATCGAAGAGCTTTTCACGCTGTCGCACACCGTTGGGAGAAACAACGTCAAAGTCATTATCTCTCCTTCAGATCCCAAGCACGGAAAATTAACACCACCGCCGAAGTCAGCAGATTGGGTCGATATTTTATACCAGGATATTGAAAGGCAGATAAAGGCAATAAGGGGTTAGGGCTCTCATAGTGGCACTAAGGCACCCATTAAAGTCGGCATCACAGAAACACTAGGGGTACAGGCACTTCACAGAATAAACGGCAAGCTCTGATCTCATATATATGTTCTTTATATTTTTCTTATTTTCTTGATTTTATTACTTCGACAGCCAAACCTACAATGATGTGTGTCGTCCCTAAGGTCATCATATAATTTGAAATACCAAAACGGCTTGACATTTGAACACCAAAAATATTTCCAAATCACATTGCTATTAACGGCGATCTCATTCTATTTTCCTGTAACAGTATTTCGATACCAAACCAAGCTTACACTGAAGGGAACCATATCTTGCTTTTCCCTAGCAAATGAGACAGACAACACGTTACGACCTAAACCCATTTATCCCTTGTTATAGCCAGAATAGAGTTCCTCCAAAGACTCTGACTCTATTGACCCGATATTTTTTTCCGCAACAGAAGAATCAACTAGTATGCATTGTTGAGCGTCTGCTCTAATGATGGGCTTACCGAACACCTCGCTGAGTGCCGGCTCGAGCATATGCGCATGCTTAAATCCAACCGCAATAAAAACTTTTTCTCCACCAACTGCTTCCTCGATCAACGTATTCAGCATGTAATGATCTCTGAACTGTCCGGATGCTCTCGCAATCTCATTTAGATATGTTAATTGAAATGCGGGGTCCACCCACTCTGGCTTTGAATTACGCCAATCAAAGTTAGCTGGCAGTAATGCTTTTAGGGCGATTGAGAGATCGGCACTAGAGGATGGCTCCCTTGAAAAAGAATCCAGACGAGGAAACCAGGATTGGAGAAACCGAGTAACTTCTTCATCCAATGCGGGACCTTCTACCACGCTCGATCGCTGGGAAATCCACCGTAGTGTATAAAATGATCGAATCTGAACATCACTCCATTTTAACTGTAAATATTGAATTTCGTCTACAAGGTCAGGCTCAATAGAGGCTATTGGCACTCGATCCACGAATGCCAAGTACCTGAGATATGCCGGTTCACCATAGGCACCTACCACCTCTTGATTCTTGCCTTTTGCCCACCCAGTACCTTCGAAGAAGGCCACAGTGGGAGAGAAGGAAGACCATTCCGAAAAGATAGTCTGGATGGTTTGGCTGTGAACATCAGAAGTGTGCTCCACACCCACCAGGCAGAGCATGTTATTACCCTTACGATATAAACGCACATAAGGCACTTTTCGTTTAACCATAGCAACTTCTTCATAGCTCATGATAAAAGAAGCGGGTTCGGTTAAAGTTGCGTTGTTATTAAAACATCCTTGAAGTAGGATTAACGGTGCCAGCAGTAAAATAACGATATATGCGAATTTAGAAGGATGTATTTTCATAGTACCTAACATACCTGTTTTGGTGACTAGCGCCACTCAGGACTCCAACAACAATATTTGACGGAAGTAGTCTTACCCATGACTCTTCGAAGATTTTTACCTAAGCCTTTTTCACTCTGTTATACCACGCTCTACATTCCCCATCAGGCATGACTCATAACCGAAAGCTATTAAAGAAAAGCGAAAAATACGGGTGCTGTTTAAAATTTTCTTACTTTTTAATTCGCTTTTGATGAGCAACGTACTCGTCGAGAAGTTGACGAATCATTTTTTGATACTGCATATCATTTTTCTCCGCCGCGGCTTTAAAAAAATCAATGCTTTCTTTACTCAAAGAAATAGTAATCTTCGTGTTTTCATTTTTGATCTTGAGTTCATCGGGCGAAGGGAGAAAATCAGCCACCGCCTTGAAGTCACCCATTGGTTCGTCAGTGTACTTGATTGGTTTGTTCATATACCCTCTAGCCTTTTCGCCAATACCCCGCACCGAATATTCGAATTTTCCCCTTCCTGTAGGTAAACCGAACGGTCAAGATGCCACGTTTCTCCCTATCCTACATACCCATGCAATAGTAACGCTTTTCAAACTGACTATGGCTTGATCTACAGCTATAACACGACGCTCGTCATAAAACGCGTACCGCGCCTCTTCAAAGGAGACGCCATGCTTTTGCTGATTCTCGAGATTTTTATCCTCGTTCTATTCGAAAGTTGTCCCTGACATGAAATAATAATAAACCACATATGGCTAAATAGCCATATGTGGTTGCAAAACAGCGAAGCCCCCCCTGACGTCACTAACTTTAAACCGCCGCAAATTGCCGCTCCACGGCTTTGTGGTCTACTCGCCACTGGTCGTAGACCGCTTGAGCCATGGGCATGGGGAAAATATCTTCCGCGTTTGTGCGAATGCCCTCGATGATATTGCGGGCCACCAGTTCGGGGGTGGCTTTTTCGATTTCCACACCGGCCAGCATATCGGTATCAATCCCAGTGGGGAACGCCGCCTGCACGGTGATGTTTTTTTCCTGCAAACTTGCCCGCAGGGACAGGTGGGCCGACCAGGCGGCGGCCTTGGAGAGGTTGTAGGCAGACAGCCCCGGCATGCTTGCCAGTGACAATACGGTGAGGACATTACACAGTACGCCCTCCCCGCTGCGCTCCAGGTGGGGCGCAAAAGCGCGCGCCACTCGCCACAGCCCTTTGAGGTTTACATCCAGGCAGTGGTCCATATCGGCTTCGCTCACCTGCAGGATATCGCCAAAGGCAATCACCCCGGCATTGTTAATCACCCCGTCCAGCTGCCCAATACTTGCCGCCAGTGCATCCACGCTCGCCGGGTCGGTCACGTCCAACGCCACCGGCTGTACGCGCGGATCGGTGACTGCCACCTGTTGTGGTTGCCGGGCAGCGGCGTAAACACGGGCCACGCCGGCCTCCAGCAGTTGTGCTACCAGGGCTTTGCCCAAACCGCGATTGGCGCCCGTTACCAGTACATTTTTGTTGTTCAGTTGCATGTGATGCCCTCTCTAATCTGTGGTTTAACTGTGAATGGAGAGGTCATAGTATTGGCAGACAAATTAGCAATAAATAACGTAAAATACATTTTATTAATGTAATAATGACATGAATTGCGCTTATGGATCTCAACAGCCTACAGCTTTTACTACACGTCGCCGAAAGCGGCAGTTATGCCGACACCGCCCGCCAACAGGGGCTGGATCCCTCCCAGGTATCGCGCACTATCACCCGGCTGGAACAGGAGCTGGGCTTTCGCCTGTTTCATCGCAGCACCCGGAGAATTGCCCTTACCCCTGCGGGTGCGGGTTATGTACAGCGGCTTGCCCCGTTGCTGGAGGAGTTGCAACTGGCAGGTGAGTTGGCACGGGAAGAACAGGCACAGCCGGCGGGACGGCTGACGCTCACCGCCTCCACCGCCTTTGGCCAGGCCTGTGTATTGCCGCATATGGCCGAGTTCCAGCGGCGCTACCCCGGCATACAGCTGGACCTGCGTTTTACCGATGCCGTGCTCGATATCGTCAGCGAACAGATTGACTTGGCCTGCCGGCTGACGTCCAACGCCGACCCCAACCTGGTGGGCAAAAAGCTTTTTCCCACCTGCTTCTGGGTCTGTGCCAGCCCGGAATACCTGCGCCGGGCGGGCACACCGGAAACGCCTCAGGCGCTTGCGCAACATCAGGTGCTGGCCATCAATTTGCCAGGCTATCGGGAGCGCTGGCTGTTCCAGCCGCCAGGGAGTGACGACAGAATCAAGGTTCCACTGCTGCCCGACATGCTGTTGTCCAACGCCCTGGCACTGCGTGACGCTACCCTGCGAGGCATGGGCATTGCGTTATTGGCCAGTTGGCTGGTGGAAGAGCCCCTGCGCCGAGGCGAACTGATACGCCTGTTTCCCGATTACCGTTGCACCGCCACCGATTTCGAATCCGCCGCCTGGCTGCTCTGGCCTGCACAGCGCTACACCCCCGCCAAAACCCGGGCCATGGTGGATTTCCTGGCTGAGGTTCACCGACCATAAGAACACAAGCAGATGTAAACATCCCTATCGACCGGAAGCTTTGTAAAATGCTTTCTTGCTGACCCCTGCCTGCTTTAGGATGGATTGCAGAAGACTCTTGGTGTAGGGACTGTTATGACTATCTAAAGTCACTTTTCTAAAGGCGGGATTTTTACCGGGGTATTCCTTTACCCATTGCTCGTGGGAAGTACTTTTGGATTTGCGTTTTGTGAAGCCGAGAGCTTTCAGCGCCGTCACTGCCTCCCTGTGCGTTAATGGCGGATATCGCATCTCGCAATCCTTACGATGAGTTATAAAACAGTTTGCATCTCTTAAATCCCTTGCCGAGGCAATGTACGATAGCTGGCAGAACAAACCCAATAAGTTTTAAAGAACCCTACATTACCTGCGTTTTGCTTTGGAATCTTGGGCTGCGCCCATGCCACCACCTTGCCGTACGGCCCGCTAGCACACTTGCTTCAGCGTCACCGGGCAGACTTCAGAAAACAGGCTATAAGCACTCTTACTAAGCAAATGCAGTGCGTCGCCCGCACGTAGAAGATGATATTTTGCCACCTGAGCCAAAGGGGCTTTTCGCCTTAGTAAATGACCCGCGTGTTGCTGATCGGGACCGGCCAGTACATCGTGCAAATACTCATGGATTTGGCTGTGAAGTTTTTTCCGGGCTTCCTCAACTGTCTGCCCCTGGGCCGCCAAGCACAAGTCCACACAGACAGCCACCCAAAGCCCGTCTTCTTTCTCGGCGTAACATCTTAACATCAGGGACTCGGGACTCACTTTACAACCTTTACGGCGAAAATATATCCACATAAGTATACACATTGACTTAAACACTGCCAATGTAGGCTCAGATCGTCCACTGACACAGGGAGGGACAGGTATAAAAGAAGCCACCCGGACTCACCGTAAGTGGCTTTTTAATCTGTATATGGTCGGAGCGGCCGGATTTGAACCGACGACCACTACACCCCCAGTGTAGTGCGCTACCAGGCTGCGCTACGCTCCGACAGAGAGGTCACAGGCAAGCTGTGTTCCCCGGCCGATGGCCGAAGAGGTGGGCATAATACCCGAATTTTCCGAGAATGCAAGGCGCATATAACGCCCCGTTAGAATTGATTATTTTACCGCCAGTACGTCCAGTAATTGTTCCAGTTCGGCGATCATTTCGTCGATCAACTGACGGAACTGGGCGCCCTCGCCCTCGGGGGTATCGCTCTCCATTTGCTGGCGCGCGCCGCCGATGGTGAAGCCCTGGTCGTACAGCAACGACCGGATCTGGCGGATGGTGAGTACGTCCTGACGCTGGTAATAACGGCGATTGCCACGGCGCTTGACCGGCTTGAGCTGGGGAAACTCCTGCTCCCAGTAGCGCAACACATGCGGCTTGACCGCACACAGCTCGCTCACCTCGCCGATGGTAAAGTAGCGCTTGCCGGGGATGACCGGCAATTCGTCGTTATGGCTTGGTTCCAGCATAGGCTTCCACTCGGGATTTTAATTTTTGTCCGGGCCTGAAGGTAACAACGCGTCGAGCGCTAATGGGAATCTCTTCACCAGTTTTGGGGTTGCGCCCCGGCCGCTGGCTTTTGTCGCGCAGGTCGAAGTTGCCGAAGCCGGACAGCTTGACCTGTTCGTTATTCTCCAAAGAGCGGCGAATTTCCTCGAAAAACAGCTCTACCAGCTCCTTGGCCTCACGCTTGTTGAGGCCAAGTTCTTCGTAGAGCTTCTCGGCTAAATCCGCTTTTGTCAGCGCACCTGCTGGCATGATTGTTCCCTATCTCGGGGTCGCATCAAACTCAGTTTTCACATGTTCGAGTACCGCCGCTACCGACGCGGTAATTTCCTCATCGGTAAGAGTGCGGGAAGGATGCTGAAAGGTCAAGCCCAAAGCGAGACTTTTTCTATGCGGATCAATACCTTTGCCCACATACAGGTCAAATACCTTTAAGTCTGTCAGGCAGTCTCCGGCGTGGATCCGGATGCCATCCAGCAGCTTCTGTACCGGCAAATCGCGGTCCACCAGCAGCGCCAGATCGCGGCGAATAGCGGGAAAACGCGACAGGGGCTGAAAGGCCGGCACCCGCGCCCGCAAGAGCGCGGCCGAATCCAGCTCAAAGACATAGGCGGTCGCCGGGATATCCAGTTCCTGCTGTACCAGCGGATGCAGGGCGCCCAGGTAGCCCAGCGGCTCGCCATCGCGGAGTACGCGGGCACACTGGCCGGGATGCATGGCCGGGTGGCGGTCGGGCGCAAAGGTAAAGGCCTCGGCCTCACCGCCCAGCGCCAGCAGGGACTCCAGGTCGCCCTTGGCATCGAAGAAGTCCACCGCTTCGCGGTTATCGGCCCAGTTCTCCGCCGCACGGGGGCCGTAAATCAAGCCGGCCAGAGTGGGAATCTGCGCCACATCGCCCTCGCCGGGCACAAAGCGCAGGCCGGTTTCAAACAGGCGCACCCGCTGCTGCTGGCGGTTCAGGTTGTAGCGCAGCACGTTCACCAGCCCCGGCAGCAGGCTGGTGCGCATTACCGCCATATCGGCACTGATGGGGTTCTGCAGGGTCACCGGGGTCACTTCCGGTGAGAAGCGGGCATTGTCCGCCGGGTCTACAAAGCTGTAGGTGATCACTTCCTGGTAGTCGCGCGCGATCAGATGGTTGCGCAGGCGCGACAACCGCAAACGGCCCTCGGCATGGGGGCGAATAGCCATGGGAAAATCGGGCACCCGGGTGGGCAGGCGGTTGTAGCCGTAGATACGCGCCAGCTCTTCCAGCAGGTCGGCTTCGATGTCGATATCAAAGCGCCAGCTGGGCACCGCCAGTTGCCAGCCCTGGTCATCGGTGGCCAGAATCTCCAGCCCCAGGCGGGTGAGAATCTCCTCCACCTGGGCGTCTTCCAGCGCCAGATGCAGGCCGGCGACAATGCTGGCCCGGCGCAAGGTTACCTCCCGTCGGGCGGGCAGGTACTCGGAACTGACGTCGATCACCGGGCCGGGCTCGCCGCCGACGATATCCAACAGCAGCGCGGTGGCCCGCTCGATCGCCTGGCGCTGCAACTGCGGGTCCACGCCGCGCTCAAAGCGGTGGGAGGAGTCGGTGTGCAGGCCGTAGCCGCGCGCCTTACCGGCGATGGCCACGGGATTGAAAAAGGCGCTCTCCAGGAAAATGTCGCGGGTGGTGGCAGTGACGGCACTGTCGCGCCCCCCCATGACCCCCGCCATGGCCAGCGGCTTGTCGCGGTCGGCAATCACCAGGGTCCCCTCGGTAAGGGTGACTTCCTGACCGTCCAGCAACACCAGCTTTTCACCGGGCGCGGCCAGGCGCACATCGATGCCGCCACTCAGCGTCTGCAGGTCGAAGGCGTGCATGGGCTGCCCCAGCTCCAGCAGCACATAATTGGTCACATCCACCACCGCATCGATGCTGCGCAGGCCGGCGCGCCGCAGTTTTTCCTGCAGCCACAGGGGGCTGGGGCGGCTGATGTCGATATAGCGAATCACCCGGCCCACATAGTGGCTGCAGGCCTCGGGGGCACTCAGGGTCACCGGCAGGGTATCCTCGCTCACGGGCGACACCGGGCTAATCGCCGGTTCGGTCACCGCTGTGCGATTGAGCACGCCCACTTCACGGGCCACACCCTTGAGGCTCAGGCAGTCGCTGCGGTTGGGGGTCAGGTCCACCTCGATAATGGTGTCGTTAAGATGGAGATATTCACGCAAGTCGGTGCCCACCGGCGCATTGGCGGGCAGCTCCCAGAGGCCCTCGTCGTCCTCACCCGCCTGCAATTCGGTCTGGGCGCAGAGCATGCCGAAAGACTCCACCCCGCGCAGCTTGGCTTTCTTGATCTTGAAGTCCCCCGGCAGCAGGGCACCCACCACCGCGAAGGGCACCTTGAGTCCCTCACGGGCGTTGGGGGCGCCGCAGACGACTTGTTTCAGGTCGTCGCCATCGCCGGCCACCTGACAGACGCGCAGTTTGTCGGCGCCCGGGTGCTGTGTCACCGAGACAATCTCGCCCACCACAACACCGGTAAAGGCACCTGCCACCGGGTCCACGGCGTCCACTTCCAGGCCAGCCATGGTGAGTTGAGCAACCAGTTCTTCGGTGCTAATGGCCGGGCTTACCCACTCCCGCAACCAGGATTCGCTTACTTTCATAATCGGACTCTTAAAACTGCTTTAAAAAGCGCAGGTCGTTTTCAAAGAACAGGCGCAGGTCGTTGACGCCATAGCGCAACATTGCCATGCGTTCCACACCCAGGCCGAAGGCAAAACCGCTGTAGACCTCGGCATCTACACCGGCGGCGGTGAGTACATTAGGGTGCACCATGCCGCAGCCCATGATTTCAATCCAGCCGGTGTGCTTGCACACGCGGCAACCCTTGCCGTGGCACTGAGTACACTGGATATCCACTTCCGCCGAGGGCTCGGTAAAGGGAAAGTAGGAGGGGCGGAAACGCACCGGAGCATCCACTTCAAAAAAGGATTTTAAAAACTGATCGACAGTGCCCTTGAGATCGGCAAAGCTGATATTTTTGTCCACCACCAAACCCTCCACCTGATGGAACATGGGGGTATGAGTCAAATCCGAATCGCAGCGATAAACCCGGCCCGGACAAATAATGCGGATGGGCGGAGCCTGGTTTTCCATCACCCGCACCTGCACAGGCGAGGTGTGGGTGCGCAGCACCTTTTTCACCCCGTCCGGGCCGGGCTTCATG
>CBFGUT010000053.1:0-14266 GCA_965652265.1 uncultured Cellvibrionaceae bacterium | reverse complement strand
TCGAACCACCGACCCCCACCATGTCAAGGTGGTGCTCTAACCAACTGAGCTACGGTCGTACAAAGGACGGGCGGCACCGGCAGAAGCGGGCCGCGGGCGCGCACTTTAGCAAGCCTTGGCATTCAGCGCAAGCCTTCCGACCCCTCGGAAATAACAATTTCATACAGGCTGGGTACAGGAAGTGAGGGTAAACTGGGAAAAAAGGCGCAATTGCGGCGAAATACTCACAATTATGCCGCCTTTTACCCTATAATCGCGCTCTGGAGATAAATGCGTGTCGCTGCTTCCGAGACCTGTACCCATGCTAAAATCGCTGCTGGAATCCTCGCGTACCACCAAACGACTGGTATCCCTGGTTTACGATACGCTGGCGATCAGTCTTGCCCTGTATATTGCCATATGCCTGCGTCTGGGCACTTTCAATATCGACATTGGCCAAAGGGAACTGGCTACGCTGGGTATTACCATTGCATTCACCCTGCTGGTCTTTGTACGTATCGGTATGTACCGAGCCATACTGCGCTATATGACGCCCCAGGCGTTGAATACAGTGTTTTTTGGCACCTGTGCCTCAGCCATTATCCTGGCCATGAGCAGTTTCTATACCCATTCGTTCATTCCCCGGTCGGTGCCGATAATCTATCTGACCGTGGCATTGTTGCTCTTGGGGGGGCCACGCCTGCTGGTCCACCACTTTGTGATGATTCTCAACCGGGAGGGCGGCAAGCGTGAACCGGTCATTGTCTATGGTGCCGGCTATACCGGGCACCAGTTGCGCCTTGCCCTTAAGGCCACACGCTACAAGGTGGTGGCCTTTGTGGATGATGATCCCTCGCGCCAGGGTTCGGTATTTGCCAATATCAAGGTTCAGAGCCCCGCCCTGCTGTCGCATATTATCAAAAAGTACGGTGCCACCCGCATTCTGCTCGCCCTCGGTAATACCCCCCACTCCCGTCGCGCGCAAATTATCAAGGCGCTCGAGCCGCTAGGGGTTTCTGTACAAACGGCTCCCGCCATTCCCGACTTGATAAGCGGACGGGCACGTATTGAACACATTCGCGATGTTGATATTGAAGACCTGCTGGGTCGCGATCCGGTGAGGGCCAACGAGGCTTTGCTTAGCGCCTGTATTACCCATAAAGTGGTCATGGTAACCGGTGCCGGCGGTTCCATTGGCGCCGAGCTCTGCCGTCAGATTATCTTTCAGGCGCCACGGCGATTGGTATTGTTCGAACTGAATGAATACAGCCTCTACAAACTGGAGACGGAGCTAAAATTTACCATTGCCGCTAAGGGTCTGGATGTTGAAGTAGTACCCCTGTTGGGATCGGTGCAAAAAGAGCACCGCATGGAAACCGTGATGCGCACGTTTGGCGTGCAAACGCTTTATCATGCCGCCGCCTATAAGCATGTGCCACTAGTGGAGCACAATATTGTCGAAGGGGTGCGCAATAACGTCTACGGCACCTGGTATACCGCTGAAGCCGCTATTCGAGCGGGCGTGGAGTCTTTCGTACTGGTCTCCACCGACAAAGCGGTACGCCCTACCAATGTCATGGGTGCCTCCAAACGCATGGCTGAATTGGTGTTACAGGGGCTTTCCCTGCGCCAGAAGGATACTCGGTTTACCATCGTGCGTTTTGGCAATGTGTTGGGATCTTCGGGGTCTGTAGTACCGCTGTTTCGCCAGCAAATAAAGAACGGTGGTCCTATTACCGTGACGCATCCGGAAATCATTCGCTATTTCATGACTATCCCGGAAGCTGCCGAACTGGTTATTCAGGCGGGATCCATGGGCACGGGGGGCGACGTGCTGGTTCTGGACATGGGTGAACCGGTCAAAATTCTCGATCTCGCCAAACGTATGGTGCACCTGTCGGGCCTCTCCATCAAGGACGATAGTCACCCCGAAGGTGATATTGAAATTACCTATTCCGGCCTGCGCCCCGGCGAAAAATTATACGAAGAACTGTTAATTGGCGACAATGTCAGTGGAACACAGCACGAACGCATTATGCGCGCTGAGGAGTACTGCCTGAGCTGGGCCGAAACCCAGCAGTTGCTGCAGGAACTGGACCGCGCCTGCCACGAGTATGCCTGTGACCGTGTACGAGAACTACTGATACAGGCTCCCACCGGGTATAGCGCCCAGGAGGATATCGGCGATGCCGTTTGGCTCCACAAGACCAACACACGGTTACGGGTGATCAAGTAGACTTGCCCGCCCCCACCAGCCAGACCAGTATGACCAGGGGCCCGTAGGCGAGAAGGACGCCTGCGATTGGCGCCAATATTCCATTCGCGATCAGCCACGCCATGGGAAGCAGCCAAAAAAGATTAATCGCGGCAACCGTCAGACTTACGGATGTGTGAGACCCCCAGCGGTGTGCGGTTTTTTGATAAGCATGCAGGCGGTGGGCCTGCCAGATTGCCTCCCCCCGAAAAGCGCGGCGCAAGAGTGTAAATGTGGCATCGACCACAAAGACCCCTGAAAGTGTCAGCAGTGCCCAAAACAGAGCGGGTTCGATCCGACCCGCCAACAACATTGTCAAATACAGCAGATAACCGCAAAACAGGCTGCCTACATCGCCCATAAAAATTTTAGCGCGGGGGAAATTCCAGGGTAAAAAGCCTACACACGCGGCCACTATCACTCCTGCATAGAGGGCCAGCTGTTCTTCTCCGGGCGCGGTACATATTATCAGCAGCAAACTGCCCAGGCCCACAGTAATGGCCTGCAGGCTGGCTATCCCATTTATGCCATCCATGAAATTATAGAGATTAAGATACCAGACAAAAAAAATGGCCATCAAAATTTCGGCCAGATAAAGTGTCTGAATATTCACTAATGGTAAGGTCAGCCAGGGTACTCCTCCCAACATCCACAGGCACGCAAGGGCTACGAGTGTCTGAGCCAGGAAGCGCCAGCCTGGCCCCAGCTGAAAACGGTCATCCATCAGCCCCAACAGGGCCAGACATACACCGGGGAGCAATAACATCAGAAAAGCGATGTCTATATGCGCTCCCCATAACAGTAAAAGCACACCGGTCATTACAGCAAATACAATACCGAGTCCACCTCCGCGGGGTGTGGGGTGTTGGTGTGAACTGCGGGCCCCGGGAATATCCAACAGTCGATACCGCTGGGCGTAGCGATACACTAACCCCGTAACGCCCAGTGACACCCCCGCGACTAAAAACAATATCCATCCCAACATTTCAATCTCTACCTTGGTAGGCCGTTAATGTCTGTACCAAACCCTCTCTGAGTGAGCAGACGGAGCGCCAATGAAGCAATTGCGTCGCTTTGGTACTGTCAACCGTTAACGAAGCACTCATCTTCTCATACCTCTTTTGTTGTCCCAACAATTTTGCTGCGAATCTCAAGGCTGATGGAGGAAAGGGGAAAATACCTGAAGGCTTCCCCAGCAACTCCGCCATCAGGGATAACAGGCCTGGTGTTGAGATATCCTCCCCATCACTGGTCACAAAGATCTCATTCGCCGCTGCCGGATGGCTGAGGCAGGTTTCGATTAAGTGCACCAGATTAATCGTATTAATAAATGAACGACGATTATCAATACGACCCAATGGCAGTGGCAGCCGGCTGTCAGCGACTTTGATCAAGCTGAGAAAATTTGCGCCCACCCCCGGCCCATAGACCAGCGGCGGGCGCAACACACACACTTCCATATCACTTGTCTCGGCCAGCGCCATTAGCAAGCGCTCAGCCTCAAGTTTCGAACTCGCATAGAGTGAAGCGGGCCGCATAGGTGATTGCTCGGTCATGGGTTCGCGACTAGAATCACCATGCACACCAATCGAACTGATATAGATAAAGCGTTTAACCCCTACATCAATGGCCGCTCTCGCCAAGTTCTCGGTCATTTTGACATTCACGGCGTGGTACAGGGCTTCAGGAGCAGGCGACGTTTCTTTAAGAATATGTGCCCGCGCTGCAGTATGGACCACACACTTACACCCGGCGAGCAGGTCACGCCACTGGTCTCTGGAGGTAGCGGCATCGGCATGCCCCTGCTCTATCTGAGGTAGCTTGGATATCGGTCGGCGAGAGACCACTTTTGGCATCCAATCGCCACAGTTGATTAGATGAGACGTCAAGTGGCTGCCAATAAATCCGTTTGCGCCCGTGATGAGTACCCGGTCCATTATTGCACCCTGTGAGTAGTTATCGGTAATACGGACAATATTAGCTTCAACCAGGTACTCTCCCGCTGGCACTTCAATAATATTCTGCCTCTCCAGCTCTGGATTACGGAACCCATGCACATCATTGGGATGAATATAAACCGATCCATTCTTATATTAGAAGGAGAATAGGATATTTAGTTGGTATGTCAGAAAGGGTGAGTAGTACCAGAAATGGCTGACAATTTCCAGCGTAATAGCCTCTGTGCCCACCTCGTTTGATTGTGAATACTGAGACAATAAGACCCTGCTAGAATTCTAGCTTATAATTATATGTCGAGGATAATAATGCAAATAGTCAAGAAAATACAATTTTATCTCTATATTCTTAGGCTTTAGCTAAGGGATCCATGACTGCAGTCAACACCCTATTGCAGGTCAGGCAGTAGCCTCTTCCACCAGGCTCTTTTCACCCAATAGCCACCCTGCACCAGCCTCTCAAACTGAAGCCTCAAGCTGACGGTGCCTATGGGTATCCTGCGCATCCGCTTTTTTCATCATCACGTGGCCACCATAGACGGGGGGCTTGCCGATACAGATATAAGTAAAACCCATGGCCCTCATGGATTCTGGATCGTAAAGGTTACGCCCGTCAAAAATTACTCGAGAACGCAGCTCCTTTGCTATAAATTCAAAATCAGGCGCTTTGAAAGCCGACCATTCTGTCATTACCACCAGCGCATCAGCACCTTTCAAAGCCTGCTCCTTATTTTGGCACAACACCAGGTCCTTGCGCTCACCATAAATATGTCGGATTTCATCCATGGCTGCCGGGTCGTAAGCCTGAATAGAGGCTCCACTGCTCCACAGAGACTCCATCAACACCCTGGCTGGCGCCTCTCTGACATCGTCGGTATTAGGTTTAAACGCAAGCCCCCACAGTGCAATGCACTTACCACGCACACGCCCCTGAAAAAAGTCGATGAGCTTGTTGAAAAGTAGAGTTTTCTGAAGGTTGTTGCGCGCGTCGACAGATTTTAGCACCTTGGCATCAAACTGATTATTATCAGCAATATTTATCAGAGCACTGACATCCTTGGGGAAACAGGAACCACCATAACCCACTCCAGGGTAGATAAAGTGATAACCTATTCGCGGATCACTACCAATCCCCAAACGGACAGACTCGATATCAGCACCTACCCGCTCAGCAATATTGGCCATTTCATTCATAAAGCTGATTTTAGTGGCCAGCATACAGTTGGCGGCGTATTTGGTTAACTCCGCACTGGCAGGATCCATGGTGATAATTTTTTCGTGATTGCGATTGAAGGGTGCATACAACTTACGCATGATTTTTTCGGCATTATTATCATTAACTCCGATAATAATCCGGTCTGGTTTCATACAGTCATTAACTGCAGATCCTTCTTTTAAAAATTCAGGGTTTGAAACAACCGAAAACTCTACCGACTCCAGATTTCTAGCGACTAACGCTTGGCGGATAATGGTTTTTACTTTAGCGGCAGTACCAACCGGAACAGTCGATTTATTTACGACAACAATCGGCCGCTCAGTATATTGCCCTAAAGTTTTAGCCACAGCTAAAACATATGTTATATCAGCAGCGCCATTTTTATCCGGTGGTGTACCCACGGCAATAAACTGCACCTCCCCGTGTATGACACCCTCACGGCAGTCGGTAGTGAATTCCAGGCGCCCCTGCTGGAGATTATCCTTTACCAGTGACTCCAGCCCTGGCTCATAAATTGGTATCTGGGAGCGCTTTAGAGCAGCAATTTTATCCTCATCAATATCTACACAGAGCACATTGTGCCCCACCTGAGCCAAGACAGCGGCTTGTACCAGGCCCACATAACCCACGCCATAGACTGTAACTTTCACATGTTCCCCCTGATGATGGCCACGTGACTTTTACCACTTGGCCTGAGTAAAACAGGTGAACATGACAAATAAATGACAGTCTAAAATTATTCCCCGGCAACACCTCGAATTGGCCTAACACTACCCCAGGTTTTACAACCTGGGCACAACCAGTGCAAGGTATTCCCCGTGAAGCCACAACTATTGCAACAATAGCCCGGCTTTTCGGCCACAACTCTATCCACTAATTGCTTGAGCAAATGTAGATTTTCACGGGCCTGGCCCTCAGAATTGGGCAAATAGAGTTCAATTAAACGGTTGAGCGTACGAATACCGGGTCGCTGCTTCAGTTGAGAGGATATAAAATCCGCAGCGGGTACATCGCCCTCCTGCCATCGTAGACGCTCTGCAATTTTAAGCGTCAGGGAATGACTTGGATATAATCGCAGCAATTCAAGCAAATAATCCAGTAGCCGATGTTGATCTGACAACTTATCATAGCAATCGCAAATCAGATCAAGCGCTTCTGTTAGTAACTCGGCATCTTGCTGGGGTATTTTATGCAAATATTTAAGTGCTTCTCGAAAGCGCCCCAAATTAAATTCCAACTGTGCAAACAACAGGCTGGCCCGCACGGAATTCTTATCGTACTGTAAAGCAGAGGCCAAATGCTGGCGAGCGCTACTGAACTGTCTGGACTCCATATCCAGGCACGCTTGTTCACAGGCAAAATGCGCCAGAACTTCGCTGAGTGTGGAGCCATTCTTAGCCTGATAGCGCTTGGTGTTGAGCTGTTCGGCCATCTTTATGGCATTACTCCATTCTTTTTCGTCCTGATAGACTTCTATCAAATACTCCAGAGCACGAGACCGATATTGGGAGGATATTTTAACCAGCTCCAATAGCAGAGATTCAGCCCGATCCAGCAAACCCGATTTCATGTAATCCCGTGCCAATTCCAGTTGTGCCTCTTGCAACTGTAGTGGCGACAAACTGGGTCGAGCGAGCAGATTTTGGTGTATCTTAATTGCCTTGGTGACTTCACCCCGCCGGCGCAACATATTTCCCAGCGCCAAATGGGTTTCCAGAGTATCAGGTGTCACATCCAAGCTATTGATAAAGGCATCAATCGCACTATCGGGCTGCTCATTAAATAGATAACTGAGGCCCTTATAGTAATTGAGGTATTGATCGGGCGAGACACTGCGCCCGCGGTACGAAGCTTTCACACTTTTTCGTCCCAGCATGAAGCCGGCAATCAGCGCAATGACGATAGCCGCTAAAAACACATATTCGAACATGGTCAGCCTAATCCCTGAGGCTCTGGCTTCTTAGCAGCTGTACTTCCCGTTCCAGTTCTTGATTACGGCGTTTCAGTAGAGACAGTCGGTGACTTTGGGACCAAGAGGGGAGTACGCTGGCAATAAAGCCTACCACGATACCGACCCCCAGGGTGAAAAGCAGCCAGATCCCAAGACGCCCTTCAGGCAGTTCGATACCCAGTAAAACCACTCGTACCGGCTCGGCATTTTCCAGTGCAAAAAGGAAGCCGAACAGCAAAGCGACTAGCAGGACAGCCACATAACACCAGCGCAGTATACGCCTCATAAAAAATCACCTGAGCGATAATGACGGAGGTTATCAGGAGGATTGGATACTTTCATTAACTCTGTCCCGCATTTCCTTGCCAGGTTTGAAGTGGGGAACATATTTGCCCTCAAGCCGCACAGGCTCGCCGGTTTTGGGGTTGCGTCCCATCCGCGGCGCCCGGTAATGGAGTGAAAAACTGCCAAAGCCCCGGATCTCGATACGCTCCCCCTCCGACAACATTTCGGACATATGGTCAAGCAACAGCTTGACCGCCAGTTCCACATCCCTTACCGGCAGATGATCCTGTTTGTCAGCGATATATTCTATCAATTCCGATTTCGTCATAGCCTGGCCTCGTTGTACGTTTTTTACAGGCAACCGCAATCAGCTTTGGGGCCAATTCGCCTAGGGGCACCATAAGCTTATAACGTCAGACCGCGCCACGCAACAGTTAAAGTGCCGTAAGCTATTGATCTTAAAGCTTAAACCAAAAAAAAGCCGGTGTTTCCACCGGCTTTTTCAGACGTTTGGTCAACGACTATCAGTCTTTGGCTTCCATCTGGGCCTTGATCAGATCGCCGAGGGTGGCCGGCTGGGCCTGTTCGGCCTGCTTACTGGAATGCTCCTTAATGGCAGCTTTCTCATCGGCTTCGTCTTTTGCCTTCACTGACAGGCTGATGCTGCGGTTTTTGCGGTCTACACCGATAATACGGGCTTCGACTTCATCACCTTCCTTGAGTACATTGCGCGCATCCTCCACTTTCTCGCGAGACAACTCGGAGGCTTTAAGTACAGCTTCCACGTCTTCCGCCAGAGTCACCACGGCAGCCTTGGCTTCTACTTCCTTGACGACACCCTTAACGATGGCGCCCTTGTCGTTTTCAGCCACATACTCGGAGAATGGATCGGCCTCGAGCTGCTTGATACCCAGCGAAATACGCTCGCGCTCGGGGTCAATGGCCAGCACGACGGTCTCAATCTCATCGCCTTTCTTGTACTTGCGCACAGCCTCTTCACCGGCTTCATGCCAGGAAATATCAGAGAGGTGCACCAGGCCGTCGATTCCACCTTCCAGGCCGATAAAGATACCAAAGTCGGTAATTGACTTGATCTTGCCGGTAATCTTTTCACCTTTGGCACAGGTGCGGGCAAATGCGTCCCAGGGATTTTCCTGGCACTGTTTCATACCCAAGGAAATACGACGACGCTCTTCGTCGATATCGAGAATCATCACTTCGATCTCGTCGCCCAGATTGACCACCTTGGAGGGATGAATATTCTTGTTGGTCCAGTCCATTTCGGACACGTGAACCAGACCTTCCACACCCTCTTCCAACTCGGCGAAACAACCGTAGTCGGTAAGGTTGGTAACAATCGCCTTGACGCGCGCGCCTTCGGGATAGCGACCGGTAATTTGCAGCCAGGGATCTTCACCCAGTTGTTTCAGCCCCAGGGATACACGGTTGCGCTCGCGGTCAAACTTGAGCACCTTGACATCAATCTCATCGCCCACATTGACGATTTCGCTCGGATGCTTGATGCGCTTCCAGGCCATATCGGTAATGTGCAGCAGGCCGTCGACGCCGCCCAGGTCTACGAAAGCACCGTAATCGGTCAGGTTCTTAACGATACCTTTAACAGCCATACCTTCCTGCAGCGTGGCCAGCAGCTCTTCGCGCTCGGCGGAGTTGGCTTGCTCCAGTACGGCACGGCGGGAAACCACGACATTATTGCGCTTCTGGTCCAGTTTAATAACCTTGAATTCCAGCTCCTTGCCTTCCAGGTGGGCTGTTTCACGCACAGGGCGAACATCCACCAGAGACCCCGGGAGGAACGCCCGGATGCCGGCAACGTCTACGGTAAAACCGCCCTTGACCTTGCCGTTAATAACGCCTTTTACCACCTCATCAGCTGAGTGGGCGGCCTCAAGCACTTTCCAGGCCTCGGCGCGCTTGGCTTTTTCGCGCGACAGACGCGTTTCACCAAAACCATCTTCCACGGTTTCCAGCGCGACCTGTACTTCGTCGCCCACTTCCAGCGCCAACTCACCGTTTTCGTTGTAAAACTGGTTGGCGGGGATAACACCTTCGGACTTCAGGCCGGCATGCACCGTTACCCAATCTTTGTCGATGTCGATAACGACACCAGTGACAATGGTGCCCGGCACCATATCGACGGTCTTCAGGCTCTCTTCAAATAACTCAGCAAAACTTTCGCTCATGCTCACAAATGATCCTATAGAATGATGTATGGGGCGCACCACCATACAGCTCCGTATTGCCAGTCATACGGGTCGGTTAATAGAAATGCGGGAATATCGATAAAAACTGGCCCACGAACACCCCACATCCCACTGCCACCGCAGCCTTTTCAGGGTACAGCTGGCAGCAGGTGGGGCAGGCTAGCAGAAGCGCAAGCCTTTGGCAAGTAAAACCTTTTTGCCAATTCAGGCCTACTCGGGGGGGCACATATGGGTCTTGATATGCTCGCGTACAGCCGATCCCACCTCACCGTGCCTGGCGCCATATATAACGTTGGCGAGTACATAGCCGGTCTTGCTGCCACAGTCGTGGCTGCGCCCCACCAATTCATAGGCTTCCACGGTTTCCTGGGTGAGCAACTGGTCGAGGGCGTCGGTTAGCTGTATTTCCCCGCCGGCACCGGGCTGAGTGCGCTCCAGCAAATCCCAGGTGGCTTTAGAGAGTACATAGCGTCCCACAATGGACATATTGGAAGGGGCTTCCTCCTGGGCAGGCTTTTCCACCATGGCCTTGACGGGTTGGGTGTTGCCTGGGCCTATATCCCGTCCCTCACAATCCACCACCCCATATTTATGAACGCGCTCCCAGGGAACCCCTTCCACCAGGATCTGGCTATGGCCGGTTTCGTCAAACCGACGCACCATTCCGGCCAGATTGTCGCGCCGGGGGTTACAGTCATGGTTGTCCACCAGTACGTCCGGCAAGAGTACCGCGAAGGGGTTGTCGCCAATGACCGGACGGGCACAGAGTATAGCGTGACCCAGTCCCTTGGCTTCAGCCTGGCGCACCGAAATCACCGTCAGACCGCGGGGGGTAATGGATCGCACCTCTTCCAGCAAGGAACGTTTCAGACGCGCCTCCAATTGCGCCTCGAGTTCGAAACTGGTGTCAAAATGGTTTTCAATGGAATTTTTGGAGGCGTGGGTCACCAGAACGATCTCTTTGATCCCGGCGGCAGCGGCCTCATCCACCACATACTGAATCAGAGGTTTATCCACTACCGGCAGCATCTCCTTGGGAATGGCCTTGGTGGCGGGCAACATCCGGGTACCCAGGCCGGCCACGGGAATAACAGCTTTCTTGACTCGCATCCTCAACTCCTAAGGTCAAATTGAACAAGGGTGTCAGCAGGCATCCAGGATCGCCAGAATCTCCGCCGTTTTGTCCTCCATGAGCGCGCGGTCGCCGCGACTTTCCACATTCAGTCGCACCACCGGCTCAGTGTTGGACATGCGCAGGTTAAAACGCCACTGGTCAAAAGTCATACTTACACCATCGGTGTCATCAATTGCCAGCGCCTGGCCTGCAAAATGCGCGCGCACCTGCTCAATCGCGGCAGCGGCGTCGGCGACTTCTCGATTGATCTCGCCGGGGGACGGAAAGCGCCCGATGCACTCGGTCATCATGGAGGACAGCGTCGCATTTTTCCGGCACATTAACTCGGTGACCAACAGCCAGGGAATCATGCCACTGTCGCAATAGAAAAAGTCGCGAAAATAATGGTGTGCACTCATCTCACCACCGTAGATGGCATCTTCCTTGCGCATCCGCTCCTTGATGAAGGCGTGGCCGGTTTTGGATTGTATGGCTTCACCGCCACAGCGCTCGGCAATATCAATCGTATTCCAGATCAGCCGCGGGTCGTGCACCACGCGACCACCCCGCTCCTTGGTGAGGAAGGCCTCGGCGAGCAGACCCACCACATAGTAGCCCTCAATAAAAGCGCCGGTCTCGTCAAAGAAAAAGCAGCGGTCAAAATCACCATCCCAGGCGATGCCCAGGTCCGCCCCTTCCGCCACCACTCTATCCGCTGTTGCTGCGCGAT
The DNA here is from genome assembly GCA_965652265.1 of uncultured Cellvibrionaceae bacterium. Lineage (GTDB taxonomy): Bacteria > Pseudomonadota > Gammaproteobacteria > Pseudomonadales > Cellvibrionaceae > Gilvimarinus. The sequence goes on along the minus strand of CBFGUT010000053.1, from coordinate 2,557 downwards.
TTTCCGGCAACAGCGGATTGGGTATACCGTTGGGGAAGTTGCCATCCGGTTCGTGATGAACCTTGATAAACTGAAATGGCAGGTGACTTTCTATCGCATCGATAACATGCCCCGCCGCGCCATTGCCGGCATTCACCACTACCTTGAGCGGCTTTAACTGGCTGACATCGATATAGCCCAGCAAGTGCTCGATGTAAGCTGGCAGAATATCCCGCTTTTCATAAGAGCCCCGCTGAGGCTCTGCAGGAACGGGCCCGAAATCCGCGGTTTCCGCAAGGCGCTTGATATCCAGCAGACCGGTATCACCGCTAATGGGTTTGGAGTTTTCGCGCACGGGTTTCATGCCATTGTAATCAATGGGGTTGTGACTGGCAGTGATTTCGATACCCCCGGAGGCCTCCAGGTGGCTGGTGGCAAAATACACTTCCTCAGTCCCACACATACCGATATCTATGACATTGACACCCTCATCGCGCAAGCCATTGCTCACGGCCAGCTTGAGAGCCTCACTGGTGAGACGCACATCGCCACCCACAACCACGGTCTGAGGCCGCAGAAACTGGCCGTAGGCCCGCCCAATCCGGTAGACAATATCCTCGTTGAGCTCCTCGCCCAACTTGCCGCGAATATCATAGGCCTTGAAACATGTGAGATTCATACATCTTCCTTACACGCTGGCGCTGCCGTGCACCGGCAGCTGTCATCAATAAACGGTTTTGTACCCATTTAGGGCGCTCTGCCCCAGTATCATACACCGGCATCCTGAACACGAAGATGACCGGGTTAACGGATGCAGTTATCGCACCAGAATGGTGAATTACGGCTTTTTCTCGCTCTCGGGTGGCGTAATTAACCCTAACATCCGCGACAAGACTTCGGAGATCGTCAGCAGTGTACTATCGATAATATGCGCGTCCGGAGCCGGTTTCAGAGGAGATACGGAGCGCGACTGGTCGCGAAAGTCGCGCTCGCGAATATCCTCTATCAAGGTTTGTTTATCCACCTGTACGCCCGCCTGCTGTAGTTGCAGATAACGCCGCTCTGCTCGCGCCTCGGCACTGGCGGTGAGGAAAATCTTGTATTGGGCGCCGGGAAATACCGTGGTCCCCATATCGCGGCCATCGGCCACCAGGCCCGGGGGCTGGGCAAAGTCGCGCTGGCGTTCCAGCAGCGCCTCGCGCACCGGCGGCATGGCCGCCACCTCCGAGGCCAGTTTGCTGATGGATTCAGTGCGAATTGCCGCCGTAACATCCTCGCCCTCAAGCTGGATGCAGAGAGCCTCATCGCGAATACTGAACACCACATCCAGCTGCCGGGTCAGCTCAACAATCGCCTCTTTCTCTGTCAGGGGAAGGCCTCTTTTTTCGACCGCCAGGGCCACCAGACGGTAGAGTGCGCCGCTGTCGAGCAAATGGAACCCCAGTGACTCAGCCAGCAGTCGGCACAAGGTGCCCTTTCCCGCCCCGCTGGGGCCATCCACGGTAACAATCACAACCTCGTTCTCGTTCATTTAGCCCTCCCAGCCGATGCCATCAATACTGTGCAGAATACTTTCACAGACCGACAGGGGATCGGCGGCGCGGGTAACCGGACGCCCTACCACCAGATAATCACTGCCGTCACGCCGCGCCTGGCCCGGCGTGACAATCCGACGCTGATCATCACTGTCACTCCCGGGTGGACGAATACCTGGCGTAACCAGAAGGAAATCCGCACCACAGACTCGCTTGAGTTGCCGGGCTTCCCGCGCCGAACAGACCACCCCATCTAGACCTGCCTGACGCGCCAATGTCGCCAGGTCGAGTACTTGCTGCTCCATGGGGCGGGTCACACCCACGGCGACCAGATCCTCGGCCTCCAGGCTGGTCAGTACGGTAACCGCAATCAGTAGCGGCGGCTGGGGCAAAGGTTCAAGAATTTCGCGCGCCGCCGACATCATACGCAGACCACCACTGGCGTGCACATTGACCATCCACACGCCGAGCTGCGCGGCTGCCTTGACCGCCTGAGCGGTAGTATGGGGAATATCGTGAAATTTGAGATCCAGGAAGACATCAAAGCCCTGCGCTATCAAGCGCTCCACCAAGGCGGGGCCAGCGGTGGTAAAAAGCTCTTTACCCACTTTCAGGCGGCATAACCGTGGGGAAAGGCGACGCGCCATATCCAGGCATTCGTCAGCACTGGCAAAATCCATGGCCACCACCAAATGTGGGGGAGTGGATATAGTCATGCACACCTCGCGATTGACTTGCTACGAGGCGCCATTAAAACAAAAAACCGTGACAAACGCAGTAATAAAAAGAATGCCGACAGCCGCGCCTCCTGCGCAACTGTCGGCATGTGCCAGTGACGAGTGGCCTTCCCTACCGTGATGCGGGCAACATCCTGTTATCCGTCGCTCCATCCCTGAGCGCCTGCCCGGCGACTTCCCTGCCGCATCCGCCCACTGGCACCGGCGGTCCTGACAATCCCTTGTCTGACATTCAACTACTCAAGTGAAATCCGGTCTCTATTCTGCGCCAGGGTGGCCTCGCCAATGCCGTTGACCTCGAGCAGC
>CBFGUT010000052.1:0-14328 GCA_965652265.1 uncultured Cellvibrionaceae bacterium | reverse complement strand
CGTTCCCCGTTCCCCGTTCCCCGTTCCCCGTTCCCCGTTCCCCGTTCCCCGTTCCTCGTTCCTCGTTCTTTAGAGGTTTTTGACAAAAATCTTGGAATTGCGCTGGTAGTTGTACAGTTGCTGACGCTCCACGGGCAGGTCGCCGAGATTGCCGGGCGCAAAGCCCTGTTCAATAAACCAGTGTGCGGTCTGGGTGGTGAGTACAAACAATTGTCGAATACCCTGCTGCCTTGCCAGCTTCTCCATCTGTTGCAGAAGCATGGCCGCCCGGCCGCCCTTGCGGTATTCCGGGTGGGTTGCCACACAGGCCAGTTCCGCCATAGTGCCATAGGGGTAGAGGGCTGCACAGGCGATTTCCAGTACATGAAACTTATCGATCTCGGTTTCCAGCAATTCCCGCGAACGCCTGACCAATATACCCTGGTTCTCCAGGGGGGCCAGCAGTTCCAGAATACCGCCCACATCGTCCAGCCCGGCGGTGCGCAATTGTTCGTAGTGGCCCGAATAGACCATGGTGCCCAGCCCATCGCGGGTAAACAGTTCGGTGAGCAGTGCGCCATCGGTGGTGTAGTTGATAATCTGGGCGCGCTGGACGCCTTGCAGACAACTCAGGTAGCAGCTGGTCAATGCCTGAGTGAGCAGCTCCGGAATGGATTCGCCGTGCTCCTCGAAATAGAGTTTGCACTCACTCAGTGTCAGCTGGCGCACCAGTTTTCCCTCGCTGTCACTAACCCCATCACTGTCGCAATAGGCCAACAATTTATCGGCCTTGAGGGCGGTGGCCACACAGGTGGCCACATCGGAATAAGCGAGATTGAACACTTCCCCCGTGGCCGAGTAGCCCAGGGGCGATAACAGGGCGATGGCGCCGGCATCCAGCGCCCGCGCCAATTGAGGTACATTGACACGCCGTACCTTGCCGGTGTGTTGCAGGTCGATACCATCGATGACGCCGTGAGGCATGGCGGAGATAAAATTACCGCCGGTCACTTCGATGCGCGAGCCGTGCATGGGGGAGTTCGGCAGCCCCGTGGAGAGTGCGGCTTCCAATGTAATTCTGGCTTCCCCCACCGCTTGCAACACCGAGGGGAGAGCCTCCCCATGGGTAATACGCAGCTTATGGTGAAACTCACTGGTGTGGCCATTTTGTAGCAGACGGGCGTCAATTTGTGGGCGTGCGCCGTGCACCAGCACCAAGCGTACCCCCAGACTGCTGAGCAGGGCAATATCGTGGATAATATTGCCGAAATTGGCGTGTGTCAGCGCTTCGCCCGGTAACATAATCACAAAGGTACGCCCACGGTGGGCGTTGATATAGGGCGAGGAGTGCCGAAACCATTTGACGTAATCGTTCGTTGTGCTCACGCGCTTGCCCCTGTTGCCTCTGCCAGACAAAACTGTTGGATCAACCCCCGCAGAATCTTTACCAGCGGATCGATCTGGGAGGGATCGATAAACTCGTTGCTCTGATGCGCCTGATCAATAGAGCCAGGCCCCAGTATAACGGTTTGCAGCCCCATGTCTGTATAAAAGGGTGCCTCGGTGGCGAATCCCACCGCCCTGGGTTCATGGCCGCTCAATCGCCGGGCGGCGACAATCAAGTCTGAGTGTTGATCTTGAAAGAAAGGGTCCACGCCTTCGAACAGGGTGGAAAAAACGATATCGACACCCCGCCTTTCGGCAACGGGTGTCAATAACGCCTGAATGTTATTGCGCAACTCGTCATTGTGCATACCGGGAAGGGAGCGCAGGTCAAAGTGCAGTTCGCATTCGCCGCAGATGCGGTTGGCGCCATCCCCACCATGAAGACAACCGAGATTGAGTGTGGGCAGCTCCACAGCAAAACCGGGGTTGCGAAAGCGACTCTGCAATTGCTGGCGATACTGCAGCAACTCTCCAATCACTTCGTGCATCGCCTCCAGGGCATTGTTGCCCAGGGCGGGGTTTGACGAGTGACCACTCTTGCCGCGTACCCGAATGGCTTCCATCAAGATACCCTTATGCATATTGATGGGCACAAGCCCGGTAGGTTCTCCCACCACGGCGTAACGGGCCTTGAGTGCACCGCTGGCGACCAGTGCCCGCGCACCGCTCATACTGCTTTCCTCGTCGGCGGTGGCCAGGACGATGATGGGTTGAGTGAGTCGAGCGGGGTTAATGCCACGTACAGCCTCCAGCACGGCGGGGAAAAAGCCTTTCATATCGGTGGCACCCAGACCGTAGAGCTTGCCATCTCTCTGGGTCAATTGTAGCGGATCGCTGTGCCAGGAGTGTTCGTCATAGGGCACAGTGTCGCTATGCCCGGCAAGTACCAGCCCGCCGCCATCGCCTTCGCCCAGCGTGGCCAATAAATTGTATTTCCCCGGGTGGCCGGTTACCGGTATCACCTGGGTGCTGAACCCCAGATCCTCCAGCCAATTGGCGAGCAGATCGATGACCGCCTTGTTGCTCATGTCCCAGCGCGGAATGGCACAGCTCACCGATGGCGCGGCCACCAGCTGGCTGAGATGATCAGTATAACGGCGGATATCGAAGGACATAGGCGCTCCAGTGAATGAAAGCGCAGTGTAATACAGGAAACGGGGAACGGGAAACGGAGTACGGTGAACGCTGCCAGCGTACCTTGTTTGTCGTTCCCCGTTTATCGTGATGCTTTACCCAAACACACCCTTAAAGAAAAAGAAAAACAGAATCGCCAGGCCGGCGCCTGCGGGCAGGGTGATAACCCACGACATAAAGATGGAGCCCACCACCCGCAGATTTAGTGCCCCGATACCTCTGGCCAGCCCCACGCCCAGTACCGCACCCACCAAGGTATGGGTGGTGGAGACCGGTAGGCCGGTGCCCGAAGCCAGCACGACGGTGGCGGCGGCCGACATTTCGGCGGCAAAACCACGGCTGGGGGTGAGTTCGGTGATCTTGCGGCCAATGGTGGCCATCACCTTGAAACCGTAAGTGGCGAGACCGATCACAATACCCAGTCCGCCAATCAGCAGCACCCAACTGGGCATCACTGACGTGGCGGTGACGCTGGAAGTGTGTACGACATTAATCACCGCCGCCATAGGGCCCACGGCATTGGCGACGTCATTGGAGCCGTGGGCAAAGGCCATGGCGCAGGCGGTAAAAACCATCAGTACCGCAAACATTTTTTCCACACTGGCAAAACGGTGAGTCGACTGGTGAGCTTCATTGCGTTTGACTTTGCGGAGAAAATAGACACCCAGGCCCGCCACCAGCAGGCCGATGACGACGGAGACCAGGGTGCTTTGCAGAAAATTGAGTTCCAGTGCCGATCCCTTGGTAACGTGCTTTAGACCTTTGAGCAGAGTCACCATGCTAATCAGAAAACCGACGGCGAACATATAGAAGGGGATATAACGCTTGGCCTGAGCAAAGGGGTCCTCGGTATTGAGGATCAGATGTTGTACCGACCTGAAAATCCAGAAGGCGATAGTGCCGGCCAACAGGGGTGAGACCACCCAACTGGCCACAATGGAGGCGACTTTGCCCCAGGCCACGGCATCCACGGAAATACCCACGGCGGCAAAGCCGACTATGGCGCCGACAATGGAGTGGGTAGTGGAAACCGGCCAGCCGAGAATACTGGCAATTAACAGCCAGGTGCCGGCGGCGAGCAGCGCCGCGAGCATACCGTAGACAAGCAGCTCCGGGCTGCCGCCGAGCACGGCAGGGTCCACAATCCCTTTGCGAATAGTGGCGGTGACGGCGCCACCCGCCAGATAGGCGCCCAGGAATTCGAAAATCATGGCAATGACAATCGCCTGCTTGATGGTCAGTGCTTTGGACCCCACCGAGGTGCCCATGGCATTGGCCACGTCGTTGGCACCCACGCCCCACGCCATAAACAGGCCGAAGCAACAGGCGAGAATCAGCATGATATGGCCGTATTCTGCGATAATTTGCATAGTGCTAGACTTCCCGATTCAGGTTCTTATTAGGGTCTGACGGCTACTCAGCGGGCCAGCAGCAGTTGCAGGCGGCTGCCCACCGACTGGGCGCGGTTAGCCAAATCCCCGATCCAGTCGATGACCCGGTAGAGAAACATCACATCCACAGGCGGCAGGTCTGCTTCCAGGTGGAACAGCGCCGCGCGAATGGCGACTTCCAGTTGATCGTTGTTGCGCTCGTACTGGTCGAGCTTCTCAATCATATTTTCCACCAGCGTCAATTCGCGTCCGCTAAAGCCGGTTTCCAAGAGTTCGTCCAGCTCATTGATGGCGGTCAAGGCCTGGTCGGAAGTCTGTACCGCGGATTGCACAAAGGCCAATACCTGCTCGTGCAGCGGGGCGGGGATCATCATTTTGCGTCCCAGCATAATGCCGGCGATGTCTTTGGCGCGGTTGGCGATACGGTCCTGGGTGCCCAGCAGCTCCAGCAGGTCGGTGCGGGGGACGGGTAGAAACAGGCTTTTGGGGAGCTGCAGTCGCAGCTGCTTCTTGAGGGCATCGGCTTCGTGTTCGAAGTCGGTAATACGCCGCTGAATGGCCTCGGCGGCCTCCCAGTCGTCGGCGATCACCGCTTCGAAGAAGTCCACCAGCTTTTCGGCCGCCTTCACGGCCACCGCCATATGCTCTTGCATGGGCTTGATGGGGGAGTGGCCAAACAGATTGGAAAAGGGGTTGCCAATTGCCATAGATCACCGTCCCGTTTGCTGAATGAGGGCGCAGTATAAAAATATTGTGCGCTCAGGTCACCCATTTGTGACAAATTGGTGACGACCCCGGAAGGTGAGGCCGTGACGGCGCAGCCTCCAGCGGGCTACAATCGGGGCAATGGAACCACAGAGAGGTGAGTTATGGCGCAGGCCACCACAGACAGAGTACTGGATTTGCGGTCATTGCTGCAGGATCTGGTGCGCGACGGGCGTCTGAGTCAGGAGGATGCCAATCTGGTGCTGGGCGCCACCCGCACCCGCCAGCAGACCGCCATGCACCCCTTGGCCTATATTGCCACCCAGAATCTGGATGACCGGGCGCGCCCGGGTAAAACCCTCACTGCCGAGGTGCTCACTGATTGGCTGGCGCAAAAGGCTGGCTTGCCCGTGGTGCACATCGATCCGCTCAAAATTGACGTGCCGCGTGTCACCTCGGTGATTTCCTATGGGTTTGCCAAGCGCCACAGTATTCTCTGCGTGGAAGTCACCGCTGACGAAGTGGTGATTGCCTGTGCCCAGCCCTTTGTCAGTGGGTGGGAGCCGCAAGTGGAACATGTGGCGCAAAAACGGGTGCGGCGCGTATTTGCCGACCCTGCAGATATTACCCGCTATAGCATTGAATTCTATACCCTGGCCCGTTCGGTCTCGGGCGCCAGTGGTGGTCCCGTGAGCGCGGTGGTCACCAATTTCGAGCAACTGGTGGAACTGGGTACGCTGGGCGACCCCGATGCCGACGACAAGCATGTGGTCAATATTGTCGACTGGCTGCTGCAGTATGCCTATGACCAGCGCGCCAGCGATATCCATATCGAGCCTCGCCGCGAGGTGGGCCGGGTACGTTTTCGCATCGATGGCGTACTACACAACGTCTATGAATTCCCGGCTTCCGTCTCCATGGCGGTGGTCAGTCGCTTCAAGGTGCTGGGGCGCATGAATATCGCCGAGAAGCGCAAACCCCAGGATGGGCGCATCAAGACCCGGCGCAGCGACGACAGTGAGGTGGAGCTGCGGCTTTCCACACTGCCCACCGCCTTTGGCGAAAAACTGGTCATGCGTATTTTCGACCCGGATGTGCTCTTGCGCAGTTTCCACGACCTGGGGCTGGTGGGCGATGACTACGCTCGCTGGGATGGCATGCTGAGCCGGCCCAACGGCATTGTACTGGTGACCGGCCCCACGGGTTCGGGCAAGACCACCACGCTTTACTCATCGTTGCGAACCCTGTCCACGGCCGAGGTGAACGTCAGTACTATTGAAGACCCCATTGAGATGGTAGAAGAGAGTTTTAACCAGACCCAGGTTCACCACAAGATTGGCCTGGATTTCGCCGCCGGTATCCGCACACTGATGCGGCAGGACCCGGATATTATTATGGTGGGTGAGATGCGCGATCTGGAAACGGCACAGATGGCCGTACAGGCGGCACTGACCGGTCACCTGGTGCTCTCCACACTGCACACCAATGATGCTCCGGCCACTATCGCCCGTCTGCTGGACTTGGGTGTGCCCGCCTATTTGATTGGCGCCACCTTGCTTGGGGTCATGGCCCAGCGGCTGGTGCGCACGCTCTGTCCCCACTGCAAGGAAGAGGGCAGTCTCAAGAAGGCGGACTGGGATGCGCTGGTCAGCCCTTGGAAAGTCACCCTGCCGGACAAGGTCTACCGGCCGGTGGGATGTCTCGATTGCCGCAATACCGGATACCTGGGACGGCAAGGAATCTTTGAAATTCTGCCGCTCACCGATTCCATCAAAAACCTGATCAAGCCCGACTGTGACCTGCAGGCCCTGCGCAAGCAGGCCATGCGTGAGGGAATGCGTACCCTGCGGTTGTCGGGCGCCCAGAAGGTGGCGGCGGGATTGACCACCATTGAGGAAGTGCTGCGGGTGGCCCCGCCGCGCGAGCGCAACGAGATGTAGTCACAGAAGGATCAATTATGAAGACCACTGACTTGCCCGCGGCGTTGCAGGCGCGGGCGGATCACTATCGTCCCCTGCTGGTGGAGGCGCTGGCTCGCCGTGGCCATCCATCACTGGAGCAGTTGCTACAAGGGGATGAGGGCCTGTCGGGCACACTTGATTATATGCTGGCCAGTAGCGAGTTTGTGGCTAAAACCTGCGTCACTCGCCCCGATTTGCTGGTGCAGTTGATTGAAAGCGGTGAACTCTCGGCGGCCCAGAGCGGGGCTCAGCTGACGGCCCTGCGCGAGGAGCTGCTCGCGTGTGACAGCGATACCGAATTGGATCGGCAGCTGCGCGAGAGGCGCAACCGCGCCATGGTGCGGCTGATCTGGCGGGATTTTACCCGCGCCGCCAGTATGCAAGAGACCACTGCCGAGCTCTCGGCACTGGCCGATACTCTTATAGGCGCCACCCTGGAGTGGCACTACCGTGCTCTGGTACAGCGCTATGGGCGACCCCTTGGCCAGTATTCGGGGCGGGAGCAGCCCCTGCTGGTATTGGGCATGGGCAAGCTGGGGGCGGGAGAGCTCAATTTGTCCTCGGATATCGACTTGATCTTCGCCTTTCCCGAGGCGGGTGAAACCGATGGCGACAAAAATCTCACCAATCAGGAGTTTTTTGTGCGTCTGGGCCAGAAGCTGATTAAAAGCCTGGATACACAGACGGCCGATGGTTTTGTGTTTCGGGTGGATATGCGCCTGCGCCCCCACGGCGCCAGCGGCGCGCTGGTGCAGAATTTCGATGCGCTGGAAAACTATTACCAGAGTCAGGGCAGGGACTGGGAGCGCTATGCCATGATCAAGGCGCGGCCGGTGGCCTGGTGCGGAGAGGGCGCCGCCGCTGCCGACGAGTTGATGCAGTTGCTGGCACCATTTACCTATCGCCAGTATGTGGACTTCAGTGTGATCGAATCGCTGCGCGAAATGAAAGGCCTGATCAACCGCCAGGTGCAGCGCAAGGGTATGGATCTGGATGTGAAGCTGGGCATCGGGGGTATCCGCGAGGTGGAGTTCGTGGTGCAGATGTTTCAGTTGATTCGCGGCGGTCGTGATCTGGCCCTGCGCGAGCGCCAGGTGTGCCGTTTACTGCCCCGGCTCGCCAGTGAGGGCTATCTGCCCGCCAGTACCACCGAAGCACTGCAGCAGGCTTATGTCTTCCTGCGCAATACTGAGCACGCCATTCAGGGCTACGCCGATCGACAGACTCAGGCCCTGCCGCAGGATAGCGAGGGTCAGCAGCGTTTGGCCTGGGTGATGGGTTACCCGCAGTGGGATGATTTTTACACTGCGCTTGAACAGCACCGAGAGCGTGTCAATGCCGAGTTCCAGAGCGTGATAGCCGATCCCGACAGCGACAGTAAACTTCAGGATGTGGCGCTGGGTGACTGGCAGGAATTGTGGGAGGAGGAGACCGCTGAGCAGCGGGCGCTGGATATTCTGGCGGAAAAGCACATTACGTCTGGCGAGCGGGTGGTAGCGCAATTGCGTGAACTGCAAGCCTCGCGACCGGTGTTGGCCATGCAGGCTTCCAGTCGCTCGCGGTTGGATGCCTTTATGCCGCGGCTGCTGTACCTGCTGGCCGAGGAAAATGAGCTGCCTTTTGCCGAGGTCTTGACCCGCCTGTTGCCCTTTATACAGGCGGTGGTGCGGCGCAGTGCCTATCTGGTGTTGCTGGTGGAAAACCCCACGGCGCTAATCCAGCTGATTCGTCTGAGTGCCGCCAGCCCCTGGATTGCCGACCAATTGGTGGAACACCCCATTCTGCTGGATGAATTGCTGACACCCGAGAGCCTTTACGCGCCGCCCGATAAGGACGCGCTGGCGGATGAAATGCGTCGGGAGGTGTTGCGCCTGCCCTGGGATGATCTGGAAGGGCATATGGAGGCCTTGCGCTACTTCCGCTCCGCTCACGCCCTGCGCGTGGCGGCCAGTGAGGTGACCGATTCATTACCGTTGATGAAAGTGAGCGACTATCTCACCGATCTGGCGGAAGTCATCCTTGCACATGTGTTGTTGCTTGCCTGGGAGAATATGGTAGCCCGCCACGGCTACCCGCGCGACCGCGAAGGCAAACGCGAAACCAGTCCGCGCCTGATCGTGGTGGGTTACGGCAAGCTCGGTGGTATTGAGTTGGGACACGGCTCGGACCTGGACCTGGTTTTTATTCACGATACGGACAGCAATGGCAGTACCAGCGGCGAGCGCGAGGTAGACAATCTGACTTTCTATACCCGCCTGGGGCAACGCATGATTCATATTCTGGGTACTCAGACGCCGTCGGGTAAACTGTATGAGGTGGATATGCGTCTGCGTCCCTCGGGTAATTCGGGGATGTTGGTCACGTCTCTGGCGGCTTTTGAAAAATATCAACGGGGTGAGGCCTGGACCTGGGAGCATCAGGCCCTGGTGCGTGCCCGGGCAGTGGCGGGCGACCAGGATCTGGCGGAGCGCTTCGGCGAAGTGCGACGGCTGGTACTGGAGTGCGAGCGTGAACTACCCGAGCTGCGACGTGAAGTGGTGGCCATGCGTGAGAAAATGCGCACTCATCTGGGCTCGAAAGCAGGCGACCACACACTATTTCACCTTAAGCAGGATGCCGGAGGTATCGTCGATATTGAATTTATGGTTCAATATGCGGTTTTGGCGTGGGCCCACAAAGCGCCCACCCTCACGCGGTATACGGACAACATTCGCATACTCGAAACTCTGGAACAGGCTGGCCTCTTGGGCGCCGTTGAAGTGGCCCAACTGATTGAAGCCTACAAGGCTTACCGGTCCACAGGACATCGCCTCGCGCTACAGCATCAGGAGGCGGTATTGCAAGGTGATGATGTCTTTGTCGAGGAGCGCCGGCAGGTCAGGGCGCTGTGGCAGCGTTTGCTGCAACCGGAAGGTTAAGGCTCATTATCCATTCCCTGAATATTATTGACTATTGGTAGGAGTTGGCTATGTCGTTTGCCGATCGCGACGGCGTTATCTGGCTGGATGGCGAACTGATCCCCTGGCGCGATGCCCGGGTCCATGTACTCACCCACACATTGCACTACGGTATGGGCGTGTTCGAAGGCGTACGCGCCTATGAGAGTGCCGATCGCGGCACCTGTATTTTCCGCTTGCAGGAACATACCGACCGCCTGTTCCGCTCTGCTCACATCATGCGTATGCCGCTGCCCTACAGCAAAGAGCAGCTCAACGAGGCGCAAAAGCTGGTGGTGAGGGAAAATAATCTGCACGAGAGTTATCTGCGTCCCATGGCGTTTTATGGCTCCGAGGCCATGGGATTGCGGGCGGAAGGTTTGCAGGTACACGTGATGGTGGCGGCCTGGCACTGGCCCTCCTATATGTCGCCCGAGGCGCGGGATATGGGGATCAAAGTGCGTACCTCCAGCTATACCCGCCACCATGTGAATATCTCCATGTGCAAGGCCAAGGCTAACGGCCATTATATCAACTCCATGCTGGCGTTGCGCGAGGCGCTCGACAGCGGTTGCGAGGAAGCCCTGTTGCTGGACAATGAGGGCTATGTAGCCGAGGGCAGTGGCGAGAATATTTTTATCGTCCGCGACGGGGTGCTCTACACGCCCGAGTTAACTTCCTGTCTGGACGGTATTACCCGCAAAACTATCTTCCAGTTGGCCGCCGATTGCGGCTACGAGGTGCGGGAGAAACGTATTACCCGCGATGAAGTCTATGTGGCAGACGAGGCATTCTTCACTGGTACTGCTGCCGAAGTCTTGCCTATTCGCGAGTTGGATGGTCGGCGGATTGGCGAGGGCCAGCGCGGTCCCCTGACCACCCGTCTGCAGAACCTTTACTTCGATGCGGTTAAGGGCAGGCTGGCGGATCATTCCGATTGGTTGGCCCCGGTGCGCTGACCTTTCGGCCGCTGCCGGTACAATTTAATACACTGGACTCCGGGATGGCGCTTGTGGCTGTCCCGTTTCTTGGATTTCTGCTTATGCAAACGGTCAATGTACTGTGTATCAAATGGGGAAAGAAATACGGCCCCGATTATGTCAACAAGCTGCACGCCATGGTCAGCCGGCATCTCTCCCGTCCCTTTCGCTTTGTGTGCCTGACCGACGATGCCAGTGGGATTGACAGCAATATCGAGGTCAAATCCATCCCGATGGTGGGCTTTGCCGACTTCGATGAGCGCAAGCCCTGGTGTTTTGGTCACGGTTGGCTCAAGGTGACCAGCTTTGCTGACCCCCTCTATGACCTCACAGGTCCTACCTTATTTATTGATCTGGATGTGGTTATCGTCGACAGTATTGACTGTTTTTTCGATGTGGAAGGTGATTTTCGGGTTATCAAGGAATGGGACAAGCACGACGAAACGGGCAATACCTCGGTCTATCGCTTTACGGCCGGCGCTCACCCGGATCTCATTGATAATCTCAAACATAACCGCGACAAGGTTTTGCGTCAGGTGCGCAACGAGCAGGAATATGTCACCGGCTATCTTGCCCGTCAGGGCAAGCTGCAATACTGGCCGCAAGATTGGTGCGTGAGTTTTAAGCGTCACTGCTTGCCCAAGGGATTAAAAAGCTGGTTTACGCCAGCCAAACTCCCGCCGGGAGCCAGGATTGTGGCATTCCACGGTAAACCCAATCCGCCCGATGCCATCGCCGGGCGCAGTGGCAAATGGTATCGGCGGGTACTGCCGGTACAGTGGGTGGCGGATGCCTGGCGTTAATGAAATATAAAATTTTCATCATTAATCTCGACCGGTCGCGCGAGCGCTGGCAACATGTGCAGGAGCAGTTGGCGCCCTGGTCCGATCTTCCCGTAGAGCGAGTCTCGGCTACCGACGGCTACGCTCTGCCCGACCCTGAAATAAACCGTTATTACAGTGAATCACTGAACCGCCGTCTCTATCACAAGCGTTTAAAGCCCGGCGAGAAGGGCGGTTTTATCAGTCATATTCGCTGTTGGCAAAAAATACTGGAAGAAGACCTGGATTTCGCGCTGGTACTGGAAGACGATTTTGTGGTGTTGGAAGATCTGCCGAGGCTATTGCGAACCATCGAAACCCTGGATCAGCCCTGGCATCTGCTTAAACTGGCGATGCCCAATAATCAGCAGGCGGTGATACGTCGCCAGCCGCTCGGCCATTTTGATCTGGTACATTATAAAAAGAATCCTATCTCGGCGGTGGCTCAGGCGGTGAGTCGCGACGGGGCTCGCTTGCTACTGGAGAAAGAGTGTCCCTTCGCGCGACCGGTGGACGTCTCCATGCAGTACACCTGGCAGTTGGGTTTCAAGGCCCTGGGCCTGCAGCCGCTGGCTTTTCGCCCCGCCTTTACGTTTGTCAGTAATATCTCCGGCAAAGATAACAAGCATATCGATCGTCCATTGTTTTATCGCTTGCGGCTGCAATTTATCTGGAATAACTTTCGCTATAATTTGCGTACCTATGGCTGGTGCGCAACCCTGCTGGCCAGGCGTTAAATCCCTAGGCGCTAAACAATCTAAGGGTCAGGACAGTTGCGCCAGTTGCTCGCGATAAAACGCAAGGACTTCGGCCGTTTTCTCAGCGGGAGAAAATCGGGACATGTCGTAGTCTGGAACAGTCGGCTCAGCGACCATTGATTTCAGGGCCTTGGCCAGCGCCTCGGCATTGTCAATCTCCACCAGGGGCCGGGTAATCATGTCCTCCAGGTAGCGTGCGCCCTGTGTGGCAGTGGCGACAATGGGCAGGTGAGCGTGCATGGCCTCCAGAAAAACCAGCCCGAAAGGCTCGGAGCGGGCAGCGCTGACAAAGACATCGAAGCAGGCCAGCCAGTCCTCCGGTTTATCACTGAAACCCGGCATGATAACGCGCCCGTCGGCTTGAGTGCGAATGCTTTGCCACTGTTTGCCTTGCCCGACAATGACCAGCCGGGCGCCTGGGATATCCGCTCGCTGGAAGGCTTCCACCAATATCTCGTGAGCCTTGGTTTTTTCCACACGGCCGAGGGTCCCGAAGACCAGAGCATTGTCCTCGATACCATATTGCCGACGCAGCCGTATGCGCGCGTCTTCGGCCGGCTTTTTGACGGCCGAGCCGTTATCGATGTGGCGGCTGTGTTGGCGCAAAGGCGAGGGAATAGCCTCCAATTGCCAGGGGGCAATGGCAATGAGGGCATCGAGTTGCGCATGTTGCTGAGGCTTGTAGTGGATATGCAGGCTTGCCACCCGCAGACACAGCCCACGCAAGGAGTGCAATACCCGACAGGCGTGACTGAGGTGGGCGTGTGCCACCTGGGGCCGGAGCTTGCGCAGCAGGCGGCGCGCCCTCCAGATGGCCAGTGGTGCCCAGCCTCCGACGGTGAAAACCGTCACCTTGTCACTGACCCGGTGTAACAGGGCGTCAGTGCGTGGCTCAGTGGCGCGGCGATGAAGAATCAGGCTGACATCGTGTTCTTCGGCTTGCAGGTTGGCCAGCTCAATGGCCTGTCGCTCGCTGCCGGCAAAGCTATGAGTGAGGATAATATGGACTATGTTCATGCTTGGGATTCATGGTTAGGCCAGTGGCTGATGTTGGCGCGGCGGTTTATCGAGCCGCCATGTTATACTGTTTTTTTGCGAAAAAACCACCATTCGCCACTGACGGTCAGGCCAACGTTGGATGATTTTGAATAAACTGCCTCGCTATCTCTACTCGCTGCTGGCGTATCTGGCGATGGTACCGCTGATGGTCTACTTTTTGTTGCGCTCGCGCCGGGATGGTCGCTATCGTCAGCGTCTGTATGAGCGTTTGGGGTTTGGCTATCGTCACTGTAAACCCGGCGGCTTGGTGGTGCATGCGGTTTCAGTGGGGGAGGTGGTGGCTGCCACACCGCTGATCAATGCCCTCCACCGGGCCTATCCACAACTACCATTGACCATCACCTGCACCACGCCTACCGGTTCCGCCACCATTCGCCAGCGCTTTGGCGAGGGTTTTGAGCACTTCTATCTGCCGCTGGATTGCCCGGGACCCATGCGCCGCTTTCTCAACGCACTGCAACCCCGGGCGGTGATTATTCTGGAGACGGAGCTGTGGCCCAATCTTATGGCCCAATGCTACCGTGCCCAGATTCCGGTCATTGTGGCTAATGCCCGGCTCTCGGCGCGTTCGGCGCGGGGCTACCGACGTTTTTACTGTTTCACTGCCGCGCTCATGCGCCATATCCTCCTGTTGCTGGCACAGGATCGGGACAGCGCGCGGCGTTTTGCCCGTTTGCGGCTTTCCCAGCGTATCGAAATTACCGGTAATCTCAAGTTTGATATGCATGTTCCTTCCAGTGTAGAGACGCTGGTGCGGCAGTTTGCCCCCTCTTTGCAGAATCGGATGGTTTGGGTGGCCGGCAGTACTCACGAAGGTGAGGATGAAATCCTGCTCAATACCTATCGCCAGTTGCGCCTCCAATTTCCCAAGCTTTTACTGATTTTGGTACCGCGGCACCCGGAGCGATTTGAACGCGTGGCGGAGATTATTCAGGGCGGCGGCTTCAGCCTCTGGCGTCGCAGCAGTGAAACTTTGCCAGCGGCAGATGTGGAAGTGGCGCTCGCCGATTCTATGGGAGAATTACTCGCCTGGTATCAGCTGGCCGACCTGGTGTTTGTGGGCGGCAGTCTGGTGGAGCACGGTGGGCACAACCCTCTGGAGGCAGCTTGCTTTGGCAAGGCCATTCAAAGTGGGGTGCATCACTTTAATTTTGCCGA
>CBFGUT010000051.1:0-14342 GCA_965652265.1 uncultured Cellvibrionaceae bacterium | reverse complement strand
CAGCGCCTGGCAAAGTGGCAGTTGTTCATCCCGTGTGTTGCGCGGCGGCTCCTGGAGCAGTCTTCCAGGGAGGCTGCGTTCGGCGGCTCGCTTCAACAATACCGCGACGAACCGCAACAACTATGGCGGCTTTCGGCTTGTCCAGGCTCCGCAGCGAAGCGGAGGTTAGCGTTTGGAGTTTGGTGTTTTACCCTTTGCAATTCCACCCAACCTGCGGCGGTAGAGATGGCCGGGCAATGTGACGGGTTAGACGCACGAGGGGGTGGCGCCCGAAGGGCGCCCGCGTTTTGAACGTTATTAGGGTTTTGAGGTGGCTGGTGTCGTTTTGCCAGTGCCTATTTTCACTAAGGATGAAGGTACCGCGCTGGCGGGGCCGTTCTCTGGAGTTACTTCGTCTACAGTGATTGTACGTTTGCCTCCATAAAGGCTTTGGTATATTTTTTTGTATCTGCGCTTGGTTCAATTTGATTGATCAGTTGTTGCGCCAGCGCCTGGCTCATGTCGCTGTCGATCACCACACGGGCACATAACTGCTGCTGTCCATTGACCGTAAAGGTATCGATTTTATCCGCCCGGCTGCCTTGCAAGTAGCCCTCGGCCAGTTGCCGTGCGGTGTTGCGGTAGTGGGTGGTGACCGTAGCCTGGTTGTTGTTAGTGGCTTTGTCTGTGGTCAGTTTTGTGAGTGATGCGGCGCGGACTTCGATTTGTTGCAGTAGAGCGTTGCGTGCCTCGCTGATGGCGTGAGCTTTGTCTACGCTAAAGTGGCCGGAAGAGGGCACACAGGCGCTGTCCGCCAAGGCGTTTTCCACCTCGGGGGTGACCACCCAGTTAGGCAATCCGGTGTTGGGGGGCGCTTGATCTTGCGGGAAGGCGCAACCGCCTAAAGGCAATATAGTGGCGGCAGTGGCTAATAGGCTTTTTAAAACCGATAGTATACGCATTATGGGGCGGCCTTAGTGAGTTGCAGTAATTGTTGCCAAAGTTGATTGACTCCGTGGCAACTATTGAGAGCGCTGGGCGTTAAAGCGCTGTTTGAAAGGTTTAGAGAGGCGTGCAGTGCTGCCAGGGTTTGTTGGGTTTGGGTGCTTAACTCACCGGTTGTGCATTCGAGCTTGGCTTTAACCAGTGTGAGCCCCAGCTGATACGCCATAGGGTTGTGTGTAGCCTGCACAGAGCTTGGTAGCGCGGGCCTGGGAGTTGCGCCCA
The DNA here is from genome assembly GCA_965652265.1 of uncultured Cellvibrionaceae bacterium. Lineage (GTDB taxonomy): Bacteria > Pseudomonadota > Gammaproteobacteria > Pseudomonadales > Cellvibrionaceae > Gilvimarinus. The sequence continues at coordinate 13,136 of CBFGUT010000051.1, read as the reverse complement.
ATAGGCGTTTTGCTTCAGCTTCCTGCAAATTACTCAAGCCTTGCGCCATACCCAGCAGGGCCACCCATTCTGGCGTTGTGCCGGTATTGGCATATTCTGGCTGAGGGTGAGTGCCCGTGGTGATTGGGGATTGCGGTATAAGCACAAAGCTAATGGCCAATACCCCGGCCAGTGCTAACGCTGGTAGCCAGTGCCTGGCTTTGAATGAGAGGACTAATTGCCTGAAATGTGCCTGTAGTTTTGCCAGTGTGCCACTGGCTGAGAGCTGGCCGTGTGCTTGTTGTTCGGATTCGGCCCCCAGTAAACTGGCGGTGTTTAACCACTGGCTGAGCAGTGCGGGGTTGCTGTTAATATGCCCCAGTACCTGTAAATAGCGTTGGCGGCCGAGTGCCTGCTTTAAGCGCCCCTCGGCCAGCAGGGCCAGCTCTTCACTGCTGGGTGATTCGCCTTCGGCCGGAGCACCTGCCACAAGGTGCAGAGCCAACACCGCTTGTGCGTGTTCTGGGGCGTTATTCTTATCGGGGGATAGGTAGTCTTTCATGGTTGTTGTGGCCGGTAATTCTCGCTCATGTCTGCCTCAGAAAGGGCCTCTTGCAGCCCTTCGGCAAGGCCCTGATTCGCCATGGCCTGGGCAATGCGCTGGTGCAGGGCCTTGAGCAGTCGTCCCGGTTGGTAGCTGGGCATACCCAGCAGTTTGGCAATGGCGTTGAGCTTTAGCCCTTCCTGGTGAGCCAGCTTGAGTAACATAATGTCTTCGGCGTTGAGGTTCAGCTCGTCGCGAACCCGCTGCCATGGCTGAGGTTTCATACTTGAGTTAGACGGGCAAGGTTCAGAAAATAACAGGGCGTAGAGTTCATTGAGGGTGTTTTCCAGTTGGTCGCCCTGCAATTGTTGGGTGATGTCGGGGGTTGGGGAGTCGTAGAACTGGCAGTCGTCGCAGTGATCAGGTATTTCACGGGCGCTGTCGCCACACCAGGGCAGGCGGGCTTTTAGGATGCGTATTATGCCGGCTACAAATTCGTGAGTGCGCCCAGCCTGTGCACAGGCGGCGTCTATTACTGTTTGCGGTAGTTGCCGCTCCAGGCACAGCTGCTGCCAAACGCGCACCCACAGCGCCCCCTCGCGTTTCAACCACTCCGGTGGGCGCAGGCGGCCAAACCGTTGGCGCGAGAATTCCTCCAGCGCATGGCTGGCCAGGGTAAGCAAAAAGGTGCGCGGTTGAGCTTTACCCCTATAGCTCTGGCACGCGGCCCATTGGCCGTCACTTAAATGGTTGAGGGCGTAGGTGGCGGCCTCTTCGGCCAAGCCCGGCTGGGTAAAGCGGTGCAGGGCCATAGTATCCAGCCGCTGTAAAAAATCCGGTTGTAAGACTTCCTTGGCCCAGTCGGGCGAATTTTCGGGCATAGAGTATGGCTCAAGAATCTGTTTACGTTGTTATAGGCTTGTTTATTAAGGAGCCTTGTCCGTCTGAATAGCATAAAGTGGCCAGGTGAAACTGACAACCAAACCTTGGGATTTAACCGTATGGGATTGAAGCTTTTTTTAGGCAATACGCGCCTGCTAATGGCTTTGTTTTGGGTGAGCGCTGTTAACGCACAGAAAAGCGATGCCTGGTTGGACGAGTTGGGCGCTGAGTTTAACGAATTTGAGCAGCAGGTAGGGGTGGACTACCGCCGTTTTGTGGCCGAGAGCGACCGGGAATTTGCCGAGTGGCTGGCAAATGCCTGGCAGGAATATGAGGCCATAGCGCCAGAAGTTCGCCGCCGGAACAAACCCTTACAGCCGGCTGAGCTGCCGGGCTTTAGCCAGGCGGCCTATCAGCACTCTGGGGCTGCGTCATTCAGTGAGAAGCCGCTGGCGTTAGATTTCTTTGGGGAGGCGTTAACATTGCCGCTTTGGCCTGCAGAAGTGCCAGATTTGGCTTCAGCGGCCCCTCGGCACATTGCTGCCGCCTGGCTGCAGTTGTCGGCGGCTGATTATCAGGTGGTAATCAGTGATATTGAGTCTTATTGCCATAAACTTGAGTGTGCAGACTGGGCAAAGGTATTAATGGTAAACGATTATGTAAGGCGAGAGGCTAATGCTCGGCAACTAACAGACGACCAGCAGGCGCTATTAACCTGGTTTGTGCTGAATAAACTAGGCCTTGCGACCAAGGCGGGGCGCGTGGTTCGTGACGATGGTGAATCTCTGGTGGTGCTGTTTGGCTCTGATACTCAGGTCTATGATCGCCAGTACTTCTTAATCGATGGCTGGAAATACTACCCGCTGGATCCAATGGGTAGTGAAACGTTTGATTTTTACAGCTATCCGAGTTGGCCGAATGCCGTATACCGTAAGCCTTTGTCGTTTTACTTAAACCGCACACTCGCGCCTAGCAACCGGGTTGTTACCCGGACGCTTCAGTGGCCGGGCCAGGAGGGGGGCGGCGTTACGCTTAAATACGATGGGCGACGCATCCAGTACTTGAGCCACCACCCGCAGGTGGAATATTCAAACTACTTTATGGCAAGTCCAGACCCGATTTTAGCGCAAAGCGCAAAGGCAGCTTTGGTGCCCATTCTAATAGGGAAAAGTGACCGAGAGATAGCCAATGTACTGCTCAAGTTGTTGCAGTTTGGCATTGCTTACCAGGTAGATCAGGAGCAGTTTGGCCAGGAGTTTTATATGGATCCCGCTCAGGTTCTTTTTTATCCTGCCGCCGATTGCGAAGATAAAGTGGCTCTGTTTGCGCAATTGTTCAGTCTGTTTTCAGACGCGCCTGTGCAGGCACTCGGCAATACCCAGCACGTTGTGGCGGCTATTGCGTTTGACGATAACAGTGCCCCCAGCCTGACAATACGCGGTGGAAACTATTGGATTGCAGACCCGACCTACATAGGCGCCGAGGTAGGGCAGGTAATGCCTACAGGCGCTGAAGATGTCTGGCATGAGTTGGCGGTGAGATACTGAGGGTGGCCCCTGAGTTACCCGAAATACTGGGAGACATTGAACAAGCCCGCCAAGCGCTTGGCTCCCTACATAGACTATGGCCGCATGGCCTATGACCTGGAAGTAGGGGGCGATATTTTCACCGTTGAAATCATCTGCTATTACTTGCAATACCAAGAAATTACTAAATCAAAAGTGTAGGTGGTATCATAGTCTAATCCCTTTAAAAACAATAACTTACTGATTTCAAAGGGGTCTGGGCCTATACATCATAGGGGTGTGTTGGTCGAGGTTTTCAGTGTTCATGAGTTTCTATTTTTCAATAAATTCAGAGGGTTATAAACTTCTGGCAGGATTTAACCGGGTGTTGGTTGGCAACTCTATAGGGAGAGAGAGGTCAGCACAAGTATTCATATAGCGTTATACATCCTCTCGCTTCAAGCGGGGCACCAGAAGTTGGAGTGACACATCGCCGGCGGAGGGACTAGGTACACCCCGGCAGGCTGGGGGAGAAGGTGGTGTTGTCTGTTTTAGCGGTAAAAAATAGAACGTGACTCTATTGGAAAAGTGGACTAATCTGTATGTACAAACGTCAATACAGGGAAAGTTATGCGTTTTGAATGGGATAACGCCAAGAACTCGGCCAATACCCGCAAACATGGCATCGACTTCGCCGACGTGCCCGATATCTTCAATCATCCCATGCTGATAATGTTGGATGATCGGAAAGATTACGGCGAGGAACGCTGGATAGCGATTGGCTGGATACACGCCCTGGTCGGCGTGGTGGTTTACACCGTGCGACAGGGTGATGTGATTCGCATTATCTCCGCTCGAAAAGCGACCAAACACGAGGTGCGCCGTTATGAACAAAGTCTCTGAAACCGACTGGAAACGCCTGGCCGATATGGAAGACAAAGACATTGACACCAGCGACATCCCTGAGCTGGATGATGATTTTTTTCAAAACGCCGAAGTTCGTGTGCCGCCCAAACAGCCGGTCACCCTCCGTTTGGATGCGGACGTGCTGATGTGGTTCAAATCCCAGGGCCACGGCTACCAGACCCGCATCAACAAACTGTTGCGCCGCTATATGGAAAGTCAGCAGTCTCATCGATAAAGAATGGCATCAAGTGCCGTGCCAGACTCCTAGGGCGGTGGCCTTTTATCCTAAAGGGCAGTAGCGGGTCGTCGCATACTGGCGTTCCTGTCCAACCCGCACTCATTGCAACCACAGGTGTTTTACCCCCTGCGGCAGGCGTATAGTAGAGACCGAGGGAGGTCACTATGCAGCAATCGGTTGATTCCACACTCTACGATCTGGCCGCCGAGCTGGGCGGAGCGCTGGCGGCTCGTGGATGGCGTATTGCCACCGCCGAGTCCTGCACGGGTGGCGGAATCGCTGCTGCTATTACCGCGGTGGCGGGCAGTTCCGGCTGGTTTGAGGCCGGGTTTGTCACCTATGCCAACCGCATCAAGGTACAGGTGCTGGGTGTGGATGTCGCGGTGCTGGATGCCGAGGGCGCGGTGAGCCGCCCGGTGGCGGAGCAGATGGCTCGCGGGGCGTTGGCGGCGAGTGACGCCGAGCTGTCTGTGGCAGTGACAGGCATTGCCGGCCCCTATGGTGGCAGCCGGGAAAAGCCGGTGGGCACTGTCTGGTTTGCCTGGGCTCTGGTGACGGGTGAGTGTTACAGTCACTGTTATGTGTTCGAGGGGGATCGGGCGGCGGTGCGCTATCAGACGGTAGTGCGGGCATTGCGGGGGGCGGTGGAGGCCTGCCGGCACGGCCTGGCGACTGGCTGAAGCCCTATTGCGGCTTTTGTCGTTCTGGCCGGCGTGAAAAAAAACTACTGTATATATTCATAGTACTGTTTTCATATACAGGTTTTTGGTGTATGCTTGGTGTACCAAGCGGGAATCATAAGCCCGGCCCGGATTCATTTAAGTCTTTTTAGTTGAGGTGTCATATGGATGCGAATAAAGAGAAAGCGTTACAAGCGGCGCTGAGCCAGATTGAGCGCCAGTTTGGCAAAGGAACCGTGATGCGCATGGGTGACCGCGAGCATGTGGCGGTCCCTTCCATTTCCACCGGTTCGCTGGGGCTGGATGTGGCCCTGGGGATTGGCGGCCTGCCGCGCGGGCGCATTGTGGAAATCTATGGGCCGGAATCCTCCGGTAAAACCACTTTAACCCTGCAGGTGATCGCCGAGGCTCAGCGCCTGGGCGGCAACTGTGCCTTTATCGATGCCGAGCATGCTCTGGATCCCATTTATGCCGAAAAACTCGGCGTCAATGTGGAGGATCTGATTATCTCCCAGCCCGACACCGGTGAGCAGGCGCTGGAAGTGACCGATATGCTGGTGCGCTCCGGCGCCGTGGACGTGCTGGTGGTGGACTCGGTGGCGGCACTCACCCCCCGCGCCGAGATCGAAGGAGAGATGGGCGACCATCACGTGGGCCTGCAGGCGCGGTTGATGTCCCAGGCGCTGCGCAAGATCACCGGCAATATCAAGAATGCTAACTGCCTGGTGATCTTTATTAACCAGATTCGTATGAAAATCGGGGTGATGTTTGGTAACCCGGAGACCACCACCGGTGGTAATGCCCTCAAATTCTACTCCTCGGTGCGCCTCGATATTCGCCGTATCGGCTCGGTGAAAGAGGGCGACGAGGTGATCGGCTCCGAGACCCGCGTCAAGGTGGTCAAGAACAAGGTGGCACCACCCTTCAAACAGACCGAATTTCAGATTCTCTACGGCACTGGTATCAATCGTCTGGGCGAGGTGATCGACTACGGCGTCAAACTGGGCATGGTGGAAAAAGCCGGCGCCTGGTACAGCTACAATGGCGACAAGATTGGCCAGGGCAAGAACAATGTGGTCAAGTTCCTGCAGGAAAATACTGAAATCGCCGAAGAACTGGAAGGTCGGGTGCGTGCCGAGCTGCTTGGTCACCCGGAAAAGGCCGGCCAGAAGGTGGAGCCGGAAGAGGTGTAAAAGAAAAGCGTCTGACGTCGGAGGTCTGATGTCGGACGCGCTCACGCAAGTGTTTGTCGCTGTGGAGGCTTCATGGATGCCAACTCCCAAAAGATCGAGGCCAGCGAAGAGCCCACTGAAGAGGAGCTGCGCTCGCGTATTCGCAACAGCGCTCTGGGTTCGCTGACAAGGCGCGAACATGCCCGCACCGAGTTGGAGGCCAAGCTGCAATCCCGTTTCGGCGATTCGGCACTTATCGCCGAGACACTGGACTGGTTGGCATCCCTCAATTACCTGGACGATAACCGCTTTGCCGAAGCTTTTGTGCGCGCCAGTGTGCACAAGGGGCGCGGCCCGGAGCGCATTCGCCGCGAGTTACAGCAGAAGGGAGTCGCCCCTGAGGTTACCGCGCAGGCATTGGCGGAATCGGGGGTGGACTGGCAGGCAGAAGCCCGTGAACTCCATCGTCGCAAATTCGGCCAGCCCCCAACCGATGCCAAAAGCCGTGCCAAACAAATGCGCTTCCTGCTCTATCGGGGCTTTTCCATGGAGGTCGCGAGCCGTCTGATGCAGTCAGACCCTGGCGACAGTCATTAAATAGCGGCGGTAAGTGGGCGCGCTTTAAACGGCGCTTTTGAATTTTTTGAGCGCCAGTAATACCAATCCCACCAGTAGCCCCCCAATAGCCCCGTAGAGATGGGCAATTCCCACCACCGGGGCGTCGATCAGTGCCTCGGTGCCCAAATGGCTGTCGGGGATCAGCTGCTCATAGCCGAGTTTGGCTGCCACCAAGACCGCCATCACTAGGGAGAGGGGGTCACGGCGAAGGAGCCCGGGCAAAAGGCCAAACACCAGCAGCCCGTGCAAGACTCCCGAAAGGCCGGCGTAGTAGTGAATCTCGGGTGAAAAACGATAGAGGCAAAGGGAAGTCATAATGGCGGTTGACAGAAATACCAGTACCCACCAGCGCACAGGCCAGGCTGGGGCAAACAGCCACAGGACCAGTGCCAGCCCGGCCAGATTCAGCAGGGTGTGCACAACACCCAGGTGCACCACATGTCCCGTTAGCAGTCGCCAATACTCGTCGGCTTCCAGGGCCTCACGGCGGTAGAGCAAGGCCGGGTTCACCCAATCGCCCGCAAGGCCCAACAGTAGCAGGCTGAGGAGGGTGAGGGCGGTCCAGTACAGAGGGGAGAGACGCATTAAATGACTATACACCAAAAGCCTGTTTGATTCGCGGCCCCTCGCTCTGGAGTACCTGTCATTGCCGCCACGCCCATAGACCCCACCCGCCTTAACTGGCATAATCAGCGCCCGATTTTCCTGTGTCTTTCTGTGAGCCGGTGCTTCGCCCGCAGGGTAGTGAGTGCCAGTGCCGCGATTCTTTGACTTAGAGGGCTGTCATGCAACCATCGGTTAAACCGCAAAATCCCAATTTCTCTTCCGGACCCTGCAGTAAGCGTCCGGGCTATGATGTCTCCGCCCTGGACCTCTCCACCCTGGGTCGCTCGCACCGTTCGGCGTTGGGCAAAACGGCTCTGGGACGCGCCTGTGAGCAGACCGCGCGTCTGCTGAACCTGCCGGAGGGTTACCGGGTGGGTATTGTCCCCGGTTCCGACACCGGTGCGGTGGAGATGGCCATGTGGTCTTTGCTGGGGCAGCGGCCAGTGGATGTATTGCAGTGGGAGTCCTTTGGCAAGGGCTGGCTGACCGATGTCACCAAGCAACTCAAACTGGATAATGTCACTGCGCTCGAAGCGGACTATGGCCAGTTGCCAGACCTGAGCAAGGTGAATTTCGATCACGATGTGGTGTTCACCTGGAACGGTACAACCTCCGGTGTCAAGGTGCCCAACGGCGACTGGATTGCCGATGATCGCCAGGGGCTGACCATCTGCGATGCCACTAGTGCTGTGTTTGCCATGGAGATGCCCTGGGAAAAGCTCGATGTGATCACCTTTAGCTGGCAGAAAGTGCTGGGCGGCGAGGGTGCCCACGGGGTGCTGATACTCGGCCCGCGTGCTGTGGAACGCCTCACCAGCTATACGCCTCCCTGGCCCATGCCCAAGTTGTTCCGCATGACCAAGGGCAATGAGCTGGTTGAGGGTATCTTTCGCGGCGAGACCATTAACACACCGTCCATGCTCTGTGTGGCCGATTACCTGGACGCCCTGGACTGGGTGGAATCCATTGGCGGGGTCAGCGCTACCATCAGCCGCAGTGAGGCCAATCTGGCAGCACTGGAGACTTTTGTGGAAACCAACGACTGGATCGATTTTCTTGCCGAGGACAAGGTCCTGCGTTCCAACACCAGCGTCTGCTTCAAGCTCAAGGCTACGCCCGAGCAGGTCAAACAGATGGTGAAACTGCTGGAAGGCGAAGGGGTGGCCTATGATATTGGCGCCTATCGTGACGCTCCTCCGGGTCTGCGTATCTGGTGTGGCGCCACTGTCAACTTGACGGATATTGAAGCTCTGCTGCCCTGGTTGACCTGGGCCTATCAGGAAGCCACTGCCTGAAAGCCCTCGAGTCAACCACGAAATTAACGCAAACTGGATAACGGCATGTACAAGATCAAAACCTACAACAAGATTTCGGTAAAAGGACTGGACCGTTTTGACCGGGCCAAATACGAAGTGGTCAGCGACATCAATAATCCCGATGGCTATATCCTGCGCAGCCACAAACTGCACGGTGAGCCCCTGCCTGAAACCGTCAAAGCCGTCGCACGCGCTGGCGCTGGCGTAAACAATGTGCCCGTGGAAGAATACACCCAAAAAGGTGTTGTCGTCTTCAATGCGCCCGGTGCCAATGCCAATGCTGTGAAGGAGCTGGTGCTGGCCGGTATGTTACTGGGGTCGCGCGGTATCGTTCCCGGTATGGCCTACGCCCAGTCGCTCACCGAGATGACCGACGCCGCGGAAATGAGCAAGTTGATGGAAAAGGAAAAATCCAACTACGCCGGCAATGAATTAATGGGCAAGACATTGGGTGTGGTAGGCCTCGGGGCCATTGGTTCGCTGGTGGCGGAAATGGCGCTGGCCCTGGGTATGAATGTGATTGGTTACGACCCGGCGCTCTCCGTGGAAGCCGCCTGGCGCTTACCCAACCAGGTGGGCCGCATGGAAAACCTGCAGGCACTGCTGGCGCGCGCGGACTACATTACCTTGCATGTGCCCGCCATCGACGCGACACATCACCTGATTAATGAAGAGTCTCTCAAGGCCGTCAAACCCGGTGCCCGCCTGCTCAATTTTGCCCGCGAGGCGATTGTGGACTCATCCGCCGTAGTCACCAGCCTGGATGCGGGCCAACTGGGTATGTATATCTGCGATTTCCCCGAGCCCATACTGCTCGGTCGCGATGATGTCTACACCATGCCCCACATCGGCGCCAGCACCGCCGAGGCCGAGGAAAACTGTGCCATGATGGTGGCCGACCAACTGATGGACTACCTGGAAAACGGCAATATCAAAAACTCGGTTAATTTCCCCGCTGTACATATGGATCGCGCCGTCCAGGGCAGCGCCCGCATCACCTTTTGTAATGATAATGTGTCGGGTGTACTGGGCCATGTGCTCTCGGTGTTGGCCGACAACAATGTCAATGTGCTGGATATGGTGAACAAAAGCCGTGGCGATATTGCCTACAATATTATCGATGTCCAGGCATTGCCGGCGGATAGCGTGATCGATTCTATCCGGTCCGTGGATCATGTGATCTCGGTGCGAGTGATATAATTTGCTGGACGGTGAACGGAGAACGGTGAACGCTTGCACGGGATAGGGAAATGGGAAAATCCCCGGCGGCGGTTAAAACGTCGGACGTCTGAAGTATGATGTCAGACGCCGTGAGTTTGGTTTGCTTTGATCCACCGCACCAGCCCCTCGGCCTCTGATCCCGTCTCGGCTCTAGCACCTACGTCCTTTAGGCGTCACGCAAGCGGGAGGAGTGTTAGCTAAAATCACAGGCTGAAGAGTGGTTGGTTAGGCAAGCCTGCAAGGTATTAAATATGTACAAACTGGTTTTCTATGTACCTGAAACCCACCTGGAGGTGGTGAAGTCGGCGGTCTTTGCGGCCGGCGCGGGTAAAATAGGCGACTACGACCAGTGTTGCTGGCAAGTGCTGGGTGAGGGGCAATTTCGCCCACTGCCCGGCAGCCAGCCCTTCAGTGGTGAGCAAAATCAGCTTCACAGCGCCCCCGAGTGGCGGGTGGAGCTGGTTTGCGACGAAGCGTTTATCCGCGCGGTACGTACAGCATTGCTGGAGGTCCATCCTTTCGAGGAACCGGCCTATGATATCTGGCAGTTGGCGGATTTTTCCTGATAGTTGGCCCTGCTGCCATTCTCTTCACGTCTCTGGTCTATACTGTTATACACCTTGTGGTGTCCTGCTTGCCGCAGGCTGGTTCTTGTGGCAGAGTCGAGGCGGGACAACTGATAATAACTCGCCCGAGGAGTAAGTGTAGATGGCTCTGGACTACAATCGCACCGTTGTTAACGTTTTTGAGGAAACCTGCCGGGAGTTTGCCGATAGTCCGGCCTTTACCTGCCTCAATCACACGCTTACCTTTGCCGATGTGGATCGTCTGTCGGCGAGTTTTGCCGCCTACCTGCAACAGCATACCTCTCTCAAGCCCGGTGATCGGATTGCGGTACAGTTGCCCAATGTCTTGCAATACCCGGTAGCGGTTTTCGGCGCGCTGCGCGCCGGGATGATTGTTGTCAATACCAATCCCCTCTACACCGCCTCGGAAATCAAACACCAACTGCAGGACTCCGGCGCCAAGGCGTTGGTGGTATTGGCCAATGTGGCGGGCGCGGCCGCCGACATTATTGGTGAGACGGAAGTGGAGCAGGTGATTGTCACCGAGTTGGCAGATTTGCATCCACCGTTAAAGCGCCTGTTGATCAATACGGTGGTTAAACATATCAAGAAAATGGTACCGGCCTTTTCCTTCCCCAGGAGTATTTCGTTTAACCAGGCGCTGTCCAAAGCCAGCAAGGGTTTTACCCCTCACAGTGCCACGCCCGACGATGTGGCGGTACTGCAATACACGGGCGGAACCACCGGGGTGGCGAAGGGCGCCATGCTCACGCACCGCAACCTGGTGGCCAACAAACTGCAGGTTAACCTGCACATGAAGGACGCCTTTCGCAAAAATGCCGATACCCTGGTGGCTCCTTTGCCGCTTTATCATATCTACGCCTTTACCATTCACTGTATGGCGGCGTTCAGTCTCGGCAACCACAATCTGTTGATTCCCAACCCGCGTGATATTCCCGCCTTTGTGAAGGCGCTCAAGGGTGTCCCCTTTACCTGTTTTGTGGGACTCAACACCCTGTTTAATGCCCTGTGTCGCAATGAAGATTTTCAGAAGCTGGATTTCAGTAAGTTGCGTCTGACTTCCTCGGGCGGCATGGCGCTGACCGCGGCGGCGGCCAAGCGCTGGAAAGATGTCACCGGCACGGATATCTGCGAGGGTTATGGTCTCACCGAAACCTCACCCGTGGTGTCCATCAATCCCCCCGCCGATATTCGCTATGGCACCGTGGGTGTGCCCCTGGCGGAAACTCAGGTTAAAGTGATAGATGAGAGCGGCAAAAGTCTGCCTGCGGATGAGGCCGGAGAACTCTGTGTGCGCGGCCCCCAGGTGATGAAAGGTTACTGGCAACGGGCCGAGGCGACTGCCGAAGTGCTGGACAGTGAAGGCTGGTTTAAAACTGGCGATATGGCCACGCTTTCGAACGATGGTTATATTCGCATTGTCGATCGTAAAAAGGATATGATTAACGTCTCGGGTTTCAAGGTGTTTCCCAATGAAGTGGAAGACGTCTTGACCCAACACGAGGATATTGTCGAAGCGGCAGTGGTGGGCGTGCCCGACGAGGAAAGCGGCGAGCTGGTCAAGGCCTTTATTGTGTCCAGCAATCCTCAACTGACCAGCGAAGCAGTGCGTGAATTCGCTCGCCAGCAGTTGACCGCCTACAAGGTGCCTCACCAGGTGGAGTTTCGCGATGACTTGCCCAAAACCAATGTCGGTAAGGTATTGAGACGCGAATTGCGGTAACCGGCCGGGTGTGTAAAACGATAACAACAAAGGCAAGAAACGGCTTGGTGGCATGACGAAAACAGCACTGATTTTATCCGGGGGCGGTGCGCGCGCTGCCTACCAGGTGGGCGTTTTGCAGGCACTGGCCGATATTCTTCCCCCCACGATTGATAACCCCTTTCCCATTATCTCCGGCACCTCTGCCGGTGCTATTAATGCCATGGCCCTGGCGGCCCATCCGGGTAACTTCAAGCAGGCGGTGCACGATCTCGCTCGTATCTGGCAAAATCTGAGCGTCGACCAGGTTTATAAACACAAGTGGATTGATTTTATCAAAGGCTTCGGTCTTATCGGTCTGTCATTATTCAACGAAGGGGTAGGGCGCAAGCGTCCACTGTCGCTGCTGGACAATGCCCCCCTGTGGACCCTGCTGGGCGATACACTGGATTTTAATCAGGTGGCCCGCAATATTGAACGTGGTAGCCTGGACGCGGTAAGTGTGACCGCCATGGGGTATACCTCGGGACAGTCGGTGAGTTTCTTTCAGGGCCGCGAGGAGCTCACCAGTTGGCAGCGTTTTCGCCGCGCCGGTGTGCCCACCACCTTGCGACTGGAGCACTTGCTGGCTTCCTCGGCTATTCCCACCATTTTCCCTTCGGTGCGGATTAATCGCGAATACTTTGGCGATGGCGCTCTGCGGCAACTCGCGCCCATTAGCCCGGCACTGCACCTGGGTGCCGATGCCTTGTTTGTGATCGGGGTGAGTGGCAATCGCAACCCCAAGGGGTGGGGCAGGCGCGTGCCGGTTCGCCACTCGCCTTCCATGGCGCAAATTGTGGGGCACCTGTTAAACAGTGCCTTTGTGGATGCGCTGGAAAATGATATTAACCATCTGGAGCGATTAAACGAATTGGTGGAACTGATACCACCGGATGTGCGGGCAAGCAATAATATTGAAATTCGCCCGGTGAGCAATATGGTAATTTCACCCAGCAAAGGGGTGGATACCATAGCCGGACGCAAAGTTCGCTATCTGCCCAGCAGCGTGCGCTTCTTCCTGAGAGCCATCGGTGCCACCACCAAGGGTGGCGGCGCCACTGCCGCTAGCTATTTGTTATTTGCCAAACCTTTTATCAGCGAACTGATAGAACTGGGCTATCAGGACACCATGTGGGAG
>CBFGUT010000050.1:0-14586 GCA_965652265.1 uncultured Cellvibrionaceae bacterium | reverse complement strand
GGCGTCAAGGATGGGGTAGAGAAGACTTTTTATATTTACAATATCTGCGATCATGAAGCCTGCTATCGCGAAGTGAAATCACAGGCCATTTCCTATACCACAGGGGTGCCCGCTATGATCGGCGCCAAGATGATGCTGGAGGGTAAATGGCAGCAGCCGGGCGTCTGGAATATGGAGCAACTGGACCCCGACCCTTTTATGGAAGACCTCAATCGCTACGGCCTGCCCTGGCAGGTGGAGGAAATTGAAATCGACACCGGTATGGAATCCTGAGTGGTGAGTAAACGCCAGTACTTCAGTGGCTTTGATCCTCGTCGCGTGCCCTCGCCCTGTTTTGTGATTGACCGGGCGGCGGTGGAGGATAATCTCAAGGTCTTACAACAGGTCGGGGAGGCGAGCGGCGCCAAGGTGCTGGGTGCGCTCAAGGCTTTCAGTTGCTGGTCGCTGGCGCCCCTGTACCAGCAGTACCTGTGGGGTACCTGTGCCAGCGGTGTCAACGAGGCGCGGCTGGGTCGCGAACACTACGGGGGCGAGGTGCACACCTACTCGGCCGCCTTTCGCGAAGAGGACCTGGCGGAGGTGTTGCGGCTGTCGGACCATGTGATTTTCAATTCCTTCTCCCAGTGGCGGCGCTTTCGCTCCATGGCTCTGGCCGCCCAGCAGGAGCGAGCCCAATTGCGCTTCGGCCTGCGCATCAACCCCGAGCACTCCGAGGGCGATGTGCCCCTCTATGATCCCTGCGCACCCCTGTCGCGCATGGGCGTGCCCATCTCCCAGTTCCAGCCGGATGAATTGACGGGTATCACCGGCCTGCACTTTCACACTCTCTGCGAGCAGGATGTGCCGCCACTGGCGCGCACCCTGGAGGCGGTGGAAGAAAAATTCGGCCCCTGGCTGGCGCAGATAGAATGGATTAATTTTGGAGGCGGCCACCATATCACCCGCGAGGATTACCAGGTGGACGATCTGGTGGCCTTGATCCGCCGGTTTGCCGATCGCCATGGGGTGCAGGTGTATATCGAGCCGGGCGAGGCTGTGGCCATTCGCAGCGGCGTGCTGGTAAGCGAAGTGCTGGACATCCACCACAACGGCATGCCCCAGGCGATTCTCGATACCTCCGCTACCTGCCATATGCCAGACACCCTGGAAATGCCCTATCGCGCGGACATCTTCGGCGCCGGTTTGCCCAATGAGCATCCACACACCTACCGCCTGGGCGGCATGACCTGCCTGGCCGGCGATGTGATCGGCGACTATAGCTTTGCCGAACCGCTTAAAGTGGGACAGCGTCTGGTCTTCGATGATATGGCCCACTACACCATGGTCAAGACCACCACCTTTAACGGCATTAACCTGCCGGCCATCGCCCTCTGGGATTCGCGCACCGATGAGCTGGTGATTCAAAAAACCTTTGGCTACGAAGATTTTAAAAATCGCTTATCGTGATGACGCAGAACGCAGAACGCAGAACGCAGAACGCAGAACGCAGAACGTCAGACGTCAGTTTGTAGGTTGGGTAAGCTCCGCGCCACCCGACACCCCAGTCGTTGGGTGGCGCGGAGCTTACCCAACCTACGCCTTGGCGGTCTTGAAAAGAGCGTCATGCCCTCTTCGAGAGGGCTCTGGCAACACCGGGCTTTTCGAACCCGAATGTTTACGCCGCGATATGGGTCAGACGAATTATGAGTAAAACATCATCGCAACTCTACTCCCTGCACGGCATCTATTTGCCCAAGAGTCAGCACAAGATGGTGCGCACATTGCGCCGCGCCGGGTATGAGCCTTCGCTGCACGGCAACAAGGTATGGCGTTCCAGTACGGTGCTGATGGACTACCTACTTAAGCACCCGCCGCGCAAAGGTGCCCGCGTAATGGATATCGGCTGTGGCTGGGGGGCGCTGAGTAGCTTTATGGCGGTGCATTTTAACGCCCGGGTCACAGCGGTGGATGCGGACGCCTCGCTGGCGCCCTATGTGGATATGGTGACTACTCTCAACGGTGTGTCGCGCGTGCAGTTTGTGCCCAGGCGCTTTGAAAAAATCACCCAGAAAGACCTTGCGGGTATTCACATCCTGGTAGGTAGTGAAATCTGTTTTTGGGACGAGATGACCAAACCCCTCTATAACTTGATACGCCGCGCCTTGAAGGCCGGTGTCAAGCAGGTACTGATCGCCGACCCCGGCCGCCCGCCCTTTTTGAATCTGGTGGACATGTGCGAGGCGAAATTCAATGCCGATATGATCGGCCACACCATCAAAAAACCCGTTAAAAGCGAGAAGTTTATCCTGCGGGTAAAGGGGTAAAAAGTCGGATGTCTGAGGTCTGACGCATCAGGCATCAGACCTCATTTATCGGATATCACACACCAGGCAGTGGGCGTAAATGTGATTACTGTCCGGGTGTCGCAGCCACTCGCCCAGTGGCTGGGTAAGATCGTTCACCAGCTGTTGCGCCTGTAGCAAATCGTCGGCGGTTGTGCCGCCCACCAGGCCCTGCACCAGCGCACTGCCAAACAATTGCTGTAACAGTTGCTCGCCCGGTGTCAGCGGGCGGGTGATAGTCTGTGTCTCCCAGTCATCCAGTTTGGCGTAGCTGGCGGCGGCGGCCAGGGCGTCTTCCAGGGTTCCCAGTTTGTCCACCAGCCCCAGCTCATGGGCTTTTTGTCCACTCCATACCCGGCCCTGGGCAATCTCGTGAACGGTGTCGGTACTCAGGCCCCGGGCCTGCGCCACGGTACCCAGAAAGCGCTGGTAAATGGCGTCTACACTTTGTTGCATGGCGCTGGCGAACAGGGGGTTGAGCGGGCGGTCCAGATGAAAGGCGTCGGCCATATCGGTGGTACCCACGCCATCACTGCGAACCCCCAGCTTGCCGAGACTGTCCTCAAATGTCGGCAATAAACCGTACACACCGATGGAGCCGGTGATGGTGGTGGGCAGCGCCCAGATTTCATCGCCACCGGCGGCCACCCAGTAGCCGCCCGAGGCGGCCACATTACCCATGCTGATAACCACGGGAATACCGGCATCGCGCGTGGTGGCGATCTCGGCGCGGATCACCTCCGAGGCAAAGGCGCTGCCACCGGGGCTGTCAATGCGAATCACCAGCGCCTTGATGTCGCCATTTTTGCGCGCCTCGCGCAGCAGTTGAATCATGGTGTCACTGCCGACAGTGCCCTCGGGATGGTCCCCCTCGAGAATGGTACCGCTGGCGACAATCAGGCCCACCTTGTCCTTGCCCGGCATGGTGGGAAGGGCGCGGTGGCGATAGAGATAGTCATACCACTCCACTGCGCGGTAACTATCGGTTTGTTCGTCATAGCCAAAATCATCGATTAACAGCGCGCGCATTTGCTGACGGCTGTAGGCCGCATCCACCAGGCCCTGGGCCGCGGCGAAGTCAGCGATATCGCCGTCGGCTTCGGCGAGGGCGGTATCGACCCGATTGATAATGGCATCTATTCTGCCCGGCGCCAATTCGCGTTGGGTTTCAATGCGCTGGGTATAAAACCCCCACAAATCATTTAACCAGACACTGTTTTGCTCGCGCGAGGCCGGCGACATATCGTTGCGAATGTAAGGCTCCACAGCGTCCTTGTATTCGCCGACGCGGAATACATGGAAGTTGATGGCCAGTTTGTCCAGCGCTTCCTTGTAGTAACTGCGGTAACTGCCAAAGCCAGTGAGCATCAGATTGCCCATTTCATGGATGTAGACGCGGTCGGCAAAGCTGGCGAGGTAGTATTGCGCCTGGTTATAGCCGTTGGACAGGGCGGTGATTTTTTTGCCGCTATCGCGGAAACGTGTGAGCGCGCGGGCTATCTCCTCCAGCATACTGAGGCCGCCGCCCTCCAGGTATTGCAACTCCAGCACCAGGTGGGTCACGCGATCATCTTCACGCGCCAGTTCAATGGTGTCCACCAGATCGCGGGTCAGGGTTTCGGCATACTGGGCGTTTTTATCCATCAAGCTGGTCAACGGGTCGATAGGTTGGCGCTGGTCCACCAGTTGGCCGCTGGGTGTGAGGCGCAGGGCAAATTCATCCGGCAGTGGCGCGGGTTGGTTTTGCACAATCGCCACCACAATGGCGATGACAATCACAATAAAAATCAGATTGAGCAGCCCCTGCCGCAGCCAGGTGATCAGCCGCCACAAGCCGCTGAAAAAACGCCCGACGGGGTTGGCAGTATTTTGTCCGCTAGTTTGACTCACTGAAAGCTCCTTGGCTGTCGCCGGGATTTTGTCGTATGGCCAATAACTGATGTTGCCGCCAGCGGCTGGCCATCATGGCACTGATAAACATGACGACCGAGAGGCCAACACCGAGGTAATCGACCCAGTCGCGCAAAGGTGACATGGCATCCACCGTAAAAGCAGTGAAATAAAACAGCAGCACAAAACACAGCCAGCTGTAAGTGCGGTAGTAGTGTTTTACCAAACCGGGAACAAACATCAGAAGCGGCAGACACTGGACCAGCCACAGCGTCAGGCTGCCACGCGGGCTGGTGATATTGGCCGCGGTAAACAAAGCGACAAACAACAGCAGGCAAGCTGCCACCAGGGCGAAGCTTAACCGATAGCGGCGCGTGAGTGGCGCGATATCGTCGCGGGAATACTGGGGGATTTTCACTAGCGCTCTCCCAGCCGCAATGCCAGTTCCGCCAGGCGACGGCCCTGGGTACGGCAGACGGTGATCTCATCGGCGGTCAAGGGTGTGTTTTGTTCACTGGCCCAGTGAGAGGCGCCGTAGGGGGTGCCGCCTGCGGTGGTGCGGTTGAGAGTCTGCTCCGTATAGGGCAGGCCGACGATCACCATGCCCTGGTGCAGCAAGGGTAGCATCATACTGATCAAGGTGGTTTCCTGGCCGCCGTGCAAACTGGCGGTGGAGGTAAACACACCCGCCGGTTTGCCGGCTAGATCGCCGCTCACCCACAGACCGCTGGTGCCGTCCAGAAAGTACTTCAAGGGCGCGGCCATATTGCCAAAGCGGGTGGGGCTGCCCAGTAACAGGCCGGCACAGTCGCGCAAGTCACTCTCGGTGCAGTAGACGGCGCCCCCAGTGGGCACTGCAGGTGCCGTTGCCTCGCAAGTGGGCGATACCGGCGGTACGGTGCGCAGTCGCGCTTCCATGCCTGCTACGGATTCCACGCCGCGCGCCAGTTCGGCGGCCATGGCGGCGGTGGCGCCGTAGCGGCTGTAGTAGAGAATCAGGATATAGGGCATGGTCACAGCAAATTGAGCAGGTTTTCGGGCGGGCGGCCTATGGCGGCGCGCTTGTCATCGAACAGGATGGGCCGTTCGATCAGCTTGGGATGGCGACTCATGGCGTCCAGAATTTGTTGATCCGTCAGGGACTCGTCGGCCAGTGCCAGAGTTTTGTACTCCTCCTCGCCCTTGCGCAGCAGTTGGCGCGGCGCAATGCCGAGCTTTTTCACCAGTTTTTGCAGCGTCTTGGCGTCGGGTGGTGTCTCCAGGTAGCGTACCACATGTAGAGGTATGCCGCGTTCCTCCAGCAGAGCCAGGCCCTGGCGGGATTTTGAGCAGCGGGGATTGTGATAGAACGTAAACATAGGTTTTATCGTGCTGTTATGCATGAATGTGGGCGAATTATAGCGTTAATTGTCCGCTGGAAGCACTTGTCGCGTAAAAAACCGTTTAAAGGTTGGCCCCCAACGGAATCTGCTGGCTATAATGATCCTTAAGCAATAATTCAGGAGTATATGTGGGGCAATGGCGATACCGCTGTTAATCTGTGACGATTCCAAGATGGCGCGCAACCAGGTGGCGCGATCACTGCCCGCGGACTGGGATGTCGATATCACCTTTGCCACCAATGGTGTCGAGGCGCTGCAGGCCATACGCGAGGGGCAGGGTGAAATAGTCTTTCTCGACCTCACCATGCCCGAGATGGACGGTTTTAGTGTGCTGGAAACCATTCAGGCGGAAAACCTCAAATGTGTGGTGATCGTCATCTCCGGTGATATCCAGCCCGCCGCCCACGAGCGCGTGACGGCCCTGGGTGCGCTCGATTTTATCAAAAAGCCCATCAATCCCGATAAACTCAAAGATACGCTCAAGCGTTTCGGCCTGGTCTAGGCTGCTTTTCTCCCATGCATTTCTCCGCCTTTGGTGACGCCTTCACCCGCCAGGCTGGCATTGTCTCGCTAATGGAAGATCTGGGCGATGCCCTGCGGGTCAATCCGGATATGCTGTTTATGGGCGGCGGCAACCCCGCTCAAATACCCGCCTTGACCCGCCATTTTAAGGAGGCGCTGCAGGCCGTCGTTGACGACCCTCGACAGACTGAACGCATGTTGGGCATCTATCAGGCGCCCCAGGGAGACCCCGAGGTGCTGGACGCCTTGGCAGGGCTGTTGCGCCGCGAATATGGCTGGCCGCTGACGCGGGCCAACCTGGCGCTGGCCAACGGCAGCCAGAGCGCCTTTTTTGTGCTTTTCAATTTGCTGGCGGGCACCGATGCAAGCGGGGTTCAGCGATATATTCAATTGCCACTGGTGCCCGAATATCTGGGCTATAACGAACTGGGGCTGGAGACGCCTTTTTTCAGAGCCCAGCGCCCGGAGATCGACCGGCTGGACGAGACTTTTTTTAAATACCGGGTGGATTTCGACCACCTGCGAATTGGCACCGACGGCGCCGCCCTCTGCGTGTCGCGCCCCACCAACCCCACCGGCAATGTGCTCACGGATGCGGAGATGGCCGAGCTCGACAGCCGCGCCCGCACCGCCGATATACCGCTGATTGTGGACGGCGCCTACGGCATGCCTTTTCCCGATATCGTTTTTGGCGAGGCCACACCGGCGTGGAATGACAATACGGTGCTGGTGTTAAGTCTCTCCAAGTTGGGTCTGCCGGGCGTGCGCACCTCGGTGGTGATTGCCAGTGAGGAACTGATACGGGCCTTTGCCAACGCCAACACCGTCCTCAGCCTGGCCGTGGGCAATCTGGGGCCGGCACTGCTGGGCCAACTGATAGAGCGCGAGCAATTGCTCAGCCTCAGTCGGAGCCTGGTACAGCCCTTTTACCGCGAGCGCATGCAGGCGGCGGTGGCACTGGTGCGAAAGGCCATGAAAGGCCTGCCCTGGCGTATTCACGCCCCCGAGGGCGCCATTTTTCTGTGGCTGTGGTTCGAAGAGCTCCCCATCACCAGCGAAGCCCTCTACCAGCGCCTTAAAGCGCGCGGGGTACTGGTCATTTCCGGCCATCACTTTTTCCCAGGCCTCGCCGAACCCTGGCCTCACCGACACGAGTGCCTGCGTCTCAGCTATGCCCAGAGCGACGAGGTCGTGACCCGGGCAGTGGCGATATTGGCGGACGAGGTGCGGGCTATCTATGCCGAGGGTGGATAAAACACGGGTTGAACGAAACGAGTCGAGTCGTCGAATCACCGAACCGGTGATTCGACGATCGATGATTCGATGATCGATCTCTGGGCGGCTGGCCTTCGTCTGGATTTGAGCTACCTTGTACTTAAGCAGTTGCATAATAGCGAAGTGGCGCTAAAATCAACAATAAGAAGGCCATTACGATTGGCCGTTACAGACATATAATTTTCGTTATAAATACGATATTTTTCACGAGGATAAGCATAAGGATGGCAGCACGCTTTCATTTTATTTCCGGTTTGCCACGTTCCGGCTCTACATTGTTAGCGGGCATCCTCCGGCAGAATCCGCGCTTTTATGCGGCCATGAGCAGCCCGGTGGCGGGATTGATTAACGGCGCGCTTGAGCAAATGGGGGCGGGGAGTGAGTTTTACCCATTTTTTAATGAAGATACGCGCAAGCGCATGTGCCTGGCTCTATTTGAGGCCTATTATGCCGATCACCAAAACCGTGAGGTGATTTTCGACACCAACCGCCTGTGGACGGCTCGTCTGCACCAGTTGGTGGAGCTGTTCGATGATTTCAAGGTGATTTGTTGTGTGCGCAATCCCGCCTGGATTATGGACAGTTTCGAGCGCATTTACCGGAAAAACCCCTTTGATTACAGCCGTATGTATTCCTCTGCGAGCCGCATGACCGTCTACAGTCGTTGCGAGTCCCAGATTAATGCCGGTGGCACCGTGGGTAGCGCCTGGACGGCGCTGAAGGAAGCCTACTACGGCGAATTTTCCGACCGGCTGCTGCTGGTGGACTACGATCTGTTGACCCAGCACCCGGCGCGCACTATTGAACTGCTGTATCAATTTCTGGACGAGCCCGAGTACGAGCACGACTTTAATAATGTGGAATATCAGGAAGAGGCCTTTGACTCCAATCTCGGCGTCAAGGGGCTTCACAGTGTCAAGAGGAAAGTGGAATTCATCCCCCGCCGCAGCATACTGCCGCCGGATCTGTTCGCCAAATACAAAGAGATGGATTTCTGGCAGGACAGCACGGGCACTGCCGCCAATATCATCGCTCCCCGCAAAAACGACTCCGCCAACGAGAGTAGAGAACAATGAAAAAGAAAATTTTTAACGGCCTGGCTTCTCTGATTTTGCCCTTGGGCGCCTACGCAAACATTGCCCCGGCGGGTGCTTATAATGCCGGCCAGCGAAGTTATCTGCGCTCGGGGCCGGCGGCCAGCATGACGCTGGACACCAGCCGGATTGCTGTGAATGCGGATAATCTGACCACCGAGGCGGAGCCACAAGGTCAATTGACGCTGACGCAGGGACAGCCGGTCAGAGAGCTGATGGTGATCGACTCGGCGGTACCGGATAAACAGGTCTTTTACCGGGAAGCCAAACCTGGAGTGGATATTGTCGAGATCGATTCCTCCCGGCCGGGCCTGAGTCAATTGGTTGAGGCACTGGTGCGTTATAAAAACCTATCGGCGCTGCATATTGTTTCCCATGCCGAGGATGGCGTGCTGTTGCTGGGTAACTCCCGCATTACCGCTGAAAATATTAAATATGAGATAGAAGCTTTCGCCGCGCTTAACAGTGCGCTGCGCGAGGGCGGTGATTTACTGCTGTATGGTTGTGATTTGGCGAGAAGTGATGCTGGCGTAGAACTGCTAGATATTGTTCAGCGAAACACGCATCTGGATTTGGCGGCATCTTCCAACCTGACTGGTGACTACACCAAAGCAGGTGACTGGAATCTGGAAATACGTCGAGGAGAGATTGAATCCAGCTTACCCTTTTCGGGAAAGGCTATAGCGGATTTTTCCAACGTGCTGGCGGGTACATTTACCCTACAAGACTTTGGTTACACTACCGGAGGAGAATACGCTAATACAGGATGTCCAACCGACAGAGCAGACTACACCTGGAACTACAACTCGCTGAGCCAAGCGGACTATATTGGTTGTGGCTTTATGCATAACAACGGGTATGTCGGTGGCACTACTATAGGGCTGAGAAACGATTTTGGTGGTGGCTCACCCGCTTTTTTAGAGATATTAAGTGGTTTTGCCATGGAAGGTCAGGCAACGGTTAGTGGCACAAACCATATTGAAATACGGAATGACACCAACGCCTTTCAACTGACGAATGTCGTAGCGGATGAGTTCGCGGGAAGCACTATATTCAGTGATGTCTGGATCACGGGGTATGTCGAAGGCGGAGGGGAGATTACTTCCGGACATATCACCACCGACGGCAGCTCAGTCAGCACCTTCACGTTTGACTCAGCAAACGCACTCAGCAATTTTGTCGGCGTCAATCTGACCAAATTTCGTTTGAGTTTTATTAATCAGACTGGGTCTTCCGTTGATTATATGCGTTTGGTGAGTTTTACAACGGCGGACCCCGTTTACAACACTGCTCCTACGCTCACCACAATTACCCCCCTGACCGGCGCGACCGAGGACATCCCCTTCACTATCAGCTATGCCAATCTCGCGGCCGCAGCCAACGAAGCCGACGCAGATGGCGATACACTTTCCTTCCGTGTCGAGGCAGTATCCACCGGGACACTTACCAAAAATAGTACCGCCGTGACACCCGGCGTTACCTTGCTTGCATCCGGTGAGGAGCTCGTATGGACGCCAGCCGTGAATGCCAACGGCACCCTGAGCGCGTTCACTGTAAGAGCCTGGGATGGCGCGGCAGTCTCGTCATCTGCGGTGCAAGTGCAAGCCGCCGTTGTCGCCGTAAATGATGATCCCGCTGCTACAGGCGTGCCCGCAACCGTTACAGTGACAGAAGATACCGCCAGCAACCTCGATCTTTCAGCAACCACCCTAAGTGATGTGGACGCCGGGAGTGGAACCGTCACTCTCACCCTGGCCGCAAGTGGCGGTATCCTGACTGCCAGCTCTGGCGGCGGTGTCACGGTGAGTGGTAGCGGCACGGGAACAATGGATCTGTCGGGAACCGCTGCCAACCTTGATACCTATCTCAATACCGCGAGCAACATTCAGTACACCGGGCCGTTGAATGCAAACGGCACCAATATAGCGTCCATCACGCTAACGGCGAATGATGGCGGTAACACCGGAACCGGAGGCGGAGGGAGTGTCGCGCTCGGCACGGTTCAAGTTGATATCACGGCAGTAAATGATCCGTCGGGCGCCACCAACCTGACCCAGACCGTCACCTATACTGAAGACCCTGGCGGTGCCGTGGCGCTGGGAGACATCGTCGTCAGTGACTTCGATGCCGGCGACACCATCACCGCCACGCTGACACTCAATGATACATCCGCCGGCTCGCTTACCACCGGCACTTTCGGTTCAGCCACTTCCACCTATAACGCAGGCACCGGTGTTTGGACCGTCACCGGCTCGACAGCCGACGTGAATGCGGCGCTGGCGGCAGTAGCCTTTACCCCTTCGCCGAACTGGGACCAGGATGCCAGTATAACAACCCGTATTCGCGATGCTGCCAACTCAGGTCCGGCAGATGGCCTAATCACACTAGATGTTACGCCTGTTAACGACACGCCCACTGATATCGCCTTAAGTTCCACGTCGATCAACCAAAGCAGCACCGCCGCCGCTGCGGTTGTTGGTACCTTGAGCACCACGGATCCCGACATTGGTGATACGCACACTTACGCGCTGGTTACCAATGGTGCCTCCGATAGCGGCAGTTGCGGTGCCGGCAACGATGATAACGCTTCATTCCAGATCGATAACGCCAACGATGAGCTGGAAACCACGGGCAATCTGGAATCCGGCAGTTATAGTGTGTGTGTCCAGGCCAGCGACGGCACCGGCAGTTATCAGAAGGCTTTCGCGATTACCGTGGCGGATGACGTCGCCCCCAGCGGCCACAGCGTCAGCTTTTTTGATGACGGCACTATCAATGGCACTGAAGCGACCGGCATCAGCTTCACCTTTGCCGACGCGGAAGTGGGCGCCGATTACAGCTACACCATCAGCAGCAGTGGCGGCGGCACCAATGTTACCGGTACAGGTGCCATCGCCACGGCCACCGACCAGATCAGCGGTATCGATGTCAGCGGCCTGGGTGACGGCACCCTGACTCTGTCGGTGACGCTCACCGATGGCGCGGGCAACAGTGCCTCCGCGGTCACCGATACCGCCACCCTGGATGCCAGCGCGCCCAGTGGCCATAGCGTCAGCTTTGACGATGGCACCCTCAACAGCACCGAAGCGTCATCCACCAGCTTTACCTTTGCCGGCGCGGAAGTGGGTACCGATTACAGCTACACCATCAGCAGCAGTGGCGGCGGCACGCCGGTAACAGGCACCGGCACTATAACAAGCGCTGGCCAGCAGATCAGCGGCATTGATGGCAGCGGCCTAGCCGATGGCACGCTTACGCTATCCGTCACGCTGACGGATACCGCCGGTAATGCCGCCGGTGCCGTGACTGACACAGCGACACTGGATAGCGCGCCACCGAGTGGCCACAGCGCCAGCTTTGATGACGGCACGGTCAATGGTACCGAAGCAACCTCAACCAGCTTTACCTTTGCCGGCGCGGAAGTGGGCGCCGATTACAGCTACACCATCAGCAGCAGTGGCGGCGGCACCAATGTTACCGGTACAGGTGCCATCGCCACGGCCACCGACCAGATCAGCGGTATCGATGTCAGCGGTCTCAATGATGGCACCCTGACCCTGTCGGTGACGCTCACCGATGGCGCGGGCAACAGTGCTTCCGCAGTGACCGACACCGCCACGCTGGACAGCGCCGCCCCCAGCGGCCACAGTGTCGGCTTTGACGACGACACGATCAATGGCAGCGAAGCGGGTAATATCGGTTTCACCTTTGCCGGCGCGGAAGTGGGCGCCGATTACAGCTACACCATCAGCAGCAGTGGCGGCGGCACCAATGTTACCGGTACAGGTACCATCGCCACGGCCACCGACCAGATCAGCGGTATCGATGTCAGCGGTTTGTCCGATGGCACTCTTACCTTATCCGTTACCCTGACGGATACCGCCGGCAATGCCGCCACTGCGGTGACCGATACCGCCACGCTGGACAGCGCCGCCCCCAGCGGCCACAGCGTCAGCTTCGATCAGACGAATGTCAACGACGGCAACCACACAGCTATCAGTTTTAGCTTCACCGCCGCCGAGGTGGGCGCGAGCTATGACTACACCATCAGCAGCAGCGCCGGGGGTACGGCGGTCACCGGCAGCGGCACCGTGGTCAGTGTCGGGCAAATGATCAGCGGCATCGATGTCAGCGGCCTTAACGACGGCACCCTGACGTTGTCCGTCACCCTCACCGATACCACCGGCAATGCGGCGACAGCCGTGACCGATACCATCAGCAAGGATGCCAATGCCCCCGAGGTGGACACGGTCGCCGTCACCGACGGCGACTTCGCCGAGGGTGATACGGTTACCGTGACGGTGACCCTGACCGAGGATGTCACCGTCGCGGGTGGCAGTCCCACCCTCAGTATCGATATCGGCGCCACCACCCGCCAAGCCACTATGACCGGCGAAGTGGGCGGGGTGCTCACCTTCAGCTACACCGTGCAGGCGAGCGACAACACCGACGGCACCGGCGTGACGGTGCAGGCCAGCAGTATCGATCTCACCGGTGGCATCACCGTGCGGGACGCCGGCGGCAACGATGCCGACCTGAGCTTCAATCAGGTGAGTAACGCCAACGCCCAGGTGGACACGGTGCTGCCCGCCGACCCGGTGGTCACCGACCCCGCCGGTGCCCTCGACGTCAACACCCCGGACTACGAACTGGCCGGCACCCACGGCGAGGACGGGGTGGTGATCAACCTCTACGCCGATGACGATAACGACGGCGTGTCCGACGACACCACCGTGCTGGTGAGCACCAGCGTCAGCGGTGGCGCCTGGGCTGTGACCCACACCCTCACCGCCAACAGCGACAACAACTTCGTGGTGGTGGCCGAGGACGCCGCCGGCAATCTCTCGGCGGCGGTGGATGTGCCCACCATCACCCACGACAATGTGGCCCCGGCCGCGCCGGCGGCGCCGGACCTGGAAGCCGCCAGCGACAGCGGCATCAGCGACACGGATGACCTTACCAATGCCACCACCCCTGAGATCAGCGGCACCGCCGAGGCCAATGCCACGGTGACCCTGAGCAGTGACCTCGACGGCGAGGTGGGCACGGCCACCGCCGACGGCAGCGGCGACTGGACGCTCACCACCACTACCCTGAGCGACGGCGTGCACAGCCTTACCGTTATCGCCACCGACGCGGCGGGCAACGACAGCGCGGCCTCGCCGGCGCTGGCGGTAACCGTGGACACCACCGGTCCCAGCCTCTCGGCGCTGGCCGACCAGCGGCTGGTGCTGGGTAACAGCACCGGACCCTTGCCCTTTACCCTGGGCGACAATGTCACCGATCCGGCGGCTGTTACCCTGACTCCGGCCAGCAGCGATACTACTGTGGTACCGCTGGGCAATATTGTGCTCGGCGGCAGCGATGGCACCCGCACGGTGGAGATCACTGGCGCGGCTTTCGGGGTCAGCAGTGTGGATATCGAAGCGGTGGATGAGGCGGGCAATAACGCCATCGAGACGCTTCAGGTACGCATTAACACGCCTCCGGCTATCAACGGTTCTGGTGCGCGCACACTGGAGGCGGGCACGTCCTACAGCTTTACCCCCAGCGCCAGCGATGTGGACGGCGATACGCTGACCTTCAGTATCAGCAATCGCCCGAGTTGGGCCAGCTTTAATACCGCTACCGGCAGGCTGTCGGGCACACCGTCCAGTAGTGGCAGCTTCAGCGGCATCACCATCAGCGTCAACGATGGTCTGGCCTCCACGGCGTTGGCGCCCTTTACCATTAATGTGAGCTCGGCTGCCAACACGCCACCGGTGATCAGCGGCACACCGCCCACTCAGGTGACCGTGGGCGAGCACTACCACTTTGCGCCTACAGCCTCCGATGCCGACGGTGACAGCCTCAGCTTCAGCGCCAGCGGTCTTCCCCCCTGGCTGTTGTTCGACGCCGCCACGGGTAGCCTGAGCGGTATGCCCGGCGATGCCCAGGTGGGTACCCACGGTAATATCGTCATCAGTGCCAGTGATGGCACGGATACCACCGCGCTCGCGGCCTTCAGCATCACCGTGGCGCCGGGCGAGGACAGCGACGGCGACGGTGTCAGCGATTACCAGGAAGGGCTGGATGAGACCGACCCCAACGACCCCGAGGACT
>CBFGUT010000049.1:0-14752 GCA_965652265.1 uncultured Cellvibrionaceae bacterium | reverse complement strand
ATGTGCCTGTGCAGATGGAAAGCCGCTGTGAGGGATCGTCACGAATTTTCCACTCCTGGCTGGTGGTCGGTCGTTACATGTTGCAAACCCTGGTGTTGGGCCTATCCAAACGCCAACTGGGTGCGCGAATGGAGAGAATGGAGAGTAAGACATGACACTATGGATAAGCGCCGCAATCGGCCTTCTGGTAGCGGCAACCATTCTATTTCTGATACGCCGCGACAAATTGCATGTTCGCCACGGTGTCTTCTGGGTGTTGATGGCGCTGGTGTTCGCCGGGCTGGGTTTGGCGCCGCCCCTGGTGGATTGGTTGGCGCAGATAATCGGTATTGGCTACCCGCCGGTACTCGCTCTGGTGGCGGCGATCGCCGTGTTGGTTATCAAGATCCTGCTGATGGACATTGAACGGGCGCATCAGGAAGTACAGCTGCAGCGGCTGATTCAACGGCTTGCCATGCTCGAAGGCACTATTAATCAAAGCGTTACAAGAGAACAGCAACGCGTAACCAACGCACAACCAGACGCCAAGGGCAACGACAACTCCCCCGCCCCATGAACACCCTGCTATTCCCATTTGCCCTGCTGCTGCCCTGGCTGGCCGGGGCTGTGGCGCTGCGGCCTCTACACAAGCGGCTGGGGCTCACTTATATGGGGTGGCTGGGTTACAGCTATTTTCTCGGTGCCTGTCTGCTCACTGCCAGCGCTTACCTTGCGGTTTTACTTCCCTGGCTGGCTACATCAATCGGGTTAATAGTGTTTCTCGCAGTCCTGACATTGGCCGCCGGATTTGGGGCTATCTGGGTAGCCAAGTTGTTACCTGCTCCAACGCCTCTGGTGTTGGCCCCCGCCACCCGGCGCGAGCGCTGGTGGATGGCTTTGCTGTTGGCACTGATTGCGCTGCATCTCGGTTTCGCCGCCTTCGAACTCTACTGGCGGCCGGTGTACCCCTGGGACGCCTGGCAAACCTGGCTATACACAGCCAAGGCTTGGTACTACAACGGTGGCCCGGTAGACATGATCTCACCTGGGCAGTGGTCTACTTCCCGTGACGATGCTACTTACGCGGTACAGGGGCACCGTTATCCCTGGCTGGTGCCTGTACAATTCTGGTGGCTGGCCAGCGTGCTGGGTGAGTGGCAGGAAAACCGTGTTGTCTGGCCTGCGCTACCGGCCGCTATCGCCCTGGGCCTGGCGTTATGGGGCCAAGCGGTGGCCGCCATCCGCCAGCGTCTGGCCGGCCCCCTGGCAGCGCTCTTACTGTTATCGCTGCCACTGCTGCAAACTCACGTGAGTCTGGCTGGCTACGCCGACCTGTGGCTCGCGGGCTTCAGCGGGCTGGGCCTGATTGCCATTGTCCGCGGGCTGCTGGAGTCGCACCGCGGCCAGTGGCTGCTGGGGCTGGTCTCGCTGGTTCTGGGCTTGTTGGTCAAACACGATGCTCTTATCTGGCTGACCTGCGGGCTTTTGTTGGTTGTCCTGCTATGGAAGCGTCTGACAATTACAACCCTGTTACTGGGGGGGGTGCTGTTGGTGGGCGCTATGGCTTTTGGTTTGTGGCGTCTCGATTTGCAATTGCATACGGATTTTGCCCGCTATGCGCAATTTCTGTGGCTCGCCGACAGTTGGCACCTGCTCTGGTACCTGCTCCCAGGTGCCCTGCTGTTGGCCTTACTGCCGGGGTCGCCAGCGCGTTCGACGGCCAAGGTCCTCGGGCTCCTGCTGGCCCTCCTGTTGGCCAGCCAGGTGTTGCTCTTTGGTGCAACCAATGCCGGCCAATGGGTGGGCACCGCCGCCAGTCGGTTATTGTTGCAGGTATCGCCTTTGTTGATTTTCGCCCTGGCTTGCCTTGCCGGAGCTTGCGTCGCCACAACTACCGCCCGCCACTGGGGGCGCAGTACCCTGGCCGTACTGGCAGGCTCACTGGGTGTGTTGCTTTTGCTTGGCGTCTGGCTGGTGGCCAGTGCGGGCGCGGGCAATAAGCCCGCCGCTGATTTCAAAGCTCAGCAATTACGCGTGATTGTCGGTCCGCTGCGTCACCTGCACTCCCGGTTGGAGTTGTCGCCGGCTGCCGAGGGACGATCCATAGTAAGCACCGGCCCGGTGCGATTGGACGCCGCGGATTTGACTCTCGTAGACGTGGATATCGACGGCGCTGGCCAAGACCCCCAAACCCTGTTCTGGCGCACCGCAGCGAGCCCGGACAAGCTGTTTACCCGCCATTTGCTCATCGGTTCGGGACAAATCATCCTCAGTGATGACAGCCACTGGCAAGGGGAAATTATCGAAGCCGGGCTGGTACTCTACCCCGACCCCGAAAAGCCCCTCATTTTGCGTGGGCTGAGCTTTGAGGGGGCGACGCCATTAAACCTATTGCGCCTCACTGTTACCGATTGGTTTACCCCAAAGTTTTGGACGCAGGTCTCCATCAATCGCACTGAATTGAGTGGTACACCGAGCTTGCCATCACTGCCGATGCTCGCCGGGTGCTGGATGCTGTTTTCCTGGATTGCCCTGCGTTTGCTAACGGGGGCTCCGCCGCCCTTGCGCCCGCTGCTTGGTGTAGCCCTGTTTGCCTGGTTACTGCTGGATGTGCGCTGGTTGCACAACAGTGTCCACCAGGCCCTCGACACCCGTGCCCACTATGCCAATACCACCGATCATGAGGCGCTGGACATCGGTGAGGACGCCGCCATCATCGCCCTGGCGCGGCAGGCGCGCACCGCCCTGGGATCGGAGCCGCGTCGGCTGTTGCTTGTCGCCGAAGACAAACACCAACTATTTGCCTTGCGGCGTCTGAAGTATGCCTTGCTGCCTCATGTTGCGCGTGTACACAAGGGTCGTTTAAAGCGGCGTCATATAGCGTCGGTGGACGCTGTGATCCGGTTATCCGCCAGCGAAGCTGGCATGCAAACCGAGTGTCCGCGGCCTCTGCGGCGCACCAGGCCTGCCCTCGCCACTTCGCACGGTGTCTTGTGTGTGTTATCGCCGCTACAATTAGAAAATGACTGACCTGCCCCCCTTGCGTATAGCGGTTGATTCCAGCCTGCTGTCTGGCAGCAACGGCGGCCTGGGGCGCTATTTGCGTGCCTTGCTGCCAAGGATGATGGCTAACGCCGGCAGTGACATCGACTGGTATCTATACGCGCGTTCCGCCGCGGCCTGTGCTGAACTACCGTCCGCGGCGTGCCTGCGTCAGGATTATCTGCCCGCGCACTCTGGCAGAATTCTCGCGCCCGCGGTTTCTTTGCCTCGCTGGTCGCGGCGCGATCAGCCCCATGTATTCTGGGCGCCCGCCCATCGGCTGCCGCTCTGGCTGCCGGCCAACACCGCCGGGGTGGTTACCATCCACGACCTCGCCTGGGCCCGCGTGCCGGAGACCCTGCGCCGCAGCACCCGTGTACTGGATCGCGCTTTGATGGCGCGCTCCGCCACGCGGGCTGAGCGCGTGATTGCCGTGTCCAACGCCACAGCTGACGAAATTGCTGCCCATTGGCCTGACTCGGAGACGCGCATCAGAGTCATCCATTGTGCCGCCGAGGCCTTACCGTCACCCGGTCCGCTGGCCGATATAGCACCGGCCCTGCAAAAGAAACAGTATTTTTTGTTTGTGGGTACTCCTGAGCCGCGGAAAAATTTGCCACGGTTGCTGGAAGGCTACGCCATAGCCTGCCAAACCCAGGTGGATTTCCCGCCCTTGGTGATAGCGGGTGGTCATGGTTGGGGTGGTGAAAATCTGGAGGCCCTGATTGCCCGGATGCACCTGACGGGGCGCGTGCATTTGCTGGGGCCGGTTTCGGACACCATGCTCGCCACGCTGTATGCTCACGCCCTGTGTTTGGTGATGCCATCGCTCTATGAGGGCTTTGGCCTGCCCATTGTCGAGGCGCTGCAGTATGGCCTGCCGGTAGTGACCTCAGACAATTCCAGCATGCCCGAGGTGGCCGGGCAGGCGGGTTTGTTGGTGGACCCCCTGGTGCCGGAGTCTATCGCCGACGCTCTGCGGCGCATCGTTCAGGATCAGCCGTTGCGGACCACATTGGCCGAGGCCGCACGTGACCAGGCAACGCGCTATAGCTGGGACCGGGCGGCCGCCGATACGCTGTCGGTGCTGCGCGAAGCGGCGGCCGCCAGGCGCCGTACTTCCTCGCGAAACTGACTTATTGCAGTTTTTGGGTAATGCTTTATGTGCTTGACATCATGTTAGACAATTGTACAATTGAGTTATGGAGGTCATTGCAGATACAAATATCTTCCTTGCCGTGGTTCTCAACGAGCCGGAGAAAGAGCGTGTTATCCAGCTTACGGAGTCAGCCTCCATCATGGCGCCTGATATTCTCCCTTACGAAATCGGTAATGCTTTATCTGCCATGGTTAAGCGGAAAAGGATCACTGCCGATGAAGCGCTGATGGCAGAGAAATTCAGCCAAAAAATTCCAGCGAGGTTGGTGGGTGTCGATATTCAGATTGCCTTGCAATTGGCGGTGGAAAACAATATCTATGCCTACGACGCCTATTTTTTGCAATGTGCACGGGCGTACTCTCACCCCCTGCTGACACTGGATCGTCGATTGAGGCAAGTGGCAATTCAACTTGGTATTAAAGTACTGGAATGACCCCGTATGAAAGTTTTCACTTACTCAGAAGCGCGCCAAAATTTATCAAAACTCCTTGTGTTGGCACAAAAAGAGGAAGTTGAAATTCGCCGGAAAGACGGTACGGTTTTTACTCTCAAGGCGAAGCCCGCAAAATCAAAATCACCCTTTGATACGCTTGGCGTAACGACTTCAGCCTCTACAGAAGACATTCTCGATGCCATTAGGGAATCACGTCAGCGTTAATCCTCACTGACCTGGTTTTGGTCGATGGTCTGCAGCGTATCATTCAGTATGGGTCGCTGCGCGAAGCGGCGGCCGCCAGGCGCCGTACTTCCTCGCGAAACTGAATGGCACTGTCCTCCCAACTAATGGCAAGATCACACTTATCCTGCCGTACCGGAGAGCCTTCCTGCCATTGTTGCAGCAGATATTCCAGTGCTGCCGCCAGTTCCTCTGGCCGGTCAGGTGCGAAATAGCGGCAGGCGTCGCCGCCCACTTCCCTGAAAGCATCGATAGTGGAGGCCAGCACTGGCGCGCCGTGACGCAAGCCCTCCACAATCGGTAGACCAAAACCCTCTGCCCAAGAGGCGCAAACCAGGGCATCCGCACGCTGGTAGCATGCCGCCAGGGTAGAATCATCGGCATCGTCCAGGTGCAATAGTCGCGCGCCCGCCTGGGGATGCTCGCACAGGCGTGTCATGATGTCATCGTTCGACCAGCCCGGTCGTCCGACGATGACGAGGCTGATGTCATATTTCCCCCAAAGCAAATCCAGGGCATCGAGAATGACTTGGTAGTTCTTGCGGGGCTCAATAGTGCCCACCGCCAGTACCACAAACCCTGGCAAGGAGGGCAGGGGATTTTGGCTCGGCAGCGCCGGCGCTTGATGCAGCTCTGCTCCCAGCCGAAAATGGCCGGCCGGCAGCCCCAGAGCCAGGGCCGGCCCCGATTGTTGCAGGTATTTTTTCAGCGCTCCGGTGGTAGCGGCTGAATTGGCGATAAAAAAATCGACGCCCTTCACCACCTGCTGGAACCAGTCGGTATAGCCTGTCACGGTGCTGGCCTGGCACATATGTGGGAGGGTCAGAGGAAACAGGTCGTGCAGCATGGCCCCCACCTGAATACCATTGTGATCGCGTGCTGCGAACAGAGCTTCCAGCATGGCCGGTGAATCCCAGGTGGAATCTACCAGTACGACAATGTCGCCGTGACGAAAGCGTACGGGTTGGACAAACACTAGCCCCAGGGGCCACACCAGCAAACCAAACAGTCGGTAAAACGTATCCGCCTTGCCGGGCTTACTCCGCAATTTCTGACGGAGTTTGCGCAATATTGCTTTCACTGGTTCCCGGAGTGGAGAAAGTAACGGCCACCTTGCCGCCGCACTGATTCCCCGAGTGATTAATCCAGCACAGCCCACCACCTTGCGCGCCAATGTCATGAGAGGGTGCGGCGCCTCAGTGAGCGGTCGCCGGGGCCGCAGAAAACGCCCCCCGGCCCAGACCAATGGCACTAGCTGTAACTCGTCGTCAGAGGCCTGTTTATGAGCATTGGCCAGGCTTCGCGCCACCCTGCGGATGCCGCTGTTGCCACCGGCAAAATAGGTGTGAGTGCATTCAATAAAAACACGGCGAGGGGCATGCTTTGCGGCATTCATAGCGGATAATTGTGACGTTCCAAATCGAGACCGAAGGTCTCCACCAACCAGCGGTTCAAGTCGCCGCTGCGCGCTTCTACCAATTCCCGTTGGGCATCAGTTAAAACAATAGTGTACTTTTCGCTATTACCTGTCTTTGCGATTTCATTCATCCGTAACCGACGCTCGCGTCTACCTAACGCCAACCACTGTTTACGTTTTTCTTTTGAAGCATCGATGGTTTTGAGGAAATTCAGCTGAGCGGTAGTCAACGCCGGGTTCAGGTGCTTATCTTCAATCAGCTCTACGCCAGCGTCGTCGACACCCATAAAATTCAAAATATCGGCAAAAAAGGTTTGCCGATTTTCAATCATGTCTTCCATTAAAAACACACCCACCTTGTCTTTCCCCAATAATTTCACAGCGAAACGCAGGTTTTCATCGAAATCAAAGCGGTAATTGTGTGTTGTCAATCCACGACGTGAACCCGCCAGCCACTCGTCAAAGGGAAGGAAGACCCTGCCCTTGGGAATAGTGTGATGCTTGCCGGTCTTGGTGCAGGACTTCAGTGCATGCAGATAGGCAGAGGGCAATCGCTTGAGCGGGTTGCGCAGGGTGACCACCAGGCGCACGTCACCGAATATGTTCTTTGCCTCGCGTAGCATCGCCTGGAATGCCGCGGGGCGGCCGACCAGCAGTGCCTCCCATGAACCCAGAATGGGTTTTTCCGGACCCCTTTCCCGTGAGTGCGCCTGCAGCACGGAGCGCACTAACACCGGGTCGATGGGCTCCCCACGGTGCCAGAAGATAGGCCGCAGGGCACGGTCGATTTCGGCAGAGGCACAACCCTTTTCCGGCTCCCAACCACTGCGCTTTCCCAGGTAACAGATGCCCGGGTGCTGGCTAAACAGGGTGTTCTGAAGGGTTGTCGTGGCGGTCTTGGGCAGCCCCATGTGCAGAAAAACCGGTGGCAAGCCGGCAGCCGACATTCTCTGGGTTTGCGAGCGCCAGCGCCCCATTCGGGCCGCGAGTGATTGCAACCAGAACGTTGCGCCACCCAGCCACCGCCTTGTAGACAACCAACGGCGGCAGGCATCCATATTGGAAAGAAAATGTTGTATCGAGCTGGTTCCGGTCTTCTCTGTACCAATATGCAGTATGACCTTGTTGACCCTTACTGGTGCTGCATTATCCCCCATGCCCCTGCCTCAGCCTGCCATTTCAAGGGTCGCAATGGTACCCTAGTTGTCGAAATTTAGCATCTGTCGGGCCAAGTGAGTTGCGGCAATTTAAAGAGGTTATCCGAATGGCCGCAATATCGACCGAAAGTTTACGGAAAAATTCATGATACCCCTCGCTTCCATTGTGATGCCCTCTTTTAATCAGGCGAATTTTATAGAGGCCTCCATCGCCAGTGTGCTCAATCAGGACTACCCGCGCCTGGAGTTAATAGTGGCCGATGGTGGCTCCACAGACGGCACGGTGGAATTGTTGGAGCGCATTCAGTCACAGGACAGCCGCCTGCGCTGGTTCTCAGAGCCCGATACGGGCCCTGCCAATGCCATCAACAAGGCGCTGACCCAGGTGCGCGGCACGCTCATTGGCTGGCTCAATTCCGACGACCTCTACACTCCCGGGGCCGTCGGTCGGGCGGTGGCGGCCCTGACGGGGGCGGAGAAGTATGCGCTGGTTTATGGTCATGGAGTACACGTGGATGCCCTGGGGAAGGAAATAAATCGCTATCCCACACTGCCACCTGAAACGCCCTATAAGCATTTTGCCAATGGTTGTTTTATCTGCCAGCCCACCCTGTTTTTTACACGCACGGCCAATCGCCTGCTTGGCCCACTGGATGAGAGTATCAAAACCGCCTTTGATTTCGAGTATTGGCTGCGAGCCTTCAAGGCTTTTAAGGGTCGGATAGGGTTTGTAGAGGACATACAGGCCTGCTCACGGCTGCATGATGGCTGCATCACCCTGAAGATGCGCTACTGGGTGGCAATGGAGGGCATACAGGTACTCCACAAACATATGGGCACCGCACCCGGACACTGGCTTTTGACCTATTTTTCAGAGCTTCTGGAGGGCGGGGGCATACCCCCCGAAGGCGAGACTTTGCCGGAACATGTGGAAAAAACCCTGCAAGCGGCAACACCGTATCTCGGGGAGCAGGAGATTGGCAAGGTGCGGCGGGCATTACAGTACGAGGATAAATACCAAGCGTTGAAAAAAGCGCCACTTTAGCTCCAACCCTCCCCCGCAAGCGGGGGAGGGAGTTTGAATTGACCTCAGACCTCAGACATCAGACCTCAGGCTCCCCGCCAATAAACTGAATACCCCTTCACTTTTTACGCTACTTTGCAAGTGTGACTCTCTGCTACAATACCCCGCTGGAAACCGGGTACAACAACCATTCCTAAGCTACCCGTAGATAATCACAAGGAGCCAGCCAGAATGCAGTCGCTATCCATATTCGGGCTATCCGGTGGGCATCACGCCACCGCACAGCAACTCTTCGCTCAAACGCCTTTCCAGGTTCTGCGTTGCGTGGACCTGGGCTCCGAGCAAAACCTGCAGGCTGCTCTGGCCGACAGCGCCTACACCCTGCTTGTTTACTGCCCGCCAGGTCTTGCCCTTGCCCGAGTCCTGGAACAGGATAGCGGCGCGGACAGTGAGCAAACCCTCCAGTATTGGAGCGACCAGGCCCGCACCCTGCTGCGCCACTTTATGCTTAACCGCGAACGCTGCACCCTGGTCAACGAGCTTGCGCTTATATGTACCCCGAGCAAGGCGCTGGCAGCACTTGCCAGCAAGGCCGGCGAGACGGTGGCAACAGAAGAGGCCGCGATTGACAGTGAGTTGACCTCACAACCGCTGTTTGAGGCCCTTGGCATCAGCCTCGCCTACGCTGACCAGCACAGCGCCAACTTCTACCGAGACCTGGAAGCCGTTGCTGACGTCAACGGCGAAGTGGCTGTGCAGCAGCACCAGGCAAGCCTGCGAGAGGGGCTGCAGCGAATTGGCGCCGAACTCACCGAGTTGCAAAAAGCCGAACCTCAAAACAACACGGACCCGGCGGCAGATGAACGCGACGAGAAGATTCAGGCTCTCCAGGAGGAAAATGAACTCCTGTTGCTACAACTGCATCAAGTGCAGGAAGAGCTGGAACACTACTTTTGTGAATACCAGAAACTTTCCAAAGCTGCCGGTGATTCACCTGGCGGCACTCCGCAAGCAACTTATGCCTCAGCAGGAGTTGTTATAGAAACTCTCTTTGATCTGCGGGAAGAGGACATTATAGGGGATAACTGGTACCACGCCGAGCACGATGGCCGCTGGGCAGGCCCCGGCACAGAGAGTACACTTACCTTGCCTGCTATGGGGCCGGGGAATTATGAACTCATATTTGATATTGTCCATGCCTTAGACAGCCGTATCGTGAAAGAAATGCAAATACTGCTCAACGACACGCCACTCAAGCTCAAGCACAAATTCGGCATACTGCCGTTCAAACGCTTCCCCTCCCAGGTGAAAGCACAGGTTGACGTCAACAATACGCATCAAACTGACTGGCAGCTACGCATGCGCTTCCCCAAAACGGGGTCGCCGGCCGAAAAGGGCAGTGATGACCAGCGTCAGTTAACCATACGCCTCAGAGCCGTTCGTGTGCGAGCACTGACAACTCCACAGAAAAATTTGAAGTAAACGCTCATGGCCAAAGCACAGACCATTGCTCAGTGGCAACAGTTCCTGCAAACCCTCGCCCCTGTAGACGGCTGGCTTTATATTGGAGCGGGCCGTGGAGAGGTGCTGCGCGAAACGCGCTTTGCAACCGTACCCAGGCTGTTAGCGGTGGAGGCAGATGAATACACGAGCCAACTGCTTGCTCATAACACAGCGGCGTTTGAAAACTGGGAAGCACTTCATGCGCTGGTTAATAATACCGATGGACCGGCCACTTGGTACCAGCTTTCTCGCGAAGAAGAGAGTGGCCTCCTTCCGGCAGAGGCCATAAGCTCATTGTGGCCCAACCTCGGCGACCTGCACCGTGCCGAATACCCGGCGGTTTCACTGGGCCGTCTGCTGGAGAAAACAGGTGAAAACCAGGAGCAATACAACTGGCTGACCATCGACTGCCTGCCTGCCGGGCGCCTGTTACAGGGGCTTAATGGCTTCATGGAACAGCTGGACATGATTGAAGTACGTGTGGCCATCGCTGGCGTCACGCTCGCCGATACCGGAGCCACACTGGAAGAATGCGATGAACTCCTGCTGCCACAGGGTTTTACGCGGCTGGCTCTGGAAGAGGCGGCCAACCCATTAGTGGGCAGAGCATTGTACGGGCGGGATTTTAAACTGCAGCTCGCCGAAGCGCTGAAAGTCTATACGGAACTCGAGACCCAAAACAATGCTCTGATTGGACAACGCAATGAATTAAGAGCGGAAAACCAATCCATACAAAAAGAGTGTGAATCCCTCCGCAGTGAACTGCAAGACCAAAACGGCCAGAATGCGCAACTTAGAGAAGAACTTCAACAAGCCCAACAAGCTGCACTGGAACATGAAGGTTTATACGACACCTTGACAATGCAGTGCGACGAGCTTAAAGCGATAAATGAAGTCATACAGAAAGAGCGTGAACGGATGCGTCACAAACTTGAAAGCCTGAGAGGCAGTGAAAGTCAACTGACAGAAAAGCTAAAGCAAGTACAAGCCGAACTTGCAGAACAACAGCGCACGGCGCAACTGAGCACCAAGCTGTTGGCCAAGGTAGAAGCTGACGCCTCCGAGCTGCGGGAACGCTATGCGGAAAATGTCAAAAGCGAGCAAGAGCTTAAAGACCTGATTAAAGAGCTGCACGCCAAACTACAGGCAGCGTCACACTTTTATCACAAGTTAGAGCAAGAGCACCCTGAGCTGCTCAAGAAGCTGTAACACAGGCTGTGCGACAACATGACAGAATCTACCGACCTGAAAACACTACAGCAAGAGTTGCAAAATGCGCTCAGCCTGATTAACGACTACAGCGCCACGCACAACGATACCGGCCAAGCGGTACTCGATACCGAGGGTCTAAACAACACCAAAAGCCTGTTGGAGCGCTGCGCTGCGGTTGTTAACGCCGACAAGAATAACGCTAAACCTACATTGCGTATTATTCATCATTTTGCCTGTAGTGGTGGTTCATTAATAGCCAAATGCCTGGCTGCACAGCCTAATGTATTTTTATTGAGCGAATTACACCCCACCACGCGATTAGGCATGAATACCAATAAAGCCTCTTACACGCCCAGAGATATCACGACACAGGCGATATACGGGCGAGCGCCTGACGTTGATAAGCTCGCAGAAAAAATATTTGTAAGTGGCATTATAGAAACTGAAAAACATATACGAGAGCGTGGCGGCTATCTGATTATTAGGGCGCATAGCCACGCCGATTACTGCACAGATAAACCGATACCAGAGGTTGATACCTTAACACGACTACTCAAGCCCCACTTTAATTTGAAAAATTTGGTAACACTGCGTAACCCTATCGACTCTTTTATGTCATTAAGAAATAACGGCTGGGTGCATTTTAAACCTGATAGTTTTGATGAGTATTGTGGAAGATTGCAGAAATTTTTAGAGGCTTTCAATGAAGATGATATTATCAAATATGAAGATTTTGTAGAATGGCCTGGAGGTGTATTAATGGAAATGGCCAAGAGACTAGATTTAGATACAGTTTCTGATAATCTGGGGTATATAGATATATTTAAAGTAAGTGGTGACAGCGGTAGAAGTGGAGTAGAAATTAAATTCAGACCAAGAAAAGAAATGTCAGATGAATACAGAAAAGAAGTATTTGAGTCGGAGTGCTTTGATCGCTTAAGAAAAACATTTGCAATGTAAGCATATACGGTTGGGATGATCAAGCCTATTTTCTGTGAAGCTTCCACTTATGATGAAATTTAGCTATTGAAGCCGTTATCCAGTATTTTTACGTGGCGTAGATGTTCGGCATAATAGATCTTCCTTGGTAAATTATTATCCTTATTGGTTAGGAAAATCAAAGAAAACTCTATTCAAAACGCGCTTTAAAAAATTAAGAAGCCCTCCAAAAAAGAAAGGGGCCATTATTCACGCCATTCATCGTCAGGGTATAGATGTGAGTTATAAGGATCGTGATCACAGCCTAAGGGACTATGAATAAAAATTAGATAGTAACTGCAAATAACTTATGAGTAAGTTGGTTTACGGTTTAATATTAGGCGCATGTCTTTGTCAATGGCTTCAGTCTTTATTAGTAAATTAGAGTTCGAACTCGATGTTCGTAGGCTTAATACATGAGCGCTAATATATAGAATTATAACTTGGCAGGGCCTTAGAAATTATTAATCTAGTCAAAAACATCTTGGTCAGAGCTGATATGCTTGAAGTCGGTTTGTAGCTATAAGGACAGAAATCTATGGCAGAAACAATGAATATAAAATTTGGATTAAGTAATGAGATTGCTCAATCAAGAATAGTGGATCTAAAAAAACTGCATGAGAATTTGAAAGGCGCTAAGTCTGAATATGTAACAGTTTTATCAGACGGACAGGTTCAAGAGCTGATTGGTGACAGTTGGGATGGGTCATTAGGTTCAGGTGTAATAGCATTTAATAGTATAAACGTGATTGATGATGAGAGAAAGGGCAGGCTTTATTGTTATCGGCTAAGTGGCCTAAGTGCTATAGAGCGTGAAATTTCTAATCAAGACTGGAAGGATAGAACGGGATTTGAGCTGAGGAACTTCGCCTTATCAAGAGTGCATGCGTTGAAAGTATTGGACGATGTGTTTGATAAAACGTTGTGCTCTAGAGTGGCTGAATGGTCTCTACTAATGTACATTCTAATTAGTACTGATGAAATAGTATTTCTATCTAAGAGTCAGGCTGGCCTAAATGATAGGTCATCTCAGTGTGCGACTAATTGGAGTCTCGAGGGGCTCGACGGATCATTAACCCTTTTAAATTGTGTAGCTTATAAGTTGAGAGAAAAGCCTGATTATTTTAAGAAAATCTTATCAAGATGGGCTTATCGATACTATTTTTATTGTCTTTTGTTAAGCTTGAAAAATAGTGATATAAACAATTGCAGATTGCAATTTGAAAAGCACTTAACATCTAAGTTTCGCTCTCACTTCGCTTTATACGGCATGATGATAAAATTTGGGCGTAGAGAGCTTGGTATATATGAGAAAATGGCTATTAACTCTATTGAGTGTGGCAGCAAAAATGTTCAATTAATTCGTAAGGCTACATCTGAATTGGATTCAGTGAACTATATTGTTTTAGAAAGTCCTAAATTGCAGACGTTACCTTTGCGAAAAGGGTCCAAAAAAATAGTTAGCGTTATAACAGTAGTTCGTAATTTGTACTTCAGTGAAAGAATAGCTCATTTCGAGTTGATGCTGAACTCAGTGGCCTCTCAAACCTATGGCTCTGCTAATATTGAGCATGTGGTTATAGATGGATCTTCTGATGATGGAACTTTAGAGTATCTACAAAGGATGTGGGTGTCTAGAAGAGTCGATAAGATTGTGTCGGAGCCGGACACAGGAGTCTACGATGCGATGAATAAGGGAATCAGCTATTCAAATGGGGATTACTTTATCTTCATGAACTCTGATGACTATTTTTCTTCATCTGCAATAGAGGATTTAGTAAGCGCAATCGAAGATAGTGGTGCCAGCTATGC
This sequence comes from uncultured Cellvibrionaceae bacterium, assembly GCA_965652265.1. Taxonomy (GTDB): domain Bacteria; phylum Pseudomonadota; class Gammaproteobacteria; order Pseudomonadales; family Cellvibrionaceae; genus Gilvimarinus. Next base: position 793 of record CBFGUT010000049.1, on the reverse strand, counting down.
TTATGGTGATGCTTGGCAAATTGATGATAGAAACTATAAAATTGGAGAGGTTTTGGGTGAAATCGACTCCGCTTGGTTCAAGGTGCCATACTGCCATCAAACTTTACTTTGTCGCTCAAGCCATTTAAGTGACTACCGGTTTGATGAAAATTACAAAATAACTATGATGGCTTATGCAAGCGGACTCGTGCTAAAGGGGCTAAAATCGGTGCATGTCCCAAAAAAATTAGCATTTTATCGTATCGGTAATGGCCTTTCTTCGTCACCGACAAACAAGGTGGCGTATGAGCGTGAAGTTAGAGTTGCAAAATTGGCAGTTTGTGATGCTTTGGGATTGCCTGAACAAACATACGATGTCATCGACAAGGAATGGCGGAAGGTGAAAGCGCAGGCTCAGTTTGAAAAGTACAAAAAAATATTAAGAGAGAAGGAAAAGGGTTGTCAGAGGAATCCTCTGTTGAAGAGATTTTTTGATTCAGCAGAACGTTATGGGAAATATCGAGTAAACCTGTTTGCAGAAAAAGAAGCATTCAGAGTTAAAAATCCTAAAGTGGCTTTGATTACTACTCATCCTTACGGTGGTGCAGGCGGAGCTGTTCATAGATTACATTTGCGCTTGAGAAGTGATGAGGCGATGAGCAGCAAGCTTGTTACTAGGGATATTGATAAGTCAAGAAGTATCCCTGATGTACATTTGCTTAACATGCCTAAAGGAGGTTGGTTTAGAAATCAAAATAAAATTGGCACAAATTCTGACTTTACTATATTTTCAGTCAATGAGAGCTCATTGACT
>CBFGUT010000048.1:0-14775 GCA_965652265.1 uncultured Cellvibrionaceae bacterium | reverse complement strand
TCTGATGTCTGATGTCTGATGTCTGATGTCTGATGTCTGATGTCTGATGTCTGATTTTTAGCGTCCGACGTCAGACGTCAGGCGTCGAGCTTTCTTCCTACAGCCCCAACACCTTTTTCACAAAGGGAATGGTGAGCTTGCGCTGCTCACTCAGTGACGCGTGATCGAGGCGGTTGAGATAGCAAAACAACTGGTTCATGTCGCGAGGGCTGCGCTGGATAATATAGCTGGCCACTTCTTCGCCGAGGGTCATTCCCCGTCGGCTGGCTCGCTGCATGAGCGCCTGCTGTTTGTCCCCGTCACTCAGGCCCTGTACCTGGAAAACCAGTCCCCACTGCAGCCGCGAGCGCAAATCCGCCAGCGCCAGGGGCAGTTCCCGGGGCCCCTGCTCCGCTGCCAGTAACAGCCGCCCACCCGAATCGCGCAGGGCGTTATAGAGGGCAAACAGGGCGTGCTCCCAGTCGCGTTTACCGGCCACGGCATCGAGGCCGTCAAGGCAAATCAGGTCCAGGGTTTCCAGCCCCTCCAGCAGAGCTTCGGGCGCAAAACCCACCAGATCCCGCAGGGGGAGATACTGTACCGCCAGGCCAGCCTTTTCCGCCTGATGGCAACTGGCCTGTAACAAGTGAGTCAAGCCCACACCAGAACTGCCCCAGACATAGATAAAGGGCTCGCCCCTTGGACCCAATTGTGCCTGCACCGCCGCCACCACCTGGGCATTGGCAGAGCCGGCAGGGGCGTAGAAATTCTCAAAAGTGGCATCGTCCTTTAGGCTGACACCGAGAGAGAGCTGCTGTGGGGAGGCGGTCACCGGCCGGCCTCCCGCCACTGGTAGCGCAGGGGGTTGGCTGCGAGGCCCCGCGGTAAATAGCGGTTTTGCGGCAGGCTGCTGGCGGCGTCCGGAAGCAGGCGTCCATCCAGTGCCAGCGCATTTTCCAGCCGCGCGATATCCACCTCGGTGTGGACCAGGAGCAGCAGGCGGTTATCCGTCAGGCGTGTCAGTTCCACCCGACGCACCAGCGCCAGTTTTTGCAGATAGCCCTCAATGGCCTTGTAGGTGGCGAAGTCCTCCACGCCATTGACCAGCAGGGCCACCTGGCCCGCCACACTCTCACCGGGGCTGATGGCATACAGTTGCGCAAAGCGATCGGCCACCGCCCCCAGCGCCGCCCCCGCCAGTGGCGGGCGCTCCGCCGCCTGGGCATCGCCGCTGATCTTGCCCTCGGTGTGCAAGAGCTGCCAGTCGGCGCGCCACTCGCCGCTGGAGAGCTCACTAAAACGCAACACCAGCACCGCATCTGGCCGGTAGCGTTCGGAAGCCTCCTGAATCGCCGTTTCATCCAGATTCCAGAGCTGCTCGGCGGGCAGCGCCAGATAATCCTCCAGATCAAACAGCGGGGTAATCAATGGCAACCCGCGAGCCCGGGCCTGTTGCCGCAAGGGCCCATAGATCATCTCCCCACTCTCCACGGACAGGCCCGCGGCGGTGTTGCTCACCATCCATACCAGCAGCGCCGGACGATTGGCGGGCCAGAAGGGCAATCCCGCTTCGCGCAGCAGGCCTTCCACCATTGACGGCGAGAATTTGAATGCTAACCGTGAAGCCGGTACCGGTACCCCGGAGGGATCGTCCAGGGTGTCGTCGGTGGAGTGATAGCTGTATTCGTAGACAAAATCCTCAGCGCGGACCAGGGCATCGCGCACGGCGGGGCGTTCAGCGGCATCTTCCACACCGGATATGCGCACCAGTGCCTCGGCCAGGGCCCGCTTGGCGCCGGCGGCGCGCTGAACGGCGGACTGAGTGCGCACCAGGGTATCGGCACTGTACAAATCCACCAGGCGCTCACCACGAGCCCCCAGGGTCAGGGTGGTCAACAACAGCAATATCAGTAGTCGAGTAAACAGGGCCTTATCTCCAGCACCAGTCAGGGGATGGCTATTGTAACAGGCCAGCGGCGGTATGCACCTGCGAGATACCCCTCAGATACGCCAACTCTGTGGGCTTTCGGGGTGGAACTTGGCCATTGATGGGCATTAACTGCTAGAATACGCGCCTTTCTAACCCTTGCCTCTCGGACAAGCCACCACCACCGTAACGAGTCATATACCGCATGAGCGATAACACCCCTTCCTCTCTCAGCTATAAAGACGCAGGCGTTGATATAGACGCCGGCAACGCCCTGGTCGAGCGCATCAAGAGTGTCGCCAAGCGCACCAGCCGCCCGGAAGTCCTGGGAGGCCTGGGTGGCTTTGGCGCCCTGTGTGAACTGCCATCGGGCTATCGGCAGCCGGTACTTGTAAGCGGCACCGATGGTGTGGGCACCAAGCTGCGCCTGGCCATGGACCTGGGCCGTCACGATACCATTGGTATCGACCTGGTGGCCATGTGCGTCAACGATCTGGTGGTGGCGGGCGCCGAGCCGCTGTTTTTCCTGGATTACTACGCCACCGGCAAGCTCAATGTGGAGGTGGCCACCGCCGTGGTCACCGGCATAGGCGCCGGCTGCGAACAGGCCGGCTGCGCGCTGGTGGGCGGCGAGACAGCGGAGATGCCCGGCATGTACGAGGGTGAGGACTACGACCTGGCGGGTTTTTGCGTGGGTGTGGTGGAGAAAGATGAGATCATTGACGGCAGTAAAGTAGGCGCAGGCGATGTTCTGATCGGCCTCGCCTCCTCGGGCCCCCACTCCAATGGTTACTCACTGATTCGCAAAATTATCGAGGTGTCAGGCACCCGTGTTGATACAAAGCTGGGCGAGGCACTGCTGGCCCCCACCCGTATCTACGTCAAGCCACTGTTGCAGTTGATCCAGCAAAGCCGGGTACACGCCCTGTCACACATTACCGGTGGCGGTCTGCTGGAGAATATCCCCCGCGTGCTGCCGGAGACCTGTAAGGCCGTTATCGATACCCGCGCCTGGCAGATGCCCGAAGTCTTCACCTGGCTACAGCAAACCGGCAAGGTGGCCAGCCGGGAAATGTACCGCACCTTTAACTGCGGTGTGGGCATGGTTGTGGTGGTGCCGGCCAATGCCCAGGAACAGGCCCTGGCGTTACTGCGCCAGGCCGGCGAAACCGCTACCGTTATTGGTCGCATCGCTCCGCGCGAGGGCGCTGAGGAACAGGTGGAACTGCAAGGCCTGCCCGCGTGAGCGACAAAGCCCGAGTTGTGGTATTGATTTCCGGCAGCGGCAGCAACCTGCAGGCGTTGATCGACGGTCAGGCGGGCGGCGAGCTGCCCATCGTCATCGTCGGAGTAATCAGCAACCGCCCCGGCGTAAAGGGGCTGGAGCGGGCGGCCCAGGCGGGTATTCCCCATTTCACCCTGGATCACACCCACTACGCTGACCGCGACAGTTTTGACGCGGCCCTGTCCCACCAGATTGATACGCTGCGGCCCGACTTGGTGGTACTGGCGGGCTTTATGCGTATTCTTACCGCCGGTTTTACCCGTCATTATCTGGGCCGGATGCTCAATATCCATCCCTCGCTGTTGCCCAAATACCAGGGGCTTAATACCCATCAGCGGGTGCTGGAAGCGGGCGATCGGGAGCACGGCGTCACCGTGCACTTTGTCACCGCCGAACTGGACGGGGGACCACAGGTCATCCAGGCGGTGCTTCCCGTGCTTCCGGGGGACACGGCCGAGAGCTTGGCCGCCCGGGTACAAACCCAGGAGCATATCATTTACCCTATGGCGGTGCGCTGGTTTGCCGAGGGACGCCTGCAGATGCGCGACAACCGCGCCCTGCTCGACGGTGAACTTTTGCCAGCGAGTGGTTACCAATTAATGGGTAAATAATAAAAGGAGTCCCTATGACCCTGTGCCACCGGTTTTTTATGACGCTGCTGCTGTCCACCCTCGCGGGTATTGCCTGGGCGGAGACTGCTGAAGAGCCATCACCAGTCACCAACGACACCGAGACGCCCCCAACCCAGTTTCGCAATATCTACAAGGCTCGCGCCTACGGCTTTACCATCACTGTCACTCACTCACTGGAACCCATAGAAGGCAATCAATACAAGTTGCGGTTTTTTGCCGACTCCCTGCTCGCCAGCATTGAGGAAATCAGCCTGTTTACCTGGCCCGATGACGGCGGCCCCCTGGTTCCCCAGGAGTACCACTATGAACGCAAGGGTTTGGGGCGCAATCGCGAGGCCCACCTCACCTTCGACTGGGAGGCCATGAAGGTCACCAATAATGTGGAAAAGAAACCCTGGAAAATGGCTATCGAAAACGGCTATCAGGATAAAGTCAGTTTTCAAATCCAGCTTCAGCACGACCTGATTGCGGGTAAGGAAAATCTCAGCTACCCCATTGCCGACGGCGGTCATGTGAAGGAGTACAGCTTTGAAGTTCTGGGGGAGGAACGCTTGGAAACACCCCTGGGAGAAGTGGATACTCTGAAAATCAAACGCAGTCGCAAGGACAGCGATCGGGTTACCTACGCCTGGATGGCACCCGACTACCAGTACCTGCTGGTGCGTATGCAGCAGGAGGAGGACGGCGACACCTACACCATTTATATACACGAAGCCGAAGTCAACGGCGAAACCATAACCTCTTTCGAATAGGCGAGGCCCAAGGGCCTTGCCTCACCTTTTTCATTCACCAACTCAAAGGCATTACTATGAACATCGCCAATAACTGCGTTGCCAGTTTTCACTACACACTCACCGACAAGGACGGCAAGGTGCTCGACTCCTCCGAAGGCCGTGAGCCTCTGGCCTACTTGCACGGTTCGGGCAATATTATCCCCGGCCTGGAAAAACAGCTGGAAGGCAAGCAAGCCGGTGACAAGCTCACCGTCGCCGTGCCCGCCGCCGAGGCCTATGGCGACCGCAATGACGCCATGATGCAGGAGTTACCCGCCAATATGTTCAGCGGTGTGGACAAGATTGAAGTGGGCATGGAGTTTCACGCCCAGACCGAACAGGGTGTACAAGTGGTCAGTGTGGCCGCCGTCGATGGCGACACCATTACCGTTGACGCCAACCATCCCCTGGCCGGTGTCGATCTCAATTTTGATGTGGAAGTGACCGACGTGCGCGAAGCCACCGAAGAAGAAGTGGCACACGGCCACGCCCACGGTGCGGGTGGGCATGAGCACTGATTGAAAGTCGGATGTCTTAAGTCTGATGTCTGACGTCTGAGGCAAAACGAGTCATCGAGCTTCGGTCACCGGTATTCGGTGACTCGTGGATCGATGACTCGATGATCGATCCCTTACTGCGCTTTAAACGCCCGATAGCTGTGGGCATTAATCTGTGTCTTGAAGAGTCGCTTGCCCGCATCCGGGTGGGGGTTCCAGGTGCCGGGGGGATTTTCCGGCAACAGCTCACCGCTAAGCACCTCCCCGCTTTCCAAATCCACTAGCTCCTCAATTGCAGCATCCGTAACTATAGTGATGTCGCTGGTATCGTCGCGGAAACTCATACCCACAAAAGTATTATTGTCGTAAGGCATAAAACTGATACTGCCCGGCCCATCCAGCCGCACCGTTTCATGCTTCATCACCGCCTGGCGAACCCGCGTGAGGATATCCACCGGCAGGCGATATAGGTCGGCAAAGTTGTCGGGAATAGTCAGCACATAAAGCTGCCCAGTGCTGTAGTCGGCATCGTGCAGCATGGGCCAACCCATGGGGCCGCTGACAGCGCTCGCCAGCGCCCAGGAGTCATTGGTGTGATAGTCAATCTGGGGAATAATCATGGGGCTGTCGATGGTCTGTAACTCACCGCGCGCCACCATAAAAGTCTCCACCAGCGCCTTGCGATCAGTCACACGCAGCTCGGCAATCGAATCGATTTTTCCGCCCAGTTTCTGCAACAGCCCGCTGGTAATTACCACATCATTGCCGCGCCGCAAATGCCTCTGCATTTTTGCCACCAGTTCGGCATCGTCACCCGCCGCTGCTGTCAGCAGCACGGTGCGATCGTCCTCCGGGAAACGGTCCGTCAGGTGAATGGGAATGCCGATCATGCCGATAAAATTATGCAGGTAATCCTCGCCGTTGGCATGGTGGGGCTGGTAACTCCAGATACCTGTGGGCTCACCTAACTGGCCGATCAATGGGTCAATTTTGTCCAGTGACCAACCGGCCAGCCGCGACACCCTGAGAGTGTCGTGATAACTGCCATCGGCATTGCGATAGGGCGACATGATCGCCTCAAAATTTACACTGGTAGTACCGTCCTGCCAGGTGCCGCGATGGCGGTCACTCAGCGGATAGCGCAACTGGCGAAAATCAAACAGGGTAATTTCCGGCGCCTTGGCGAACAGGGTCAGCCACAGCTGTTCGGCATAGCGATCCAGAGTACCCATACCGCCGGTATCCACCCAACCGCCCAGGTTGTGGCCGGGGCGCAGGTTGTCGAAATAGCGAAAGATCTGAAAGCCGTGATACTGCTGCAAATGCTGGGCACTGCGCACCGCATCGCGGGTTTCCGTGCCGGTATAGACGCCGTCGAATATTTGCGGCCCCGTGGACAAATCAAAACCCAGACCCTCAAAATCATCGTACCAATTGGGGTATTTGATAATAACCTTTACGTCCGGGTTCACCTTCCGTGCCGGCTGCAAAATCAGCGATTCGGCCGCCTCGTTTAGCAGCGCCAGGCGATACTCGGTCCAGCTTTGCCCTTCTCCCTTTGCTTCAATTTCCACCTCCGATTTGCAACTGGTAAAGTAGAAATCGTCGAGAATAATTTCATCAAAATGGCGCGCCGTATGCTCCACCACCCGCTGCACCCAGGCGCGATGCTCGGGATTGCTGTAGCAGAAGGTTTCAAAACGGTTGGGCTCGTCAATGGTCAGAGTAATGCCCCCGGCCACTTCGATATCCTGCTGGCGAAAAAAAGCACTGACACTCGCCAGGATGTTGTCATCCACCAACAACCGGTCGCGATGGGTCTCCAGGTAAATTTTTCCCACCTTCAGGTCGCGTTCCATAATGGCGAATTCGCGGGCCAACCAGTCCAGGTCGGCCATCTTTTCCACCTCGTAAGCTCGGGTGTAGATGGCGGCATTAAAATGTTGGTAGCTGTCGGCCAAGACGACGACCGACGCACTCCACAGTAGGAAGCTGAGTATGATGGTTTTCATGGCATGAGTCTCTCGTTGTTATTATGGCGCTGTTGGGACGATGTTGTTATTGTGAATACTATCCAAGGGATTAAAGACTAGCGCAAAAGCTCAACGAAAGGTGTTAAGAAGGGTCAAATTGCGGTGCCCTGGAATTAATGGGCCTCTACTTTCTCAGTCCCACAGCGCTGGCATTTATAACGGGTGACCAGGCGTCCCTGTTTTACATCGAACTGCTGACCGGTCACCACCTGCCATTTGTGAAAGCCGCTGCGGCACAGGGTTTTACCCTTGTGTTTCTGCTTGGGGCTGGGACGTTTAAAGGGCAGGATATCGGCCATTATCGATCGGGCTCGGGAAGTCTTTGACGGGCACTCTCCAGTTGCTGGCAGAGTTGTTCGGCACCCAGCAGTATACGCAAGGTATGACGCTGCAACCAGTCCGGGTTCACGGCAAACAGGTTATTATACTTGACGGCCTGCAACTCCTGGTACTGTCGCCACTCGTCCAGCCAAGGCGGGCGCTCCTCGCCACTGCCGCTGGCGACGATGACCTCCGGGTTGCGCGCCAGTACGGATTCCATATTGATTTTGGGCGCCAGGGTAGCGGCATCGGCGTAGAGGTTGCGGCCTCCACAGAGACGAATCACATCCCCTACCAGGTGCTCATCGTTCAGGGTTTGCAGGGGGTCGTGCCAAATCTGATAGAGCACCGTGACGGGACGTGCCTGCCGGTATTTTGTTTCCAGAGCGGCCATATCGGCCAGATAGGTGTCGATCACCGCCTCACTTACTCGCTGTGTCCCCGCCAGCTCACCCAGATCGCGAATGCTCGCAGCCACGTCTTCCAGGCTCCGGGGTTCATCCATATAGACCGTTAAACCCAGTTCTTCCAGCTGCCGGGCGGTCTCGGCACCGTTGCCCGACAGCCAGCCGATTACCAGATCGGGCCCCATGGCCAGAATCTGCTCCCGATTAATAGCCATAAAGCTGCCCACCTGGGGCAACTGTTGCGCCGGGGGCGGATAGTCACTGTAACTGACTACACCGATGATTTTGTCGCCGGCGCCGGCGCTGTAAAGATTTTCCACAATATGCGGCGCCAGTGCGATAATACGCTCGGCGGGGTTATCCAGGGTTACCCTTACTCCACGCGCATCCGTCACCGTGATGGCACCGGCCGATGTCATCATCGTCAGCATCCACACTGCCACAACCAGCGCACCCTTGCCTATCCACTTTGCCAAGATTCAACCTCCCACTACCACCGGCTTACCGGTAACCGGGTGAGGTATAATGCTCACCCGGGTATCGAAAAGATCACTGATCAAACTTTCACTAAGCACATCATCCGGAGGCCCCTGAGCCACTATTTTACCTGTCTTGAGTGCCAGCACATTATCACTGTAACTCGCGGCCAGGGTGATGTCGTGCACCACCATCACCACCATCACGCCGGTATCCGCAAAGGCGCGCACCGCTTGCATCAATTGATGCTGGTGCCCCATATCCAGGCTGCTCACCGGTTCATCCAGCAACAACAAACGCGCGCCAGCACCCTCAGCGCGCCAGATTTGCGCCATGACCCGAGCCAGTTGTACCCGCTGTTGCTCACCGCCCGATAGCGAGGGATAGAGTCGCTCTGCCAGATGAGAGACGTCCAGGCTCGCCATGGCTTCGCGACAAATATCATCGTCAATGTTCACCCCTGTATCATGGGGCGTGCGACTGAGGGCGACGACCTCGGCCGCGGTAAAGGCAAAACCCAGCATATTGTGCTGACTCAGCACCGCCAGTTGTCGTGCGCGCGCGGCGGCAGAGAATGCGGACATGGGTTGGCCGGCAAACACAATACTGCCACTGGCCATCGGCATATCCTGACTGATGGCGCGCAGCAGTGTCGTCTTACCCGCGCCGTTGGGGCCGATAATCGCGGTTATTTCACCGGCCTTCATTGCCAGCGACACATGGTCAAGGAGCTTCCTGCCCGCTTTGATCACACAGAGATTGCTCACCTGTAACAGGCTCATGTCAGCTCCCCCAGCCGCCACTGTCGCAATAGCACAATAAAAAAAGGCGCGCCGAGAATGGCGGTTATCAGGCCCACAGGCAACTCCACGGGCGCCAGTAACGTACGTGCCAGCACATCCGCCAGCAGCAACAGCGAGGCACCTCCCAGAGCGGACAACGGCAACAGCAACCGGTGATCAGGCCCCACCCACAGACGCACCATGTGCGGCACCACTAGCCCCACAAATGCGATGGCCCCTGCCATGGCCACCGCAATGCCCACCCCCGCGGCCACCACCAGAATCAGACGCAGCTTTACCCGCTCCACATCCACCCCCAGATGACGGGCTTGGGATTCACCGAGCAAAAGTGCATTGAGCGGACGGGCAAAATAGCGCATGGCCAGCAGTTGCATAGACAGTAGCAGCGCGGTGAAAATGACCCGTGTGGAATTGGCGCCATCAAGGCCACCCATACGCCACAGACTGATACGCCGCAGGGATTGGTTATCGGCAAAATATTCCAACAATCCGGTCACACTGCCAGCCAGTGCCGACACGGCAATACCCATCAACAGCATGGTGGCGACAGAAGTACCGGTTACCGACGTGGAGGCGCGATACACCAGCCACACGGCGAAAAAACCACCGACGAAAGCGCCCAGCGCCACCAGCGAGAGCCCAGCCAGGGCACCGCTGCCCACCACGCCGGTGACGATAACCACACTGGCACCCACCGAAGCCCCGGCGGTCACGCCGATAAGTGACGGGTCGGCCAGGGGATTGCGAAACAGCCCCTGCAGGAGCGCACCGTTAATCGCCAGCAACGCGCCCACACACAGTGCCAGCAGCGCGCGCGGCAAACGGATGGCCTGCATGATTTGCACTGTATACTCGGCCCCGGTAGGCGACTGGCCCATAAGGGCAAACACCACATCCCCCAGGGGCAAGTGGACGGCGCCAAACACCAGCGCCGCGATAAAGCTGCCGGCCAGCAGGAGTGTCAGGATCGCAAAACTGCTGCGCCCCGCCCGTCGACGGCGTTCGCTAAGCCAGCTCATGCAAGCTCCATTAGTAATCCACGCCTCGGCGCGCCTTGATCCCGGCACTGTAGGCGTGCTTCACATCCTTTACCTCGGCCACGGTATCGGCCAAATCCCTGAGCCCCCGACCACCGCCACGACCCGTGATCACCACACTCTGCGGTGGCGGCCGCTTACGGATAGCTGACATTATTTCCGCTTCCTCAAGATAGTCGTAGGCTAGCATATAGGTGAGTTCATCCAGCACCACCAGATCGTAGGTCGCATCCTCCAGCATGGCTACTGCCGCCCGCCAGGTCTCTGCTGCCGCGGCCATGTCGCGCTGGCGGTCCTGGGTCTCCCAGGTAAAACCCGTACCCATCTGAATCAGGTCTACCTGGGGTAGATGATCGCGGATAAACAGCTCCTCACCGGACAACTGTTCGCCCTTGATAAACTGCACCACACCCACTTTGTGACCGTAGCCGAGAGAGCGCAACACCATACCAAAGGCAGAACTGGATTTTCCCTTGCCGTCACCGGTGAGCAATACCACCACGCCCCGATCGGTGGCCGCGGCGGCAATACCGGCGTCCACACGGGCTTTCTGTTTTTGCATCGCGGCTTTATGTCGCGCATCTTTATCCATAGATTGTATTCGTTTCCCGTGCTTCGTTTATCGTCATTCGTTCCCCGTTCTCCCTCACAAACGAACCTTCACGCCCGCGTAGGCCGCAGCGCCTGCAGTGCGATAACCGGGCACTTCGGTATAGTCTTCGTCGAGAATATTTTCCCCGCGCAGATAAACCGTCAGTGCCGGCAAAACTTCATAGTGCACACTGGCCCCCAGCACCTGATAACTATCGAGCCTGGTGCCGCTGTAACTGTCCACTGTATCACCCTCAGCCCGCAGGTGCAGAGAGGTTTTCAGCTTGGCCGTGGGCGCGTAAAGCAGGGAGACATAGGCCGTGTAATCCGGGCGACGCGAACGCGGTTCCCCATCGGCTTCGCCGGCATCGATGTGAGTGTAATTGGCGTTAATCACCAGGGAGTCAGACACGGGTACGGCAGTATTCAACTCCAGCCCCTGAGACCGGCTTTCACCACTGGCCTGCAGATAGCCGCTGAAGTTCACCATATCGAATACGATTTCCTGGTCGATACGCTGGTCAAACCAAACGGCCTCCACCATCAAACCGGAGCCGCCGTGATAACTCACGCCCACATCCAGGCCCTCGCTGGTTTCCGCGTCGAGCGGCGCCAGTGCCGGGTTTTCCTGAGAGCGGTTATAGTCAATTTCAAACAGACTGGGAGCGCGAAAACCGGTGCCATAGCTCGACCGAAATTTCAGCTCGCCAGCGGCGAATGGCAACACATAGGCGGCGCTGGCACGATAGCTGGTATGCGCGTCAAAGTCGTCGTTGTCATCACGTCGCGCGCCAGCGGTTAAAAAGAAATGATCGGCCAGTTCGGCCTGATACTCAAGAAAGACACCCCACTGGTCGCGGTCATTATCGCTCACCTGATCGCGTCGCTGATCGAGGCCGTAAACCAGCCCGTGAACAGAGGTCAGCTGCGCCTGACCCAGCAGCTCCAATTTATCGATACTGCCCTCCACGGCATAGGAGACACCGCCAGCGGTGTAGTTGGTGCGCTCGATATCCGTATTGGTGTAGGACAGCTCATGGCCGAGGGACTCCGTCTCGTGTGACAGGCTGACCCGCGCGTTGCGCTGGCTGAAATCTTCCAGGCAGTCATCCACCGCCGGAAAGCCACAGCGGTCAAACTCGGCGTCGGTATCGCGGGCCACCAGTTGCAAGCGCAGGGTGTCCGCCAGTTGCCAACCCAGCCGACCGTGCAGCGTGGTGTTGTCATAGCCGTCCTTATCGGCCAGCTCGGTATCCTCACGGTGGGCGTTAAAGCCTTCGGTTTCGCTGCGGGTGGCGGAGATATAGTAATCCATGCGCTCACCGCCGGCGCCCAGACCCAGATGGTAGTTTTCGCTATCGTAACGACCGGCCTCGGCACTGGCCACCAGCCCAAAATCACCGGTCATGCGGCGGGTGGAAATATTCAGCACACCGCCGGCATCGGCGCCGTACATCATCCCCTGTGGGCCGCGCAACAGCTCCACGCGGCCCACATCGCCGCTGAGCAAATGCTGCACCTGGGCTCCCGGCTGGGTGACGGTCGGATCGGTAATCTCCACGCCGTCCACCCGCACCAGTGTGCGATAACCCGATTCACCCCGCACACTGAGACTGCTGGCCTTGCCCTGGCCACCCGAGTTGCTGACGGTGACGGCGGGCAGACTGCGCAAGACATCCGCCAGTGCGGCAAAGCCCTGGGCGTCAATCTGTTGTCTATCCAGCACGGAGACGGACGCCGCCACTTCCCGCAGCGGTGTTTCCGTGCGCGAGGCCACCACCACTATGGTTTCCAGAGTCGGCAGCGCCGACCGTACAGACTGCGCCGACACCGACGCGCTTGCCGCCGAAGCGGCCAGAATCGCTAACAAAGTTTTTTTCACAATCAACCCCATGAGTTATCAATTGGGATCGAGGGAGGCAAGCAAAACGAGGCACGGCCAGCAATGGCGTGAAAAGATTTGCCCGATGGTAGCCCTCCGCTCCATCAAATGGTTTTCGATAGTGGCCGGTATCGGGCTGACAGAGCGAACTCTGATCACCGTTGCGGGGGCAGCGCCGGATTTCCGGACTTCCCGTTTAACCTGCTCAGCCCAAACAAAGTGGGCAGCAGGCACCAACTATCAGGGCGGAGAATTTACGGGGCCGGAGGGGTATTGTCAATGCCACAGAAGCCTGCACCCACCTCTGCCCCTTTGCTAACTGCTAAAGAGGTACCCATTTATAAATCACTTAGTAAACATCCGGGCTCAATAAACCCGGTTTTGCCAAAGTCCTCTCGAAGAGGGCATGGTGTTCTTTCCTAGATCGCCGAGGTTGGGTAGCGGCCTGTGGGACACGCCGTAAACCCATCCTTGGGGGCTCCCATTTGCCATCCCTGGCAAATGAGGGTCCCACACACCACTACCCGACCCCGGCTCCGTGCCAATCCCAAAGCAGTGCGACCTACCACGGGTTAAAGAGGTAGGGGCATGGCATCCGGGACCGTGCTCAGCAGGGATACCCAAAGCACTCGCTGCGCTCGAGCTTACAGGGACGATTCATTCGCCACATCCTTGGGGCTCACCGTACGGCCGCTCTCGCGCATCCATGCGCTACGCGGCACTTGTACATCCTTTACATCGGGCAGCCCGCGGCTGTGCAAATCGGCTATGACTCACCACATCCCTGTGGTTCTGCCTGCGGCCAGCATGAAGCTGCCTAAATCCGATCCAGTCGGATTTGTCCTGACGATTTGTTACAGCGTGTCCCGGAGGTCATGTCCCTGCACCCAAACTTGTACGAAACACAAATCACTATCAGGCAAAGCCCATTTTCATTACCACGTCCTAAGGATTCGGCTTAACGTTCAGTCAATAAATCATCGGCCCGCAAGCTCTCGCGCGACAACACTTGCCCTTGCAGAATCACCGTGGTCAGGGAATTATAGGCCGAGGATGTCGCCAGGGGGTTTTGTGTCAGCAACAGCAAGTTAGCGCGTTTGCCCGGCGCAATACTGCCCACCTGCTGGTCAATGCCCAGGGCGCGGGCATTATCAATCGTGAGTGCCCGCAAAATCCGCTCGGTGCCGACCCCGGCGTCCGCCCAGCGCTGAATTTCCAGGTAACCATTCAGTCCGGGAAAATGTGTATAAATAGGCCCGCTGGGTGTATCGCTGCCAAACAGAAGCGTCACGTCCTGTGCCAATAACTCACGCACCACACGCTCGACCTGGTCCAGGGGTTGTCGGTAGGCCGACTTCACCTGATGATGCAGGTCGTGATCATGGCCAGCGGCAAACTGTTCTCCCATAATATTTTTAAACCACTGGCCGGGCTCGGAGGCATACCAGTCAATCAGCGCCGCCGGCATCACCGCCCGTACCTCGGGGCGCTGTAAAAAGTCGGCAGCGAACAAATCCTGCTCGCCGTAAAGCACCTGCAGTGTCGGTTGCACGGCCATACCTGAGGTCGCCAATCGTGCGACCAATTCACTCACATCCGCAGGCGTCGACAATTCATCCAAGTGCCAAAGACCGTGCGCCAACACATCAGCATCGATCTCCAGTCCATATTGATAAGCCGCCTCGGCATTGGCATGCAGGAAGACCGGCAGTTGGTGCCGGTGAGCCGCCGCCACCAGTGCCTTGCCCATAGCCGCCGTGGGCACCGGCAGATTTTTGTGGGGGCCAAAGCCGGTTTCATAAAAGGTTTTCAGACAAATAGCACCGTCCCCCGCTATTCTCGCCGCTACCGCTTCGGCACTATTGCTGTCGGCGTTGACACCTTCGGGGGTCTGCTCATGCTGTCGCGGATCGTAGAGCAGATATGGCAGGATCTCTTGGGGCAGGGGCTGCGAGGGCGGGATAAACGACAGCGGGTAACCATTGACAATAGACACCGCTCCACAGAAGTGGGTATCCGGCACCAACGGCTGGCGGCGCCAGGCGTCCATGGCTGCCGGCGTCGACGCCAGGTCCAGGAGAGTAGTAAAACCGAAATACAGATAACTGCGGGGCAACTGGGCTTCGACGGC
>CBFGUT010000047.1:0-15253 GCA_965652265.1 uncultured Cellvibrionaceae bacterium | reverse complement strand
GATACCTACGGTCACGAGGTCGGGGATAATTTACTGGTGGAAGCGGCCTCCAGAATCCAGAAGGCCATTCGGGATTACGATACCGCCTGCCGTATAGGTGGCGATGAATTTTTGGTTATTTTAACGGAAGTTGAAAGCGTTTCGATAATTGAAGAAATCTGCAAACGCATTCTGGCGCAAATCAACCAGCCCTTTGCCCTGCAGGGACTCAATCTAACCCTAGAGGTCAGCATTGGCTGCGCCTACTACCCCAAACACGGTGACAATGAGCAGCTGCTGAAAAAGACGGCTGACCGGTTGATGTACAAGGTTAAAGAGAGCGGGAAAAACAACTACCTGATTGATTAAAAGCCACAGTACCAGTTTTTCTCAAACTTCGCTAAGCAACGTCAATGTATTCCACGTGACTACTCGGCATAGGAACGGGTTTGCCATCTTCTCTCATACCGTCCAAATGGAATGCAATAGCTTCACGGATTTCTTTTCCAACCTCTTCTAAGGTGCTACCTGTAGCAACGCACCCTGGCAAATCAGGGACATAGGCAGAGTAGTTAGTAGCTGCCTTTTCAATGACGATTGCATATTTCATATTATACCTACTTCCAACCAGCCTGCTTATTGATGCTATCCACTGTACCCGGAGCCAAGTCGTCGCAGGGTTTTCCCGGAACCGTAACTCTTCCTGGTCGATCAGGATGCTTATACTGTCGATGACTGCCCCGCGTAGAGTAATGATACCAACCATCATCCTTCAAACGTCGGATAATATCCCGCACTTTCATGCTCCTCACGTGCCTCCATTCACGTCGCCCTCATCATTACCTCTCCCCTGAAGCGTAAGCTGTTTATGTCGCCTTTACAATATTGACTGTAGGGCAAACTGCGAGGAATTCAAGGTAAATTATGCTCCGTTACCCGCTAAGCACCAACCCCTCACACCTCGTTGGCAATTGCACAAATTTGCACAAAGTGCTCCGGGTCCAGGCTGGCACCGCCCACCAGCAGGCCGTCTACATGCGGCGTGGCGAGCAGTTCCGCGGCGTTATCTTTCTTGACACTGCCACCGTAGAGAATATGCACCCGTTCCGCCGCCTGCTGGCCGAAAAGACACTCCAGCTCCTGGCGGATATAGGCGTGTATCTCACGCACTTGGCTGGCACTGGCGGCCTTGCCGGTGCCTATGGCCCAAACGGGCTCGTAGGCAATGCACAGACGCTGCTCGTCCAGCTCGATACCCGCGAGAGCCTGATGGAGCTGGCGATAGAGAATGTCCCTTGTCAGCCCCAGCTGATACTGCTGCAGGTTTTCCCCCACACAAAGCACCGGCATGAGCCCCGCCGACAAAGTCCGCTCCACCTTGGTTTTGCAAGAGGCGTCATTCTCCAGAAACACCTGCCGCCGCTCGGAGTGGCCAATCAGACAAAAGCTGCACCCCACTTCCTTGAGCATTTGCGCCGAGGTTTCACCGGTATAGGCCCCGGAATCGAATTTACTCTCGTTCTGGCTACCCACGCGGATAGAAGTGTTACGCAGGAAATTGACCATATCGCTGATATACACATAGGGTGGTGCTATGCCCACCTCGGCCCGGAAGTGTTGCTTTACCACCGACGCCACCGAGGCACAAATCAAGTCTGTGCCGCCATTCAATTTCCAGTTCGCCACCACAAAAGGCACTTTTTGCTGCATTTTCAACCTCAACAACACCACAATGTCAGGCCAATATTATATATTTGGATTGACCAATTTGGCTAGAGATTAAAGTGACATGAAACCACTGGGGTTCGGGCGAAATATTAATGCCCCCTTACCGGCAAGCTATTGACTATTCCTGTCGCCGCCCCAATGATATGGACATAACCCAGCCGAGACTTTCATGTCCTACACCCCTCCATCAAGTAATCCCTGGCACCGCCCCCTCTGGCGCGGGTGTCTGGCCTTATTACTGGTTTGCGGGTTTGCACTCAAGGGCCTGACGGTACCTGACGCCGTCGACCCCACTCAACAAGTCTCCGCCGTGGACTCCGCCCACTGGTGGGCTACGGGTATACAGGAGCTGGCGCTGACGGGCCAGCGACTGACGGCCGATAGCGGTTCCGATGGCGGCACCTTTACGGGGCTACCCGCCACTTTCTCCCTGATACTGATTGCCACTCTGCTGCTGTGCGTGTGGCGTTTTCGCTTTACTTTCACCTCGCCACGGCGACATATTCACGGCCGGCCCTCGGCACCCCGCGCTCCCCCCAGATAATCCTCCCCTCGCCATTTTATTTTTGAAATATCAAACAACCGCATGACTGCCTTTGGCCGTGCGTGGAGGATTGTATGAACAACCTGAACAAACGGGCCATGATTTATGGCCTGATCATTTTGCTTGGCCTGCTCAGTGCCCTGCCCAGCGCATTGCCCGAATCCATCCTGACCAAACTACCCAACTGGTACGCCGTTAATCAGCTCACCCTGGGGCTGGATTTGCGCGGTGGCTCGCATCTGCTGCTGGAGCTGGACACCCGCGACATGCTCCCCGAAGAAACCCTGGACGATGTGGTGGAAC
Organism: uncultured Cellvibrionaceae bacterium; assembly: GCA_965652265.1. Taxonomy (GTDB): domain Bacteria; phylum Pseudomonadota; class Gammaproteobacteria; order Pseudomonadales; family Cellvibrionaceae; genus Gilvimarinus. The sequence goes on along the minus strand of CBFGUT010000047.1, from coordinate 12,699 downwards.
GCAGCCTTGAAGTCATACGCCGCCGGCTGGATGAAACCGGCATGACGGAGCCCAGTATTACCCGCCAGGGCAAGGACAGTATTCTGATTCAACTCCCCGGTGTGGACGATCCCGCACAGATTCGCACCCTGTTAGGCACCACTGCCAAAATGACGTTTCACTGGGCGGCGGATGAAACCAGCCTGGCCACGGTAGTTTTGCCCGGGCAAAGCGAAGGTGAACGTTATCGGCTGGAAAAACGCGTGGCCCTGGAGGGCAAGCACATCAGCAATGCGCGTATGAGCTACAACCCCGACACCCGCGAGCCGGTGGTGAACTTCTCGCTGGATAACGACGGGGCGCGGCAATTCGGCAAAATGACCCAGGCCAATATCGGCCGGCCACTGGCCATTGTACTGGATAATAAGGTGTTAACCGCCCCGGTCATTCGCAGCGCCATTCTCGGTGGCAGTGGCGAGATCAGCGGCCAGTTTACCAGCGACGAAGCACACGATCTGGCATTGCTGCTACGCGCCGGCGCCCTGCCGGTACCACTCAAGGTTATTGAGGAACGCACCGTGGGGCCTGACCTGGGCAGCGATGCTATCCATATGGGCATAACCACAGGGGTACTGGGCGCAACATTGGTACTGGCATTTATGCTCGCCTTTTACGGCCGCTGGGGGTTAATTGCCTGTGCCGGGCTGGCGGTGAATATGGGTTTGATGTTCGGAGTCCTCTCCACCCTGGGCGCTACACTGACCCTGCCCGGCATCGCCGGTATTATTCTCACCATGGGCATGGCCGTGGACGCCAACATATTGATTAACGAACGCATTCGCGAGGAAACCCGCAAAGGCAAGCGCGCCTGGGCGGCACTGGACGCCGGCTTCAGTCGTGCCTATGCCACTATTCTGGACTCCAATGTCACGACCCTGATTGCTATTGGCCTGTTGTTTATGTTCGGCACCGGTCCAATCCGCGGTTTTGCGGTCACCATTGCCATTGGCCTGTTACTGTCCATGTTCACCGCCATTGCATTTACCCGGGTATTGATGGAGTGGCGGGTGCGCCGCTTAAATCGCGCACCGCTGGTGATTGGCGGCCCAGGGTTTATTGAGCGTCTGTCCAACGCCAGACCTTTAAACCTGATGAAAGCGCGCTTTGCGGGTCTGGCCATGTCCGCCATTTTATCGCTGGCGGCACTGGGTTTGCTCGCGCAGCCGGGGCTGCATTACGGTATCGACTTTTCCGGCGGCAGCCTGGTGGAAGTGAGCGCACCTGTGGCCATTGAAGACTTGCGCCAGGTATTCGCCGAGCGCGAATTGACCCAGGTGGCCATTCAGGAATTTGGTCGCGACGGCTATTACCTGGTGCGACTCCCCGAGCAGGGCGCCGAGGCCGTAGCCAGCGGCGCGCCCGTACAAGCGGTTAAAGACGCGGTATTGTCCATTGCGCCAGAGGCCGAATTCCCTCGCGTGGAAATGGTGGGACCCAAGGTGAGTGGCGATTTTTCCGATACCAGTATTTTGGCAGTGCTGCTGGCGGGCAGCGGTATGCTGCTGTACCTGTGGCTGCGCTTTGAGTCACACTTTGCCAGTGCCATTATCGCCACACTGGCCCTGGACCTCACCAAGATCCTCGGTTGTTTCGCGCTGCTGGGCATTGAGTTTAATCTCACGGCGATCGCCGCCCTGCTGGCGCTGATCGGCTATTCGGTCAATGACAAGGTCGTGGTGTTCGACCGCATCCGTGAACACCTGCGGTTAACCCCGGACAGGTCGCTCAAGGAACTGTTAAATGAAAGCGTCACCTCCACTCTGACACGCACCCTGTTTACCTCGGCCACGACTTTCCTGGCGGTATTGCCCATGGCCATTGCTGGCGGCAGTGCCGTCGCCAGCTTTGCCCTGCCCATGTTGCTGGGTATCCTGGTGGGCACCAGCTCTTCCATTTTTATCGCCGCACCGATTTTTCTATGGCTGGGAGAGAGACGCGAGAAAAAAGGACTGCCGCAATTGCGAGTGATTGAAGTGGATAACCGACCTTAAGTGCGCGATCATCGAGTCGTCGACCGTCGAATCATTGATCGGTGATTCGCATCCAACCTCAGACGTCCGACATTTACCTTCGTGCCAACATTAAATACCCCCACCCCAGCCCTCCCCCGCAAGCGGGGGAGGGAGTTACTCTTTAACGATTGGAATGATTGATAAACCCGAGGCTTTATCCACTATTGGAGAACTTTTTCATCTCCTCTATCGCCTCCAAGCGTTCTGCGTTTTTCGTTTTGCGTTCTGCGTTTTGCGTCCGACCTCAGACATCCGACTTCAGACGTTCAACCACTTCGACGACTCGCTCCGTTTAAAGGTTCATATGCCCTTTAACAATATCCACCGCTGCCGGAGGCATGCCAGCTTGCTGCAATCGCTCGGGCAGGACTGCGACAGCAGATTGCACCTGGGCGATAATATCTCTTGCGTGTACCTCATCAAGCAAAAACAGTTTGCGGTAGGAGAGTGTATTCTCCAATGTGCTTTCGGCACCGTTTGCACCTACACCCATCGCCTGATAGCCACGATTGCCATTAATCGTGGGCAGCACATCGTAGGCGGGTGCCAATTGCCACTGACAGCTCGCAGTATCGTAAAGCATGGCGTGATTGCGGGCGTGATCGTCGGTGTTACCCACCAAAATATTAAACACCATACGCCGGAATAGTTCGTGGCAATCGCGCTCGGGTGCCGCTGCATATTTACGAAGAATTGAAGCCAGATTAATGTAACTGTAGGGATTATGGCGTGAGTCTTTAACGGTGCGTACGCGATCTGTGTTAAACAGGCTATGAGCTGAAATCACATGACGCGGGTGACCCGGCAGGCGATCAAAGCGCTGAATGATAAATGCACTGCGCCCCTGCCCCAGGGCGTGAAATTTTATCGCGGGTACATCAGCGCCAGCCTCACGCAATACATTCATGGTGGTGTATTCCAGCAGGGGAATATCCAGAATGTCCTGCTGGCGAGAAAACTTCACCAGCCACTGCTGGCCGCCATCGTCAACCACCACTTTAGGACGGGCTCCTCCCATGGAGGAGCCAGGTTCAATCAGCGCCCACTGCTCGGGCGTCAGGCGCTGGTGTTCCTCTACGCGCTGGGCGGCACGTTCCAGATCCTCCAATAACGATATATCCGGCACAGGCGCAGGCTCGCGCGGATAACTGCGCGACAAACTGAATTCCAGCAACCCGACTCCACCACCACTGGTACGCAACAATCGTTCTATCTCATTATGCGGCGCGCTGGTGTTGTGCATCAGCATAATACGGGTGCCCCAATCGTCTGGCCCCGCATCGCTGAAAACCCCGAATACCGCCTTGCGGTTGCGCACCCGATAGGTCCGGTTTTGCAGGGGCAAATTGACCGGATCCAGCGGGTAAGCCCCAGTGTGGGACAGCCACTCGTCACTGTAGCTAAACAACCCCAGCCCCTGTTCGCTGCTTAAGGTGCCAGCCCATAAACGGTGCCCCTGGCCAAGCCGTGCAAACACAAAGGCTTTGGTATAAGGCATTAGCCTGAACCCCGATGGCCGGGTCTTGCAGCCGGATCGCGATGCGGGGCGGCCACGTCTGCCAGACTGTCCACCAGGTCCATGGCATTAAGAATGGCCAGATAAACACCCACAGCAGTCCCCAGGTTACCCGCCTCCGCCGCACGGTAGGCGTTTACCGACACCAGCGCCCGCGTGGCCGCCTCCTGAATCGTCCACCCTCGCGCCTTGCGCGCCTGGCGAATATTGCCGGCAAATATCGCAAAAGCCAGCTTGGCATCTTCGTCAATGCCCAATTGGTAGTCGTTGCGAGGCATATGCAACTCCGATGATGAGTCGCGCACAGACTAGCAGAGCATACCTTACAGATCAACAAAATATTCATATATAAGTATATTTATGAGAAAATTATACCTATATAAGAATATAATTGAGAAGCAACTCTATCTTTAGTCCAACCCGTTAGCTCCCCGCTCTGCATTCAGCGTTCAGCGTTCAGCAATTATTGTCAGGTGGCGCGGAGCTTACCTAACCTGCGCTCGGGGTTATGCCTCCGACATCAGCCGTTCAACATTAACCGCTTCCTGATCGATAAAGGTCTCGGTCTCCCGCATGGCGGGCAGAAGCTGTTCATCGGCATAGGGGCATCCGGTGGTATCGGGGTCGCGCTGCTGGGCTTTGCCACTGCTGTGATGGCCGTGGCCCCAGCCACTGCGCAAACGCTCCAGCAGAGGTGCGTAGCCCGGTTGCCAGGCACGGGTGTGAGTGAAAGTCAGGCGCAATGCCTTGAGGATGGCCATGCCGGCAAAGTCCAGATCGCCCCAAAACGCCGTGGGCAGAGACTCATTGCCATTAAACCAGAATGCCTCAAAATCATCGCGCACGGTTTGATGGTGCTGCAGGTTGAGGTAACTGAACAACACATTGCCGGGCTCGCGAATGCGCAGAGCGCTGCCGCGAAAGCCGGCGCTATACACAAGTGCAGTATCGGCGGGCTGTTCGCGCGCCAGAGTAATAAAGGTATCCTGATTTTCGATAAACAGCAGGCGGCTGAGTTGTGCCGGCAAATATACCGCCATCAGAATGGGACGGGGAATAAGGTTGTGAGCCAGACTGGGGAAAAGTGCCTTCACTAAAAACTCGTAGCGGTCGAGACATTTGGAATCTCCCCAAAAGCAGCGCGCCGACAGCGCCCGCAAGGTGGTGGGCCGGTTAAGTTCCTCACCAATGCGGGCGAAGGCGCGCAGGGTTTGCTCGGCGCCCTGCTCCGGGAACCTCACCAGATTATCGAACAGGGCCTGGCCGCCATCTTCAAAGGCGTTGTGCATCCGCGCCAACTGGTGCTGCCAAACCAGCGCATAAGGGTCCAGCGCCGGGCGGTCCAGCCACTGGCGCACCAGCCCTTCCTTGTCCGGTGCGAATACAATTTGAGCATTTTCATAGACTTCCTGGCTGGGCTCCACCCGCGCCAGCTTGATAGTGAGAATGTGGTATTCCTTGTCCAGGCTCTTTACCAGAGCCCACAAGTATTTCACATCCTCGTGTTGAAAATCATACAGCTCAGGTGCAGTTTTGGGGCTGATGCGCAAACTCAGGCGCTGCCCTTTTTCCAGTTTGCGCAGAAAACTCTCCAGTAGCCGTCTGGGCAGGGATTCTTCCTCGAACCAGGGCGGAGGCGCGGGATAGCTGCTGGGCATACTCACATTACACCTCGGGAATATCTTCCATAAAATCCAGCATCGCCTGGTGTTTAACCGTGCGCCGGTGGTTTTCCCAAAGCTTTTTAATTTTTTCCTGGTTGCAGGCTTTCCTGTCCACCAGAACACGGCTGAAAAGCTCACCCACCGGTACGGCCGTAGGGCACTTGCTGAACACAAACTGGTTGCTGATCAAATCCATAAAGGGGCCGGATTTGCTGCTGGGCATAATAAACAATAGCTGCAGCCCCAGTGTCTCGGTTAAATAATGAATAACCTCGCGCGAGCGGTTTTCGTCCATTTTCGAGAAAGCCTCATCCACCAGCACCATGCGCAGATGATTGCTGCCGTCGTTAAAGCGAAAGGCCGACGTCACCGCCGCCGAGCGGATAATATAGGCCGGCGTTTCCAGCTGACCGCCGGAGCCGGTGCCGTACTGGCTCAGAGCAATAGCCTGTTTGCCTTCGGGCTGTTTGTAGATTTCATAGTAGCGATAGTTGCGATAGTCGCTGAGCCGATTCAGCTCCCGCAGGGCCAGTTGTTCGTCGGGGTCCAGCAACATGGCCAGCATTTTGTCGCGTACAGCGGCAGATTTATCCGAGATATCCGCCTCAAACAAGCTGGCGCCATCGCCCAGGTTGGGCAGGTCTATTACCTCTTTAAAGAAACGCCAGTATTCTCTGAACTCCGGCACCCACTCGTAACCGAAATAAAAGCGCTCACGATCGGCACCAAAGTAATGATTCTCCAACTCCCTGTTGAGGTTTTTCAAGGTGCGCTCACCATCATTGATGGCCTGGTATATCGAGTGACACAGATTAGTGACAAACGCGGTGTTAAAACTGTCTTTCAAGCCTTGCAGTTGGCTGTGCTTATCCACCAGCACATTGTTTTTCAAACGATTGTGAATCAGATCGATTTCACTGCGCAGCTTGACCAGGCGCTGAAAAAAAGTCTCATCGTGAAGCTCAGCATAGCCGGTATCGTAAACAATGGCATCGTGGGGGTTGCAGTGTTGGTTGTGTTGCAATACGGCGCCGTGCAACTCCCGCTCCAGGGCAGTCAGGCTTTGTGTCTGCATGTGGATATCATCTGCAAAACTCTGACTGGCACCCGCCTGCTCCGCCCGCCGGACAGCCGCTTCCAGGGCCGGCTCCACATCCACACTGGGGTATGCACGGGCCAGCCTGACAACCGCTTCCTCCAGCGCCTCTTGGGCCTCCTGAAAAACGTCCTGGGCGTCGGCGTATTGTTTGACTTGTTGGCCGCAGGTGCGCTCACGCTCCTTGAGTTCCCCCGCCTTTTCAACCAGTTCTCGCAGCGCCAGCTCTTCCGCTTCATAGACTTGGCGCAGTCGGGCCAACTCATCTTCCAACTGGGTAAAATCGCTCAGGTCCAGCTGTTGCAGCTCAGCCTCGGCACGCGCAATTTTCCGGTGCAGAGCGAGCATGGTCTGTATGGGCTCGGCGCACCGGGCCGGGGCAATTGCATCAACCAATTCCAGAATACGAGCCGTCTGCTGATAGTCCTGCTCCACCTGCTGAGCGGTGTGCAGCAATTGTTCACATTCACGCTCCTTGGCGCGCAGTGCGCGTTCTCGCGCCGCCTGCCCAAATACCAGTTCACTGTCTTCCAGATCACAACGCCACATACTATAACTACCCGAACCCAGCCCCTCAGGTGTTATGCCTCGTGCGGTACCGCGCAAGGTATCGGCATCGGCCACTCGTACTACATTACCGTAAGAGGCGCATAGATAGTACTCGGCAATCTTATGATTGAAGGTCATCACTTCAATAATGGAGCCCTTCGGCAAAGTCAGGCGCTCGACATCCCGCCGCGCCTTATCCCCTTGAATCACTCGTGCACGATTGCGTTTTCCGCCGGGCATGGCGCGCACAATTCGGATCGCTTCGGCCTCGTATTCCGGCGCCACGATAATAGAGAAACGTGCACCGCCAATATAGCCCTCAATGGCCATTTGCCACTGCTCATCCAGCACTTCCACGTAGTCACATAACACCCGGGGATCCGCCCCGGGGCACTGCTGGGCAATAGCTGACAGCGCCGCTTCCACAAACGGCGGATAACCCACCTGACGACTTTCCAGCAACTGAATGTCGCGCTGCTTTTGTTTGAGCCGGCTGTTGACATCCTGACGTTTGCGTTCTGCCGTGTTCACCTGACGGGCAATCTCATCGCGCAGACTAAGGGCCTGCTCATCGCGGCCGTACAATCTTTCCACCCAGCGGCCATGTGTCTGCTCGGCGGCAATCAATTCATCGAGATCATTTTCCAGCTGTTCCAGACCCACCCAGTCTTTCGCCAGCAAACGGCCCAAATCAACACTCACCTTATCGGCCGTGGCCACAACCGCACGCCCGGCCTGTAACCAGTCGCGGCTATCGAGCACCGGAACTTCCACACCCAAGGAGGTGTCAGCCAGCTGTCCCAGCAGTTGCTCGGTCGCCTGCACATTGCGGTTCAGCTGCAAGCTCTGCTCATGCACGGGGCGTGCTTTATGATTGAGTTCAGCCTCAGCCTCGCGGATACTTCGCTCCAGCTCATCCTTGGTCTTCAGGGCGTCGATCCCCTGACGCTTTGCCTCCAGGCTCACCTGTGCGGCGTGGGTTTGGGTGCGCCGCGCCTCACACTGGTGTTGTCGCTCACGGTTTTCCTGTAATTGTGCCTGGACTGCCTGTTGATCGCGCTTGGCCTGCAGGTATTGTTGTTGATTGACCAGCAGACAGCGGCAGGCTTCGGCATACTCGGTAATCTTGCGCTCGGCCCAGGTATCAGTGTAGCCCTGGGCATTGCCGCGGGCGCTGTCAAGTATGGCAATTGCCTCGCGAATAGCGCGAGTGTCCGACTCCATCTGATGGATGGTTTTCATCAATTCCGAGACATTGCGAATGGCATCACCCAGGTCGCGCGGCTCCAGAATCTCCCGTGCCACAAACTCGTTGATACTCTTTACCGGTTTGTAGGCCATAAAATTGGCAAAGGTTCGCGCCGCGTGCTTGGCCTCGCGATCGGAGACGGCATCGCGGCGACCGCGCAGTGCACCGTAGAGACGACGCAAATAGGCACCCTTTTTGTCGTACTCCTCCACCCCACGACTGCCGAACTCCTTTTTCAGTAACGTGGCGATATCGGCCAACAAAACCACATGCTTGCCATCCTGATATTGGCGGACAAAGTGCGAGAGACTGAGTTGCTCGCCGGGCAGTATCAAAAACAATAACTCATCCAGACGCGCCTGTTTCTGGTTGCCCGCCGTATCAAGATGGGCCCGCACACACATCACGGCGGTAAAGGGCTCGGCGCTTTCCCCCTGGGTGGGGTGAAACACACCGGCCACATAGCCATCGGTGGCGCAGAGACGGGCGTAACTACCGTCGTCGCAGCCAAGCACATAGGAGGCCAGGGTTCGCACCTGCTTGCCACCGCGACCACGCTGAGTGGTTTCATCCTGACCCGGATTATAATTAAACAGGTTTTCGTAAGCGGCGGTCATCAGTGTTTGAATGGCGTCTGCCGCCGTGGTTTTGCCCGACCCATTACCACCGGAAAATAAATTGATAGGGCCAAACTCAAACTCCAGCTGAGGAATATTGCCCCAATTGACCAGGATGGCACGCTTTAGAAACATCAGTGAACCTCCTCATCGACGCCCTGGGACTCTCCGCCATCCTCACCCATCAATGTGGCGAGCACTTCATCGGTGACAAAACTGGTTATACCCGGTTGAATGCTGATCCAGCTTTCATCGCTATCCAGGTCTTCCTCCAGATTGAACTGAATTAATCGCAACTGCCGCAACCGCCTGAACAGATTGCGCCGCTCCACCAGACCCTCCGGCAGCGAACGTTTGAGCAGATTGTTCATGGCGATGGCCAGGCCTTCGAGCGACAACATGGCGCAGCCATTTTCGTCCACTTGCCCTTCGCGCAAACTCTTCTGGTACTCGGCGCGCAATACCAGAATAACGGCCACGTCCTGCTGGCTGGGCCGAACCCTGAAACCGCCGTTAAACGGTGCATTGTCGTCATCGGCCAAGCCGGGAATCTCCGCCCCCGGTGGGAACAATCGCACGAAGGCAAACTGGCGGTTGTGCTGTACCCGCACGCCGAGTACCGCCAGGTAGTCCTCCACCAGCTGGCTGCATTGCAGGTAGCGGTCGTAGAGTACGGCCTCGGTCTGACTCTCGTGGCGGCTCAAGACCCCGTAATCCAACAGGCGCACCAGCACCTCGGAAAACTCCTCGCGACTTAGATTGAGCGGCTGCAGCTGTTCAGCGATAAAATCATCAAGCATGGGGTGTCTCATCGGCCGGTGCGGCCGTCAGGGTAATCATAAATTCATCCTGCCGGTGGAAGTATTCCGACGCGGCACTGTCGCCCACGTAATCCACGGCAAACTGGTAGCGGGAAGAGAGATTGTTCACCGCCCCCACTTCAATCACATGGGCCATGGCCAGTAAATCACGGGCACTGTCCACCGGCAGGTGACGGCTGGAAATTTTCTCGCCCGCACGCAGGGCGTGAAAGACATAGTCGCGCAATCCGGAGTTGTCGATCACAAAAGCCCGGTCCAGCAACTGCTGAATAAACAGTTCGCGCTCGGCGGCCGGATCCAGGGCCGGGGCCTCCGCCACTGCGGTCTGTACTTGCACCGAGGCCTTGCGTTCCTGCACTTTGATATGCGCGGGATCAATCAGTTGCAAGCGCATACCCGCCAGCTGATCTCCGGCAGCAGCCAATCGCGCAGCGAGGTCGGTCTCGCTCAACTGTCCCAGCTGGCGACACACCGCCAATACGTCGTTATTTTCCTGACTGTGTAGATAACTCAACTGGCGGATAATAATATCCGCACGCTTGGTAAAACTGTGTAGCGCACGGCGCAGGGCCGGCAACATAATTTCGGCGGCATTGCCCATGCGTCGCTCAATGGTGTCCAGTATGGTCCAAAGCACTGACTGGCCCGGGCGGGCCAGTTCGGGAAGCAGACGGCGCAGCTGCAGCTCTATCTGTTGTTTCACTTCTTTCTTTTGCCGTCGAATGCGGTTGATGGCTTTGTCAATATGATCGCGGTGTTTTTCCACGCTATCCGCCGACAGGCGTACCGCCACATCGGGCTGGAAGCGTTTTTCCATAAAATCAAAAAACTGATCCGTGGCCTGTTCAATCAATTGCTGGGACTCCACTTCGCGCACCAGCTCGCGCTTGCGCTCTTCCAGCTCGGCAATCACATCGGTAAAGTCGGTGACAATCCGCTCCGAGTACTCATAGGCATCCAGCAGGTCGTGCACCTCCCGGCGATTCAAAAAGGCTTCCAGTGCATTGAGGGTATTGCGGGTGTTGCGATGACGGGTGCGAATCTGAGCGCTGTCGGATTCCACCAGCGGCAGGGTAAAAAGCCGCCCCAGGCGGGTAAAGGGATAGGTGGATTGCAGAGTGGCCGGGTCCACCTGCTTTTGTAACCACCCGCACTCCAGCAATTGTTTGAGTATCCAGGCTGCCAGTTCGCGGTTGGATTTAAAGCGCTGGGGTATATCCTCTGCGGTGGCCTCCTCCCCGCCCAAATCCACCACCGGGGAGCGCGCCAGTGCCTCTTCCAGAATATCCACCAATTGCTCGCGCGACAGGGAATGTCCATAGTCCGCATTGGAACCATAGAGGCGCTGATAGACCAGGCACAGACACTGCACCACCTGCTCGCGGTATTTACTGGTCAACGGTTTGAAAAAATCCTGGCGCTCGGGCGAGAAGAACATGGCAGGTCGGCTTTACAGGGTAAAATGTGGCACAGCCAGAATGGGCGCGCTCAGCACGCTATTGTGCCGCCCGGAGGCCTGTGGACGCAACCACCTCTGACTCGATGAGTCTTTGACAGCCCCCACCGCTTTGGCGCCGCAACCACAGCTGGCGACCAGGGCGAGAGCTCGGCAGCATTACCCCGAGCCCCCAGTGGCGGCCACGCCACTATTGGATAGCGGAATATTCCGTTGCGGTCATATACACCGAGTCGATGTGCTTGACAATAGGGCCGTCCTCACGGGATTTGGCGTAAGCCGCCTGCCACTCAGGGTCTTCGAGAAAGGCCTGCCAGCTTTTCTGGGCGGCCTCCCGGCTGTCATGGGCGAGTATGTAAATAAGCGTATTACCACCAAGCTCGGCGTCCGTGGGCACCCAATAGCCGATATTGCGCATACCGTGCTTCTCGAACAAGCGGGCGGTGTGTTCGGCAAAGCGCTTATTGAGCGCCGGCAGCTTGCCTTCGTGGGTGGTGTAGGTACGCAGCTCAAATACCGGGCCGGATTCGGCCTGGGCGGTGATTGCCCACAGGCAAAGTAGCAGCGGCAAAAGCGCCCGCAGGGAAGTTTTGATGGTCATTTCAGGCTCCTTATTATCATTGGCATCGCGATTATCGTTGGACCGCGCCGTCAGTAACCCACTCGCAGGGGCGGCCAAAGTCGCCGAAATTGCGCCGTTTAGCCGGCGGCAATTTAGCGTCGGACGACCCGTACTTTAGCCTATTGCAGTGGGAGAGTTCACGCTCTTTTTACACGCCCAGGCGATGATGGCGTTCAATCTCGCGGGAAAAATCCGGGAAAACTCCCGCGCGGGCGGCGTAATCGCGCCAGCGCGAGACGGTTTCTACCACTTCTTCGATAATGGTCTCCGCCTCGCGCCGGACGGTTTGTGCAGGCACCAACAGGTCTTCGCGGACAAAATTCTCGCGTTTGCCATTGAGGGAGAGCTGGTGGCTATTCACCCAGGGGGAGCCGGGCCTGTAGCTGTAGGCCACATCGAAGGCCGGCGCCAGTTGCCAGCGGCCGCCCTCGCCCAGCACAAAGGCAAAATTCTTGGTGTGATCGTCGTGATTGCGGGCGACGATGTTAAACACCATGCGCCGGTACATCTGCAGGGCATCGCGGCGACTCAGGCGCAGCCGCCGCATCAGGCTGAACAACTGCTCGTAGCTGTAACTGCCAGGCTGCTTGTAGTCCGCATGATCCATGGCACAGAGCGACTGATAGTGAATCTTGCGGTTGCCATCGCGGTCAAACCGGCGGGTCATAAAGTGTGCCCGCCCGCCTTCTTCCAGCAGCTCACAATGGGACATTGTCAGACCGGCATCCAGCGCCATCAGGTAATAGGCGTACTCCATGCGTCCGTAACCCTGCGGGTCGCCAAAAGTCTCACGGCTGCTACCCGGCTCCACCACGCCATCGAATTTGAGCAGATAGTGTTCAAACCCCTCGGGCAGATCCACCTGACCACTGCGGATTTCGGTGCGCTCGCGATTGATGCCTATCACCGCCTTGGGGCGGGCGCCCCCCGCCGACGTACCCACCTGTAAAATAGCAGAGAGTGTGTCACGCCCCACGTCACCTTCCAGATGCTCGCGCACGCCGGCGCGCTGGTCCAATACCTGTTGCGCCATGGCCACCAGACTGTCCAATGCCAGG
>CBFGUT010000046.1:0-15256 GCA_965652265.1 uncultured Cellvibrionaceae bacterium | reverse complement strand
GCGGTCGCGCTCTTCTCCAACCCCAATATCGACTGCGGAGGGGATCCTTGTGGAATCGCGCATCCCGACCCGCAATCGGCCGACAACGCGCGCTCAATCAACAATACCCGCTTCGAGGTCGCGGCATTCCGGGCGACAGTGGTGCCTGAGTCATGCACGCCCGAAGAAACCCTGACGCTGGAGAATGAGTATATCCCGGGAACAGTGACCGAGACCGCCTGCGCCATAGTGGCCGGTCCGAGCTACACTGTTTCCTCCACGGCCGACGTGACGTTTATTGCCAACGAGTCCATCACGCTTCGCCCCGGATTCGGGGTAGAGACCGGGGGACAATTCACAGCGACCGTGGACCCGGGAGCAGTGCCGTAAAAGTAGCGAGCAGACACGTTTCCGAGGCGGCCGAAGATAAATAACGACGCGGTCAGTGATCGGGTGGGCGTCAGCTCGGGTAGGATCACGCCAATAAATGCCCAAAACCCAAAAATGACAGGCTGATCAAGGACGGCCCCACACTATACTCTCACTTAAAATTTTCGGAGTATCGATCAGGGGGCGTGTGAGATTGCGCATCTCAGGCCGAACGGACTTTGCCGCATTGTGCATCGTCACGCACCTGGTTTAGTGCCGTTCCTTTAAACAATAGCTAAAATAGCAATCATTTACCAATCGCTACTGAAAAAATATCGCTGGCTTTTGTCCCTGAATGTACGCCTGAAAGAGAAGATATCTTACCTTTAGATGTTGTTTTTGCGAAAATTCTATGAGTTAGGCTGTGGATCAATTCGGTAATATATTATGAAGAACATATTCAGGATTTTACTGTTTTTCTGGGCATGCAATCCACTTTCTGCTCAACTGGCAGAGTATGAGAAACCTAAGGCGGCTGAAGAACCGGTGCCGCTGGTTTTTGCTCAACAGTACTCTATTTATTCGAATCTAATGGAGCAAAAGAGATCCTTTAATATTTCTGTTCCTGAAAGTTACCACCATTCCTCCACACAACATACTTACCCAGTGCTTTTGCTACTAGAAAATGAGTTCTTTCAGTTGGTTTCGGGGGTGGTGAAGCACCTGGGTTCAGTAGAGAGAATGCCCGAAACTCTGGTGGTAAGCCTGGTGGATGAGCATGTCACCCCGACGGTCTATACGAACGGCAGTAATTTCTGGCCTATGGAATCTCTTCCCGGTAGTGACCCTACTACTTTCACAAAACATCTTGACAAAGAGCTGTTTCCCTATTTGAGAGAAAGGTTTCGAGCGAACGATTTTCATATGGTTATGGGGGTCTCGTATTCATCCATTTATGTATTGCATTCACTTGTGAGTGAGCCCAATCTGTTCGATGCTCATATTGCCATTGCCGCTGGAGACATGTTGGGAATGGGTTATAAGTCAGAGGAGAAATTTATCGACTTAATCGAAGCGAAAATCAAAAGCGATGCTGATCAAAAACGGTATATTTATATAACCTCTGCGGATGCAGATAGTGCAGGAGGTGCAGCCGAGATTGCGGTCAATCTCAACACCCTGAATAGCCGCCTCTCAGCCTATTCGTCGAATAATCTTAAATATTTTTCAGGGATTTATCCTGATGAGGGTCACTATGATGTCACCTTGCCTGCCCTTGTTGACGCACTTGAAATGATCTTTCCGAAGGAAAAGTGGTTTGCTAAATACCGTGAAATCATCCAAATGCCCGGTCCGGCTATGGATAATCTGGATGTCTATTACCATAAGTTATCTTCCGAATATGGATTTGAAATCCTCCCCAGGGCAGATCGCTGGAACAGCGTTAATCGGCTGAGCTGGATTGGCCCTTACCTGCTGAGAAATGGAGAAGTAGTGGAGGCTATTGAGGTTATCGAAAGATGGGTCAAATACCGCCCGGAGTCTCTGGCTGCCTTGGATCAACTTGCCAAAGCTTATGAAGCAAACGGCAACTATGATAAGTCGCTATCGACGCTTCAAAAGGCTTATAACCTGGCTGTTGTCTTAAATAGTGACGAAGCAGGAAGCTATAGAAAGGAAATGGCCAGAATAAAAAAGGCTGAATGATTAAATCATTTAATTGAAATTCGACTCTCTATACTATTGGCGTATGGGCATGTATGGCGAGGCTTTGTTCGCAGTGGTGAGGGTGTGAGACCCCCCATTTGTACAATTTGTGGCTTGGGTAAGATCTGTGCCATCCAACGATCAGGATGTGGGCTGGCTTGTACTTGCCTGCCTGTGTTGAAATTATCTTGTTTGGAAAGACATCATGCCCTCTTCGTGAGGACCCTGCCAATATTGGCTTCTTTGATCATGGATTTTTACTTTATGACCCTCTGTTGACAGTGGCTATAAGTTTTCCCCTTGCTCAGGTTATGACTGTTAACGATGAGGCCTCGATTTAAAGATGTCAGTGTGTAGCAATAATTGTATGCACATGCTTTCCTTGGAAGCAAAAAAATTTACAATATGGCCATTGGTTTGTTTCATTATATAAATACGCGAAGAGGTGACGGTATGTCCGAAAATAAATCTTATATTATCTATCCCTCTCATCAGAGCATACACTCTAATGTAATAACTGAATTTTTTAATGGTAATGGAGTAGTTTTTTCCAGTCAATTGCTAATTAAGGATGGTCTAATTGAGATGTCATCCAACGATTTAATTAATTTTTCTACGCAGAAAATATTCAAATATTTAGGTTCCTTGTGCAATTATGGAGATTGGTATCGTTTATTGGAAATGGATGAATACGGATCAGAAATATTTTGGTATATAGATAGCCAAACATCATGGAAAATTATTTTGTCACAGGATGAGCTTAACCTGAATTCTTTGCGAGCTTATCGGTATTGGCATAAAAATCTTGGTTCAATCAATTATGGGGTATTAAGCGAAGAAGATTTATGTGAGCTGGAAGAGCTTTACGGTGAAGTGGATATCACTAAGCCATGTCAGGTTGTTGAGGCAGAATCACTTAATTCGATGGTTTCTGGGAATCTTGATTTTTTGGGGAAAGGATATCTTGTTCCCTATGCTCCAGAGTTATGGGATTGGTATATTTTGGATCATGAATGTTTGGCTTTAGAAACCGCCCGGTGCTGTGAATTTCCTCCGGTTGATGGAGTTATAAAATATAGAAGAACATTTATAATTAACGGGGACGCTGGATATGTGTGGTCATGGAGCTCCGGGGATGTGGAAATTTTTCTTATCTTCAATTTTTATGGCCAATATTCATGCAATAAGAGGTTGATAAAAAATACCGATGGCTTAACACTTGACGAGTTAATAATAGTGGCCTATTTTTATAAAGATTATGAATATGGATTTGAAAGATTGGATGAATGGGTGATAAGCTCTGACCCAGAAAAAGACCAGTTTTATAGTGAATCTCTTGAATGTGTTTATAATTCACTTTTTGAAGTGAGAACAGGTTTTAATTATTTTGATGGCCGGGTGATTACTGCTAATAGAGGGGTTCTAATCCGAAGTGTTCAGGGAGACTACTATCTGGCTGAGTTTCAGGGGGCTGAGAGAGACGAGAATTATATTTTGATTAACGATGCTAGTATAAATGATAGGGTCAGGGAGTATGTGCCTCACCTTTATGAGAGTCTTGGAAGGGGTGTTTGTTGCGAGATTAAGTTGCGTATCAAGCACAGGCTTGAAATTTCTGGGTTGTTGGGATGCAGATTTTTTGGTGAGGCGGAACGGGGGAAAGAAAAAATAATAGGAGAGATACCCGTAAAGTTAAACCCTGTAAGACACTTATTATCGGAGACCTGTGGTTGAAGCCTGTAGGGGTGTATTCATTCACCACCTCTTTGTCGCTCACTCTTCGGCCGCTCTCGCCATATATGTGCTCCACGGCACTTGTACAGCCTGTATCTGTAACCTGTACATCGGGCACGGAACTTGCCGGCTGTACCATCGGCGCTGACTCACCACATCCCTGTGGTCTGGCCTGCGACCCGCATAATGCTGACTCTGTCTACGATGTATGGGCTAGCCGTTACCTTACTGATACAGGCTGGACCCAGGCGCAACAGCTGAGCCAGATGGCGGAAGCAGAGGATTCATTGGTAATTAGCAGCCTGCGGCTCGCTGTGGATACTGGTGGTAAAACCATGGTGATATGGACCACTGTAGACGGGAACCTGTGGATTAGCGAACCCAATGAATAAATATTACTTGCCAAACAGGGGCCCCGAAATGAAGCTGTTCCACAAACTTTTTGTGGTACTCATTTTACTGGCCTGCGTATATCACGCCACCGCACAGGAACTGCCGACCCGCTTTTACGGCACCTATGTCAGCAATGTCTGCGACGAGTGTCGTTGGACCCTCGAAGAGGACGGCTTCGGCCAGTGGACGGTAGGCTTTCACAGCGGTAAGGAAACTGTGCCAGTGATGTGGGAGCCGATGATCGATAGCAATGGCAATTTGCAGGAAGCCGTTCAAGGGGACAATCACGGTTATGCACTGAAAGTGTATTACATGGCCCCCTTGAGCGAAGCAGTCAAAGGCACGATGACATTTTCCACTCGCGATGCCGGGCATTCCATGGTCGTTCTCTGGTATGACGAGAGCAACATTCAGTTGCAGTTCATGTCGGCAATCAATGCCTTTTACGAGAAGCATTAAATGAATCACTGTAAGAAAACGCTGTTGCACTGGCATAAAAAGGGCGATACTACGCTATTGAGATGTAGGTTAAAGAGTAGTCGCGTACAGGAGCCTGGCAACGAATGGGCACATTCGATACTGCTTGAAGTTTTTTGCTAATCTGGCTAATAATAGCCGAATTGGGGATTTAGCTGATAATGGTTTGCTCTGTTTCGGCAAATTGTGGTGATACGGTATTGCCTTAGGGGGCCATGAAAAGGGCTTTTCTTCTCCCTATCCCGTCACTATAGATGATTGTGGCGCACAATCTAAAAAGGCGCTTAAAAAGAGCTCGATTTTGAGGGTGAGGTGGGAGCCCTGATGCCCATGTTGGAAAAATTTGCAAAAACTGTTGATTTGTGGCGATCTCATAAAAATTATCTGGGCGGCAATTCAATAGTGCTGCAAGACTTTAATGTCCTCGAGTATATGGCCGGGCTTTTCTGTCCTGGCCCTTATTTTTACTATGTTATTGATTCGCCATCCCTGACTCTGGATATCTACAGCGAATCCGTCATTGACCTTCTGGATGTGCCGTCGGATTCCAATTTTAATTTTGAACATTGGGTAGAGTGTGTCCATCCTGATGATCTGAATTATTTTTACCGCTGTGAAGATGTGGTGGCCTGGTTTTTGAAACAATGTATTAAACCCGAAGACGTAATTAACTATAAAATTACGTATTGTCTAAGGTTGCGTGTCAGAGACGGATCCTATCACCTCTTCCTATTGCAAACAAAAACACTCAGAACTACCGAAGATGGTGCATTACTTAAGGTCTTTGGTGTGCAAACAGATATTAATCACATCTCCTCAACCAATAATCGCAGGCTTTCTTTTATCGGTTTGAATGGGCGGCGCTCCTGGCTGGATATAGACGTGTTTGACACCAGCTTGTTGAAGGGTTTTACCCCCTATCCGCTGTATGACTATAAACAGCGTTTTACCCGAAGGGAGCTGGATATCATACGCCTTGTCGGTGCCGGAAAAATTACGGCTGAGATCGCGGAAACACTGCATATTTCGATACAGACAGTTAACACCCACCGCAAAAATATACTGCGCAAATCCTCTATGAAAACCCTGACGGAAGTGGTTGTTGAGTGCATCCGTTGTGGTTATATCTAACAGGCTGCTAATCTCCCCGTGTGATAAATACCTAGTTCTAGGGATACGACTGATTTTAGACGAATATTACCATATGGCATATGTGCCTGGGATTGCTGTTTAATACTGGTGCTCTTGACTTGGCCACAAACCCGTAGAAGGTGACAATAAACATGAAAAAAATCGGCATACTAGTGGTGCTTTTGCTCTTACAAGCTTGCGGTGGCGGGGGATCTTCATCCTCATCTATCGCGAGCAGCCCTGCCAGTTCCTCAAGCTCCTCCATTACTAGCTCTTCCAGCTCGGAGAGTTCGGTTGATAGTTCATCCAGTATTTCCTCCAGCAGCTCCTCCAGCAGCTCCAGCTTTGCCGATGGTTTTCCCTCGGGCACCGTGGAGGCCCTGCCTGTGCTTGAGCTCAATACCGAAAACGGTGCTCAGGTTGTCTCAAAGGAGGATTATATCGATGCAAACATGACGCTAACCGAGCCGGGTCAGGAGCCCTTTGTGGCGGAACTGGAGGTGCGCGGTCGCGGCAATTCCACCTGGGACTGGGATAAAAAACCTTATCGCCTCAAGCTAAAAGATTCCAGCAAGCTGTTGGGAATGCCTAAAAGCAAGCACTGGGTTCTACTGGCTAATTACGCAGACAAAACCCTAATGCGTAACGACATTGCCTTTATGTTCAGCGACAGTATCGGCATGGCTTACACGACGCGCAGCCGATATATAGAATTGCATGTAAACGGTGCCTACCAAGGCGTGTACCAACTGGTTGAGCACATTCGTCCGGATAATGATCGAGTGGACATTGCTGAGATGGAAGTGACTGATACCGAGGGCGACGCACTGACTGGAGGTTACGTACTGGAAATTGATTTTCGGATGGGTTTGGATTTTTGTCTGAGTGATATTAATCAGCAAATTTACCCTTATTGTGAGGGGGGCGTCAATGCACTGCGAGAAGATGATTATTGTATGGATTCTCGCTATGGAATGCAGCCCTTCTGTGTGGATGAGCCAGAAGGTTTGCTGACCCCCGACTGGGCGCCACAGCGCGATTACATTACTCAGTATTTTTATGATACAGAAGAGGCTCTGTTCGGGAATGATTTTACTGATCCGGAGATCGGTTACGCGGCTTATCTGGATGTGGACTCCACCATTAATTACTACATTATTAACGAGTTGTTTAAAAATGCTGATGGTGCTGTGTCCAGTGCGTATTTACATAAACCGCGCAATGGTAAACTGTATTTTGGTCCCATCTGGGATTTTGATTTGGCTTTGGGGAATGCCGGTTACGATGATTTGGATAAAACCTATGGTTGGCATATTCGTAAAGCAAGTTGGTTTGATCGTCTATTTCAGGATCCTGCGTTTGAAGCCAAAGTCAAGCAGCGCTGGCAAGTGCTGAAAGCTGAAGGAAAATTAGAGCAGATTTTTCAATATGCCGAGGCGCGGGCTGAATGGTTGGAAATCCAGCAACAGAAAAACTTTGAGCGCTGGCCAATATTTTATTGGCAAACCTGGTATACCCGATTGATTCTGGGATCATATGAGGCGGAAGTGTCAGAAATGATTCGCTGGCAACGAGAGCGCATGGAGTGGATTGATCAGCAGTGGAGTGATGACCTGTAAGCGGTAAACAGTGCTGTGATAAAAAGAGCCGCAACGCGGCTCTTTTGTGATTTTTGTAATCACTTTTCTAACAAAAGTTGTTACGGTATGACGGCTTTCTTCTCGCTTCTCTGTTTGGGAGTTGTGTGGGAGTCAAGGTAGGATAAGTTAACAGCTAATGCTGTATTCGTGTGTGTCGCTAACGCTGCAGTAACACCTACCTACTTTTTTGTGCCAGATTTTTCGTTTTTGATGTTGGTCCTTTGTTCAATTGGGTTCGGCAACTGCCGACTCACCAGCTCATCTACAAAAGATTTCTTTCAATTATTGTTATATTGCATTGGTTTGCGGTGATCGGCTATTTGATAAGTTTTTACCACTTGGTTTTGGCTTTGAGCCGAGGCCTGAAAAGTTGAACTCCATAATATTTTCCATGCTTTAATGGGAACTGCCATGGCAGCTCCCACAATGTATTTTTAAAAGACTGATTACTCTTCGCTCAACTCAAACGCCTCCAGTAAATGCTCCTTCCTCAGCAGTTGCGGCAGTATGTCCGCCGGACCGCTGCGGCCCGGGGGGAACCACAGGTAGAGGGGCACACCGCTGCGACCGTAGGATTCCAGCAGTTCGGTGATTTCGGGGTCGGGTCGGGTCAGGTCACCCTTGAGGGTGGCGATATTGTATTGATCGAAGGCGGCTTCCACCGCCTCGGTGTTCAGCGTAACGCGCTCGTTGGCCAGGCAGGTGATACACCAGTCGGCGGTAAGGTTGATGAACACACCGCGGCCTTCGCGGCGCAGTTCTGCCAGTGTCTCGGGGGAGTAGGCTTGCCAGCGGCTATCCTCGGTGCCGCCGGGGGCCGCCACAAAGGGTGCCGCCAGGGCGGCGAGCAGAGCCAGCACCGCCAGGCCGTGGCGCAGCACGCCACCCTTGCCGGGTCGCTGCCAGAGCCACAGGGCAAAACCGAAAGCCAGGCAGCCGTTTAGCAGAATAATCACGGCATCGCTGCCCGCCTGTCGCCCCAGTACCCACAACAGCCACAGGGCTGTGAGATAGAGGGGGAAAGCCAGCGCCTGTTTGAGGGTGTCCATCCACAGGCCGGGTTGGGGCAGGTGGCGGATTAGTCCCGGGGCGTAGCACAGCAGTAACAGCGGCAGCGCCATGCCCAGGCCCAGCGCCAGAAATACCAGCAATGCCACCAGCGGCGGTTGCGTGAGAGCATAACCCAGGGCCACGCCCATAAAGGGGGCCGTGCAGGGGCTGGCGACAATGGCCGCGAGGGTGCCGGTGAAGAAGGAGCCGGACAGCCCCTCTTTTTGGGTCAGGCTCTGGCCCACACCCATCAGCCGGGTGCCAAACTGCAACAGGCCCGAGAGGCTGAGCCCCAACAGCATAAACAGGTACACCAGCGCGCCGATGACCAGTGGTGACTGCAGTTGAAAACCCCAGCCAATCGCTTCGCCGCCCTTGCGCACCGTCAGAATCACCAGCGCAAACAGGGCAAAGCATACCAGAATCCCTGCCGTGTAGGCCCAGCCGTGGCGGCCCAGCCGCTGGCGGTCAGCGTGGGCCAGACTCATGACCTTGATAGACAGCACCGGGAATACACAGGGCATTAGGTTGAGAATAATGCCGCCGGCCAGGGCGAACACCAGGATTTGCAGCAGCCAGGGTTGGGGCTCGGCGGGGGCATCGGCGCTGCTTTCGATATTGCTGTCGAAGGTCTCCCTGTCGATGGCAGTGACCTCGCCGCTACCTGGGGTAACGCGAATAAACTCGCTGTGGGGCGGATAGCACAGGCCCGCCTCGGCGCAGCCCTGGGACTCTACCCGCAGCAGGAAGGGTTCGGTGGTGGGCAGGGCAAAACGCAGGGTCACGCTGCCGTAGTAGACCACCATGTCCTTCTCAAAGTACTCGTCGTAGACCTTCCGGCCCTCGGGGTACTCGGTTTCCAGCCCCAGGGTCGGCTTGGGTTCGAAGCGAAAGCGCTCCTGGTAGAGGTAGTAACCGGGCTCGATATCCCAGTGCAGCACCAGTTCACCGCCATCCACCAGTGCCTGGAAGGGGTAGGCCTCGGTGACAGGCAGGAATTCCGCTGGCTCCTCCTCCATGCCCGGCACCAGGGTATTGCGGCTGGTGCTGTTATAGCTGCCTTCACCCAGCTGGGCGTGGGTGATAGCCGTGAGTGTCAGCAGGCAGAGCATAAACAGCCATAAGGTCAGGGAGCGGAAGGTCAGTGTCATGTCAGTGTTCTTCTAGCATAGTCAAGGGAGCCATCAGCTAAACAGAGGACCATCAGCGTCTTAGAGAGCCCTCAGCGCAAAAAAGAGCCCTCAGCGTATTAAAGATGACAATCAGCGAAACCAAGGCAGCCATTTTGGCGCGCTGGGTCCTCGCTTGCAAACTGTTTGCATAGACCGGCGGTAAAGGGCGAGGTTCAATGCCTCCGAAGGTTGATGCCTGGCACGGTGCGCTGTATGTTAAAGCATTGCACTATGTGGAGGTTATTGTGAATTTTTCCCTGCCACAGTTGGAAGAAGCCCTGGGACCACTGGGCATATTGTTACTGGCGTTAGTGGCCGGCCTGGTGCTGCACATGCTGGTGTTCGCCCTGTTGCGGCGTCTGGTGGGACGCACACGGGTGGGACAATCCCTGGTGCGGCATGTACGCGCCCCCTTGCGTTGGCTGATGCCGGTGCTGGCGGTGCGCCTGAGCATGCCGGCGCAGGGGTTGTATTTGCCCGAGGCGGTGTTGCGCTACGCCAGCAAGGCGCTCAGTATCCTGTTGATAGTCGCCGGCGCCTGGCTGTTGATTCGGCTGGCCCGTGTTATGGAGGACTGGGTGCTGGCGCACTTCGATATCAATGTCAGTGATAATCTGCGTGCGCGCAAGATTGTGACCCAGTTGGATATTGTGCGCAAAATCCTGGTGTTTATTATTACCGTGCTGGCGCTCGCTGCCATCTTGATGAGTTTTGATGGCTTCCGCCAATTGGGTGCGGGTTTGCTGGCCTCGGCCGGGTTGGCGGGGCTGGTGGTCGGCTTTGCCGCCCAGCGCACCCTGGCCAATGTATTGGCGGGTTTCCAGATTGCCCTGTCACAGCCCATTCGCATCGACGATGTGGTGGTGGTGGAAGGAGAATGGGGGCGCATCGAGGAGGTCACCCTGACCTATGTGGTGGTCAAAATCTGGGACCTGCGTCGCCTGGTTTTACCCATCAGCTATTTTATTGAAAAGCCCTTTCAGAACTGGACACGAACGTCGGCGGAAATTCTGGGCACGGTTTTTCTCTACCTGGATTACACAGTGCCTGTGGAGGCCATGCGGCAGCAGTTGCATCGCTTGCTGCAGGCGTCGCACTGGTGGGATGGCAAGGCCTGGGCGCTGCAGGTTACGGACGCAAAACAGCAGACCGTGGAGGTTCGGGCGCTGATGAGTGCGGCCGACTCGGCCTCCGCCTTTGAATTGCGTTGCGAGATTCGCGAGCAACTGATTGCCTGGTTACAGGCGGAATATCCCCAGGCACTGCCCCGCGTGCGCGGGGAGTTTAGCCGCATGCAGACGCCCGGCGGCGAACTGGGCGCTAAGGATGAAGTGGGGTAAACTGGCGCTTTTGGGTGAGAGAGACGTGAAAGTGAGGCGCTTACACAGCATCCTGATGCCTTTGGCGGGGCTGGCACTGGCAGTGCTGCTGACAGCCTGTGAAACCGGCCCCGTGACCGAGCCTTCAGCAGCCAGTGAGACCGCGCCGCCTGCCCAGCCCAAGCCCACCCGCGAAGAGCATATCCAGACGCTCCTCTACCGTGCCGATGTGGCGCTGTCCCGGGGGCGCCTGCTGCTGCCGGTCTACGACAATGCCTATGACCGATATGCGGCGGTATTGCTAATGGACGCCGATAACCGCGAGGCCCAGGCGGGGCTGCAGGCCATTGTGTTGCGCTACCTGGATATGGCGCGCGACGCGGCCCAGCGCAGTCGTTTTGCCGAGGCGGAAACCTACTTGCAGCGCGCCGCACAGATTATGCCCGACAATGCCAATGTCCAAACCCTGGTGGAGACGGAGCGCGAGCAGATGGCTGCCCGCCCCGAGGCACTGTCCACCACGGGGCGTTTTCCCCTGGATGTGCCCGCCCTGCGCGACGAATCCGAATCCGCACTGGAAACACTGGCTGGTATTGCCCGTCAGGCCCGCGAGGACGACAGGATGGTGTTGATTGTGGCCGAATCCGATGCCCAGGGACGCTGGATTTATCAGCAGATGCGCGAGCAGGTGCCCGGGTATCTGTTGCGCGGCGATATTCGCGTAGGGTCGCCGGCGCGTATTGAATTTATCGAGGAGTAAGATGGTGAGCAATCCAACCCACAATGTGGTTCACAGCCTGGCGCTGTTGTTGTCCGTGATCTGCGCAGTTTTCACTGTGTCCACGCAGGCGGATAACGGTCTGCAATCGGTGCTGCAAGTCAGTAATGCCTATGTGCGCGTGCCCGTTCCCGGTCAGTCGAACTCGGCCGCCTATATGCAATTGCGCAATACCGGCGCGCAGGACGTTGTGCTGGTGGCGGTGGAGACGTCGCTGTCGAATCGCGCGGAGCTGCACAGCCACCGCCGGGAGGATGGCGTCATGCGGATGCGTCACGAAGAGAAGCTGGTGATACCCGCCGGTCAAACAGTGGTACTGGAACCGGGTGGCCTGCATATCATGTTGTTCGATCTTGCGCGTACTATCCGCACGGGCGATCGCGTCAGCCTGCAACTGGTGGATGCCCAGGATCGTCGCCTCACAGTGGACGCCGCCGTCAAGAGTTTGTTCGACGAGGAACACCACCATCACCACTGATTGGCCCTGTTTTCTGAGCCGCTTGTGACTGCCCCCGCGACCCCGGCGTTTTTGCTGACCCGCCACTGGCAGGATACGCCGCGCGGGTTAGTCTTGGATTTCTGGTGGGCCACCGACAAGGGCCCGGTGTGGACCCGACACACCGGTGAGGAAGTGGTGTTTTTTGTGGCGCGTGCCGATATGGCACAGGTGGCCAGTGTCTTGCGCTCCCTGCAGGGCTGGCGCTGGCGCGAGCTGGCACTGTCGGCCTACAGCGGCGAGCCGGTCAACGGTCTGTATTTTACCACCGTGCGAGTGGCCCGCAGCGCCGAACGCCTGCTGCGCGAGCAGCGCATTCGCTGTTGGGAAGCGGATATTCGCCCCCACGAGCGCTATTTAATGGAGCGCTTCATTACCGCCAGTGCCCAGCTCGGGACTCCCGCCAATACCACCCGACAGCCCTGGGATAATCCTCCCCTCGCCGCCGGGGATTACCGGCCGGCCCTGCGTTGGGTATCACTGGATATCGAAACCTCCATGGATGCCCGCCAACTCTATTCCATCGCTGTGTGGAGCGATAGCGAGCAACGCGTGTTCATGGTGGGTGAGGGCGAAAGCACTGACCAGTTGCAGTATCACCCCGATGCCCGCGAGTGTCTGCAGGCATTTTTCCAGTGGTTGGCCGCGGTAGATCCGGATGTATTGATCGGCTGGAATCTGGTGCAGTTCGACCTCTGGGTGCTGGAAAACCTGTGCCGTCGTGAAAAACTCAAACTGGCACTGGGCCGTGGTGGCCAAGCGGTACATTGGCGCGAGGAAGAAGGCGATGGTGGCCGACGCTTTATTACCCTGCCGGGCCGGGTGGCACTGGATGGCATCGAACTGTTAAAGGCGGCCAACTACAGTTTTGAAAGCTTCGCGTTGGACGCCGTGGCGCGGCAACTGTTGGGGGAGGGCAAGTTGCTGCACGGGGCCGGGCGCGGGGAGGATATTACCCGCCTGTTCCACAGCGACAAGCCTGCGCTGGCCGCCTACAACCTGCGTGACTGTGAGCTGGTGTGGGACATTTTTATTGGCGAGAAACTGGTGGATTTTGCCGTGGCACGTAGCGAGTTGACGGGACATTTATTGGATCGCATTGGCGGTTCCGTGGCCGCCTTTGAATACGCCTACCTGCCTCGACTGCACCGACGCGGCTATGTCGCCCCCAATCTCGGCGAGCAAGAGTCGGATGTTGTAAGCCCCGGCGGTTATGTGCTGGATTCGCGGCCGGGGTTGTATCACAACGTGTTGGTGCTGGATTTTAAAAGCCTGTACCCCAGCATTATGCGCACCTTTCTCATTGACCCCTGTGGCTTTTGGCAAGCGGAGCATCGAGCACTGGATGAGGCGGAGACAGTACCGGGTTTTAACGGTGCCCGCTTCGCGCGTAAGGGACACATTTTACCCACCATTGTCACCGAGTTGTCCACCGCACGCGACAATGCCAAGCGGGAAACCAACGCCCCCCTGTCCCACGCCATCAAAATTATTATGAATTCCTTTTACGGGGTATTGGGTTCGCCCGGTTGCCGTTTCTTCGATCCGCGGGTGTGCAGCTCTATTACCCTGCGCGGACATGAAATCATTCAACAGAGCCGCGACTGGATTGAGCAGCAGGGCTATGCGGTAATCTACGGCGATACCGATTCGTTGTTCGTGTGGCTGGAAAATCACACCGGCCAGCGCCGTCTGAAAACCCCGGCGCAGTGTCAGCAAATTGGCCAGCGTCTGGCCCGCGAGTTAAACCAGTGGTGGCATCAGCGTCTGCTCGATGAATATCAATTGCGCAGTGCGCTGGAGATACAGTTTGAAACCCACTACCGGCGTTTTCTCATGCCCACCCTGCGCGGTTCTGAACAGGGAACGAAAAAGCGCTATGCCGGTGTGGTGGAAGTCGATGGGGAGCAACGGCTGGTATTCAAGGGGTTGGAGAATGTGCGCACCGACTGGACGCGGTTGGCCCGGCAATTTCAGGAGGCCCTATACGCCCGGGTGTTCGCCGGTGAAGACTACCGTGACTATGTGCGCGACACGGTTCAGGCACTGC
Organism: uncultured Cellvibrionaceae bacterium; assembly: GCA_965652265.1. Classification (GTDB taxonomy): domain Bacteria; phylum Pseudomonadota; class Gammaproteobacteria; order Pseudomonadales; family Cellvibrionaceae; genus Gilvimarinus. The sequence goes on along the minus strand of CBFGUT010000046.1, from coordinate 961 downwards.
TGGTGGGTGAGCGCGATGAAGACCTGGTGTATCGCAAGCGCCTGCGCCGGTCGCTGTCTGAGTATCAAAAGAATATCCCGCCCCATGTCCAGGCCGCGCGCAAACAGAGCGCGCAAGAGGGCAAGCCTCTGCGTCGGGGTGACTGGATTGAGTATGTGATTACAACCCAGGGCGCTGAGCCGGCGCATTACCGTGTCAGCCCCTTTGATTATCAACACTATCTGGAGCGACAACTGGCCCCCGTGGCCGATGCCATACTACACTTTGTAGACGACAGCTTTACGGCCATCATCGACCGGCAGATGGGGTTGTTTTAGGGCGCCGGACGTCTAATGGCGGCGGGCTGATGACAGAGTGCGATGGCAATAACAGGAAAGCGCTTATGTTTACATGGTTTGTGGGTCTTATTGGATTGCTGGCGTCATGGCATTACACCGACCTTGACTCTCCCTCTTTTTTGCAAAGCACCCTCTGCCCGCTTCTGGTGGGTGTCTTTCTGATCATGTTGCTGATCAAAATTGTTTTTCGACTGGGTGGCGGGAGTGCCACTGGGGGTACTGGCAGCGATGGGGGTGGCTTCTTTGACAGCTCCGGCGATGGAGGCGGTGGCTGTTCCGGGGGTGGTGATTAATGACTGTGCGAGTGCTGGTTTTAGGTGGGTATGGTCTTATCGGCAGCGAAGTTGTGAAGGTTTTATCCACTGCTGGTTTCCAGGTGGTGGGACTGGGTCGCGATGTCGACCTTGGTTCCAAATTATTTCCAGAGGTGTACTGGCACCAGGGTGATATAGCCAAGATGATTTCCCCAGAACAGTGGCGACCGATACTTGATGGCGTTGATACCGTGGTTAATTGTGCCGGCGCACTGCAGGATGGTGCACGCGACCAATTGCTGGCGGTACATAAGCAAGCTATTGCAAGCTTGTTAGAAGCCTGCTCTCAGAGCAAGATCAAGCAGTTTG
>CBFGUT010000045.1:0-15294 GCA_965652265.1 uncultured Cellvibrionaceae bacterium | reverse complement strand
GAGGGCACCTCTTACAAGTGCTAACAGCCTCAATCTAAAAGTAATGCATAAACGCCACAATGCAAGCCGGGGCTGAGAACCTTTTATGAGGTCAACCAGCGATCCGTGCGCCAGCGATTATAAAAAATAACGCCCAGCACCAGCCCACGAGAAGTGTGAAAGACACTAAAGGCTAACCACAGGCCGGTATTCCCCAGCGGCTGTGCTAACCACCACAACGGAAAAAACACCAGCAACAGGCAGGCGATCATGGCGTTTTGCATGGTGCGCGTATGGCCGCCGCCCAGATAGATGCCGTCGAATTGATAGGCCGCCACCGCCAGCAGGGGCAGTGCCACAATCCAGGGGTACTGTCGTTGGGCTTCCGCCATCACACCCGGCAGTGCGGTAAACCACTGCAGCCACAGGGATTCGCCCATTCCGAAAAGCAGGCTGATCGCCAGGGCGGTTATGCCCGCCAGTAGGCTGCTGCCCAGCAGGACACGCCGCAGTTCATCGCGGTCGCCGGCGCCGGTTGCCTTGCCGGTCAGGGCCTCGGCGGCGTGGGCAAAACCGTCCAGCGTATGGGCAGCCAGGGTCAGGAATTGCAACAGAATAGCGTTGGCCGCCAGCACCTGGGTGCCCAGCCGGGCGCCCTGGGCGGTAAAGAACACAAACACACCCAGCAGGCAGAGCGTGCGCACAAACAAGTGACGATTGACCTGCAGCAGCGGTGGGTACTCCGTCCAGTGGATAAGTGCCCGCCAGTGCTGGCGAAGGCGCGGTCGCCCCGGGAGTCGCCCGAGCTTGTGCAGCAGCAAGGCCAGGCCCAGTGCCAGGCCGGCGTACTCGGCGATAACACTGGCCCAGGCGGCGCCATCGCTGTTGAGGCCCAGCCCGATGATAAGGATCAGATCCAGCAAGATATTCAGTAAGTTGGTACTTACTACAATTATAAGTGGCAGCCGGGCGTCCTGATGGCCGACAAACCAGCCAATCAGGGTGTAATTGATGAGCGTGGCCGGGGCGCTTAAAAGCCGGGTATGACAGTAACTAATGGCCAGTGCCGCCACCGGCGCTTCGGGTGCAATCCAGCCAATGGCCACGGGAATAAGCAAAAACTGGCTCAGCAGCAATACGCTTGCCAGCACCCCGGCCAGGGCGACTCCGCGCAGCCAGATTCCCAGCGTATCGCGCCCGGCGCCCAGTGCCCGCGCCACCAGGCTGGTGGTGCCCATCCGCAAAAAACCGAAGGACCACAGCAACAGGCTCAGGGTGACGCTACCCGCCGCCACCGCCGCCAGGTACTGGGGGTGGGGCAGGTGGCCGAGCACGGCGGTATCAACAATCCCCAGCAGGGGGATGGACAGGTTGCTGAGGATGATCGGCCAGGCGAGTGGCCAGATGCCCCGGGTGAGCGACACTTGAGACTGTTTCATAGGTTCATAATACGGTAAAATCGTCGAAAATACGTTAACAGGCTGGTTTTTCGGCAAGTAGACGATGTCTGCCGGAAGGGCGAAAATCGACAAATTTATTGACTTTTTGCGCGCTCTATGGCCCCATTGGCGCCTGTAGTTGCGACGATTTGCCGCAGTTTATAAGTCGTACCCTTCCGAATTTCTTCGTCGGTACCAAATAAGAAGCGCCAAAGTCCTGGACATTCGTGGTTATCAAGCGAGTGCATACTTTGCAAACCAGGTATCCGCCGTGTGCTTTCCAGTTCTCTCCAGTGCCCTTGGGGAGCGGTCTGCGCGGGGTTTGTGCAACTACGTTTTACAGGCGGGCCAATTCCGCCGATAAAAATAAGCAGAGTCTGACAGCTAACTGGAGAAGATGGGCAATGTTGAATAAAGCACGTGGGCTGATGGCCTGGCTGCTGGGTTGTGCTGCGCTGATGGGGAGCCCCGCGACCCTGGCAGCGCCCGGCGAGCGCTGGACCGTCAATATGACTCCCGGGGTAACGCCTTCCAGCCAGGAAATTTTTGGTCTGCATATGCAGATGTTCTGGTGGTGTGTGGCCATTGCCGTGGTGGTTTTCGGGGTCATGTTTGTAAGTATGTTCCTCCACCGCAAGTCGCGCGGCGTAAAACCGGCGAACTTTCACGAGAGCACGGCACTGGAGATCCTCTGGACCGCCATTCCCCTGGTGATCCTGATCATTATGGCCATTCCGGCCACCAAAAGCCTGATCGAACTCTACGATTCTTCCGAAGCCGAGCTGGATATCGTCATTACCGGTTACCAGTGGCGCTGGAAGTACGAATACCTCAACGAAGACTTGAGCTATTTCAGCAACCTGTCTACCCCTCGCGAACAAATTGAAGGTCTGGCGCCCAAGGGCCCCAACTATCTGCTGGAAGTGGACGAGCCGCTGGTGGTACCGGTCAATACCAAGGTGCGTTTCCTGATTACCGCCGCCGACGTGATCCACGCCTGGTGGGTGCCGGCGCTGGGTGTTAAGAAAGACGCCATCCCCGGTTTTATTAATGAGTCCTGGGCCATTATTGAAGAGCCCGGTATCTATCGCGGTCAGTGCGCCGAACTCTGCGGTCGCGACCACGGCTTTATGCCCATCGTTGTGGAAGCCAAATCGCAGGAAGACTATCGGGCCTGGTTGGCCGAGAAGCAAGCGGCCGCCGAAGCCCTGGCCGCGCTGACGGAAAAAACCTTTACCTTCGACGAACTCTACGAGCGCGGCGAACAGGTTTACGGTCAATGGTGTGTGGCCTGTCACCAGGCGAATGGTGAAGGTATGCCCGGTATTTTTCCGGCCCTCAAAGGCGGTATTTCCGTGGGGCCCATCGAAAACCATATTGATATTGTCGTTAACGGTTCCAAGGGAACTGCCATGCAAGCCTTCGGTAGTCAGTTGAGCGAGGTGGATATCGCCGCTGTTGTCACCTATGAGCGCAATGCCTGGGGTAACAACATGGGCGACATGGCCCAGCCAATTGACATTTACAATCACAAACAAGGCAACTAGGAGGCATAGCAATGGCACACGGTCCCGCTAAAGGTTTTAGCCGCTGGTTGTTTACCACCAACCACAAAGATATTGGCAGCATGTACCTCTGGTTCAGCTTCGCCATGTTTATCGTGGGCGGCATTTTTGCACTGGTCGTTCGCGCCGAGCTGTTCGAGCCCGGTATGCAAATCGTCGACCCCAACTTCTTTAACCAGATGACCACCATGCACGGTTTGATCATGGTGTTCGGTGCGGTAATGCCGGCGTTTGTCGGCCTCGCCAACTGGATGATTCCGCTGATGATCGGCGCGCCGGATATGGCGCTGCCGCGCATGAATAACTGGAGCTTCTGGATTCTGCCCTTTGCATTTTTCATGCTCCTGTCCACCCTGTTTATGGAAGGCGGTGCTCCCAACTTTGGTTGGACTTTCTATGCGCCTCTGTCCACCACCTATGCACCGCCATCGGTGACCTTCTTTATCTTCGCTGTGCATATCATGGGTGCCAGTTCCATCATGGGTGCGATCAATATTATCGCCACCATCTTGAACATGCGCGCGCCCGGCATGACCATGATGAAGATGCCGCTGTTCGTGTGGACCTGGTTGATTACCGCCTATCTGTTGATTGCGGTCATGCCGGTACTGGCCGGTGTGGTCACCATGATGCTGATGGATATCCACTTCGGTACCAGCTTCTTTGATGCCGCCGGTGGCGGTGACCCGGTGTTGTTCCAGCACGTGTTCTGGTTCTTCGGTCACCCCGAGGTGTACATCATGATTCTGCCGGCCTTCGGTATTGTCAGTGCGATTATCCCCACCTTCGCGCGCAAGCCGCTGTTCGGTTACGCCTCCATGGTGTATGCCACCGCGTCCATTGCTTTCCTCAGCTTTATTGTGTGGGCGCACCACATGTTTACTGTGGGTATGCCCATCGCCGGTGAGCTGTTCTTCATGTACGCCACCATGCTGATCGCCGTGCCCACCGGGGTGAAGGTGTTCAACTGGGTGGCCACCATGTTCAAGGGTGCCATGACCTTTGAAACGCCCATGTTGTTTTCCATTGCCTTTGTGATCCTGTTTACCATCGGTGGTCTCTCTGGCCTGATGCTCGCCATCGCACCGGCGGACTTCCAGTATCACGATACCTACTTTGTGGTGGCGCACTTCCACTACGTATTGGTACCGGGTGCGATCTTCTCCATTACCGCCGCGGTTTACTACTGGCTGCCCAAATGGACCGGCCATATGTACAGCGAGATTCTGGGGAAAACCCATTTCTGGACCGCGTTTATCGGCCTGAACCTGACCTTCTTCCCCATGCACTTCTCGGGGCTGGCGGGTATGCCGCGTCGTATTCCCGATTACCATATGATGTTTGCCGACTGGAACATGATTTCCTCCGTGGGCGCCTTCCTGTTTGGCGGTGCGCAGATCCTGTTCCTCTACATTGTCATCGCCACTATCCTCAAAGGTAAAAAGGCGACGGCGGAAGTCTGGGATAATCCGGAAGGTCTGGAGTGGACGGTGCCCTCGCCGGCGCCCTACCACACCTTCAGCACGCCGCCGGAAGTGAAGTAACACGCAGGAGGTAAGCGCCCGTGAAGCTCTGGCCTGCCAACCCCACAGCCGCGCTCAGCATCAAGTTGGGCGCCCTGGCGGTTGCCATGTTTGCCTTTGCCATCTGGGTGTTGCCGCCGCTGTACGATGTGTTTTGTGAAATCACCGGTCTCAATGGCAAAACCGGTGGCCGCTACGAGGCGGTGGATATGCGCGGTGCCGACACCAGCCGTACCATCACCGTGCAGTTTATGGCGGTCAATAACGAGGGCATGCCCTGGTCATTCAAACCGGCGGTGAGCAGCATCAAGGTGCACCCCGGCGAGCAGACCCGGGTGGACTATGTAGCGGTGAATACCACCGGGCGCGATATGATTGCCCAGGCGATTCCCAGTCTGGTGCCCTTTAAGGCGAGTAATTATTTTCACAAAACCGAATGTTTTTGTTTTGAACAGCAGCCGTTGAAAGCGGGTGAAAGTGCCGAGATGCCGATGTTGTTTATCGTCGATCGGGACATCCCGCCAGAAGTGCACACCATTACGCTGTCCTATACCCTGTTCGATGTTACGGACCGGTTTGGAGAGCGCGAGCAGGTGAGCATGGCTGAGAATTTTTAACGCTATACCGCATAAACATAAAGAGCGCGGAGATTACACATGGCAACAAGTGAAGGAACTTATTACGTACCCGAGCAGAGCAAGCTGCCACTCCTGGCGAGTGTGGGCCTGTTTCTGACGGTGTTCGGCCTGTCCACCTGGCTGAGTGGTACCCCCGGCAGTCCGCTGATCTACGCAGCGGCGGTATTGATTTTTGCCTCCGCACTGCTGGACTGGTCGCGCCGCGTTACCATCATTGTGGGTATCCTCGCCTTTATTCTGATATCGGCGCTGTCTACCCGGTTGACCGGTATCATCACCGGCCCGCTGATTTTTTCCACCGGGGGTTTATTCTTTGCCACCGTGTTGTGGAACTGGTTCGGCACCGCCATTCGCGAGAATATTGCCGGCCTCAACAGCCCGCAACTCAAACGCTCCTATGTGTGGGGCATGGGCTGGTTTATTTTCTCCGAGGTCATGTTCTTCGCCGCTTTCTTCGGTGCCCTGTTTTATGTGCGCACCCTGGCACTGCCCTGGCTGGCGGGCGAGGGCGACGGTGCCTCCAACCATCTGCTGTGGCCGGATTTTGAAGCCTCATGGCCGCTGATGGTCACCCCCGATATGGCGGTGAATGGCGAAGCCGCCGATGTTCGGGGGCCGGGCCACAGCATGAGCTATAGCGAGGTCGACTCTATCTGGAAGTGGTTGCCCTTCTGGAACACCGTGATCCTGTTGTCCTCCAGTGTGACCGTGCACTTTGCTCACAGCGCAATAAAAAACAACGCCCGTCGCGCCTTTAACAGCTGGCTGGGCGGCACTATTGTACTGGCCATTATCTTCCTGTTCCTGCAGGCGTACGAATACTACGAAGCTTACGCCCACATGGGGCTGACGCTGGACTCGGGCATTTACGGCACCACTTTCTTTATGCTCACCGGTTTCCACGGTATGCACGTATTCCTCGGGACCTTTATGTTGAGTGTTATGTGGTTCCGTTCGGTGCTCAAAGGCCACTTCAAGCCGGATGATAACTTCGGTTTCGAAGCCGCCAGCTGGTACTGGCACTTTGTAGATGTTGTCTGGGTGGGTCTGTTTTTCGCGGTGTATATTTTTGGTTAATCGCTCAGGGGCCGCATGGCGGCCCCTCTTTCCGGATGAGAGGCTAACAGTCTAAATGCGATGATCCCAGGGCGCCTGACTGCTCAGAATCCCGCTGTAAAACCCATAGAAAATCAACAGCATCATCAGTGTGGCGAGCGTAATGCGAATGCCCAGGGCATAGAGGGTACGCTTGGATTCGGGCACACCCACGTCTTTCAGTAAAAATCGCAAGCCGCTGCCGAGACTGACCACGACACCCGCGAATAAAATCAGAATCAGAATTTTAAGCCACATACAAAGTTCCTGTTAATCGACCCAGGCGGGGCCGCACTATACCAATGCCGAGGTAGTAACTGTGAATAGGCCGTCATCCCCAACCGGTGTCACATTGCGCGTGTTACCCAATGCTCGCATCATCGTGCTGACCCTGGTGGCTTTGCCGCTGTTGTTGGGGCTGGGTTTCTGGCAGCTCGATCGCGCGGCGCAAAAGCGGGCGATGGAAGCGAGCCTGGCGCGCCAGCAGGCCGAACCTCCCGCCGAGTTGAACAGCGACAATGTGGAGGTATTGCCGGTCTACCGGCGGGTGATTGCCCGCGGCCAGTTCGACAATGAACATACATGGTTGCTGGACAATAAACAACGTCAGGGGCGGGTGGGCTACGAAGTCGTCACCCCCTTCGATTTGGCCGCGGGCGGCACGGTATTGGTTAACCGCGGCTGGCTGCTCGGTACCGGCGACCGCCAGCAACTGCCGGCAATTCCGGCGGTGGCGGGCGAGCGCACTTTGTTTGCGCAACTGGCTGCGCCCAGCGAGCATCCGCTGCTGGATGCCAGCAGCGATAGCGACAATTGGCCGCGGGTAGTAATGACCATCGAGCCCGCGCCCATGGGTGAACAGTTGGGCCGGACGCTGGCCACGCGTTACCTGAAACTGGATGCCTCCAGCCCCGGCGCCTTCGAGACCGGCTGGCAGGCGGTGAACATGAGTGCGCAAAAGCATACCGGCTACGCCGTGCAGTGGTTTGCCATGGCACTGGCGCTGGTTATCTGGTTTATGATTGCCAACACCAATGTGGTCGCCTTGTGGCGAGCGCGCAGAGAGAAGCCTGGTGTCGAGCACACCGAGAGAAAGAGACATGAGTGATACCGAAAAATCTGTGGACAAAGCCATGCAGCGCCGCGGCCGCCTTATCGCCCTCGGGCTGATGCTGGTGGTGGCCCTGCCTATGGTGGCCGCCTACATCATCTACCACACCGGCATGGGCATGCCCACCGGCACTATCAACAAGGGCGACTTCCTGCACCCGCCACAGCCGGTGGCGCGGCTGCAATTGCAGACGCCCGAGGGAGACACCTGGCAGGCGGATGCCGAGGATGAGCGCTGGCGGCTTGTGGTGCCTGTTACTGCGGAATGTGACCAGGCCTGCCGGGATAAGCTCTATGTGACCCGCCAGGTGCATGTGCGCCTGGGCAAGGATGCCTATCGGGTACAGCGATTGGTGGTGCTGGTGGACAGTGAATTAACTCAGGGTCTGCAAAACTGGCTGGAAGAGGAGCACCCGGGCGTGGTGGTGTTGCACAACAGTGCGGCGGACTGGCGCGCGATGCTGGCACCCACCAATCTGGAGGACAGTGACCCGCTGGCCGGCGGCCACTACTACCTGATGGACCCGCAGGGCTACCTGATGATGAGTTACCGCCCCGAACACACCGGCGGAGAACTGCTCGATGATGTCAAACGCATGCTGAAACTGAGCTACGAGGACCGCTAAGTGAGTGCCAAGACCCTGGGATTTCGCTGTGCCCTGGCCGCCACCGCCCTGTGTGTGGTGGTAGTCGTACTTGGCGCCTTTACCCGCCTGGTGGACGCTGGCCTGGGCTGCCCCGACTGGCCGGGCTGCTATGGCCACCTCACCTGGCCCACCACCGATGATCATGTGGTGGCCGCCGAAGCCCTGTTCCCGGAATCTCCCGTGGAACACGACAAAACCTGGCCGGAAATGGTACACCGCTATTTTGCCGGCACCCTGGGGCTGGTGATTCTCGGCCTGGCCATCGCCACCCAGCGTTGGGCCATGCGCGAGCGCCACCAGTCCTGGCCGCGCTGGCACACCCTGGGGCTGTTGTTGCTGGTGATTGTGCAGGCCGCTTTCGGCATGTGGACGGTCACCCTCAAACTTTGGCCACAGGTGGTCACCGCTCACCTGCTGGGCGGCTTTGCCACTCTGAGTCTGTTGTGGCTGCTGACGCAACGCTTCAGCGCCTGGCGCTGGCACCTGTCGGCGGCGGCACTGATGGGCCTGCAGCGGCTCAAACCGTTAGCGTATTTGGCGCTGGTGGTGGTGATCGTGCAGATCGCCCTGGGCGGATGGGTCAGCTCCAACTACGCGGCCCTCGCCTGTGTGGATTTCCCCCGCTGCCATAATGAGTGGTGGCCGGACATGGACTTTATCCACGCCTTTAACTTCGCCCAGACAGTGGGCCCCAACTATCTGGGCGGGCTGCTGGAAGGCGATGCGCGCACCGCCATTCATGTGAGCCACCGCATCGGCGCGCTGGTGGTCACCCTGGTGCTGGCACTGCTGTGCTGGCGGCTGTGGCGCCTGCCGGCGGCGGTGGTTCGGCGCCAGGCGCTGGTGATCGCACTGGTACTGGTGTTGCAGATTGTGCTGGGCATCAGCAATATTCTCGCTTCCCTGCCGTTGGCAGTGGCTGTGGCGCACAATGCCGTGGGCGCGCTGCTGTTATTAACACTGATTACCTTGACGCACCGGCTGGTGACGGCGCAAAGTGTCGGGCCGGAAGCGGGCAGGTAGCCAATAGGTGGCAAAAAGGTTGTCTATGAGTGAAACACAGGCCGAAACGGCCCAATCCGCCAGCTGGCGCGATTACTACGAATTGACCAAACCGCGGGTGGTGATGCTGATGATCCTCACCTCGGTAATCGGTATGTTGCTGGCGGTGCCGGGTATGGTGCCGCTGGACGTGCTGATTATCGGCAACCTGGGCATCGCCCTCTGTGCCGGCGCGGCCGCCGCCGTCAACCACCTGGTGGACCGCACCGTGGATCAGAAAATGGCGCGCACCCACAACCGGCCGGTGGCCCGTGGCCGGGTGGAGCCTCTGCAGGCGGCGCTGTTCGCACTGGTAATCGGCGCCCTGGGGCTGACCCTGCTGCTGGTGTTTATCAACACCCTTACCGCCGTGCTCACCTTGATTTCCCTGCTGGGTTACGCGGTGGTCTATACCCTGTTTCTCAAGCGCGCCACCCCGCAGAATATCGTCATCGGTGGTATCGCCGGCGCCGCGCCGCCGCTGCTGGGCTGGACCGCCGTCACCGGCACCCTGGACCCCCACGCCCTGCTGCTGGTGCTGATTATCTTCGCCTGGACGCCGCCGCACTTCTGGGCGCTGGCGGTGCACCGCCGGGATGAGTACGCCAAGGCGGATATTCCCATGCTGCCCGTCACCCACGGGGTGGAATACACCAAGCTGCACATCTTCCTCTACACCATCATTATGGTGCTGGTCACTCTGCTGCCCTTTGTCACCGGCATGCTTAACTGGCTCTATCTGGCGGGCGCGCTGGTGCTGGGCGCGGGCTTTCTGGCCTGGTCGTTGGTGCTGCTGCTGAGCAAACGCGAGGGCGCGGGTATGAGCACCTTCAAGTATTCCATTGTCTACCTGATGGCCCTGTTCGTGGTGATGCTGGCCGACCACTACCTGATGCCGACGCCGCCCATGGACGCGCTGCTGAAATAACTGCACGAGGCCCTGCCATGAGCGAAAACCCATCCGACACCGCCGCCACCGATCCTGAACGCCAGCAGCGCATGCGCCGCGGCATTCGCCGCACGGTAGTAATTTGCCTGATCTGCGTGGCCGCCGTGGTGGGGCTGATCGTGAAAAAGGTGACCGACCCGCGCGTGCTCAGCCAGGCCGAGTTGCGCGTCAACGGTGCCGTGGTGTTCGACAAGCCGCGCCTGTTCGACGACTTCACGCTGCTGGACCACACCGGCGAGCCCTTTACCCAGGCGGACCTGGAGGGCCAGTGGACATTGATCTACTTTGGCTTTACCCACTGCCCGGATATCTGCCCGATGGCCATGCTGGACCTCAAGCGTCTGGTGGAAGCCCTGCCGGAGGGCCTGGCCGAGCGTACCCAGGTAGTACTGGTGAGCGTGGATCCGGCGCGCGACACCCCCGAGGTGTTGGCCGAGTATGTGGGTTATTTTCACCCGGATTTCGTGGGGGTGACCGGCGATTTCCTCACCATCCGCCGCTTTGCCAACCAGGTGAACGTGGCCTTCAGCAAGGTCACCCAGGGCGACGACTACACCGTGGATCACTCGGGCAACATCGTGCTGATCAACCCCATGGGCGACTACCACGGCTTTTTCCAGCCGCCCTTCGACCTGGCCAAACTCAAACTCACCTACAGCTCCATTGTCGAGAGCTTCGACTATTGAGCCCATTTGAGGGCGGCCACAGAGCCGCCCTTTGCAATTTCTAATATAAAATAATTTGCACCTGTAAAATCATTGCGTTATAACAAGGTCTTGTGGGGCAAACAGGGCTGGCATCCGGCAGAATTAGGTGGCTAGGGGTAGCTAGGGGTAGCTAGGGGTAGCTAGGGGTAGGTTGGGTAAGCTCCGCGCCACCCAACAATCCCGCGCCACCCAACGATCTAACGCCACCCAACAACCGCCACCCCTAGGTATAAAGCCCAAAACCCAAACACCGCGAACACACAGGCGCCGAACATAATGCATAGCCAACTCCTCTCCAGATTCCATCGCCTTTTCCTGACCCTGCTTCTGGTGACGACCGCCGGCTTCGCCCGGGCCGAGGCCGACCCGCTGACCCTTTGGTTCGACGCCCCCGCCGCCGATTGGGAGCGCGAGGGCCTGCCCATTGGCAACGGTGCCCAGGGCGCAGTGGTCATGGGCGGGGTGGACGAGGAAACCCTGCAGGTGAACGAAAAAACCCTGTGGACCGGCGGCCCCGGCTCACGCGAGGGCTACGACTATGGCGTGCCGCCCGAGGGCGACCAGGTGGCGGCCTACCGCGAAGTGCAAAAGCGCCTGAACGCGCAGGGCTCATTGGCGCCGGAAGAGGCCGCCGAGCTGATGGGTCGCGAGATGAAAGGCTACGGCCACTATCAGAACTTCGGCTTTATCCGCCTGGCGCTGGAAGGTGAGGGCGAGGTGAGCCATTACCGCCGCGAGCTGGATCTGGCCAATGCCGTGGCGCGGGTCAGCTACCGCCGGGGCGGCGTGGACTACCGCCGTGAATATTTCTACAGCTACCCGGATGGCGTGTTGGTGGCTCGCTTGAGTGCCAGTGAACCGGGCAAAATTAATCTGCGTGCACGCATCGACCTGCCCGACAACCGCAGCCGCCAGACGGTGATCAAGGGCAACCGCATGCGCGTCAGCGGTGAGCTGCACGTTACCGGCCTGGCCGACGCTGGTCAGCTCGCGCTGCGCGCCCAGGGGGGAGAGGTGACGCACACGGCCGACAGCGGCCAGCCACAACTGGCGGTGCGCGGCGCCGACAGTGTCACCCTGTTGTTCACCGCTGGTACCGACTACGCCCAGGCCTATCCCCACTACCGGGGCGAACACCCGCATGCACGTCTGACGGCCACGCTGGACGCGGCACTGGCACAGACGGACGAGGCGCTCTATCAACGCCATCTTGAGGATTACCGGGCGTTATTCGGCCGGGTCTCCCTGGAGCTGGGGGGCGAAATGCCCGCTGTGCCTACACCAACGCTGCTAGCGCAATACGGCAAAAATGCCGCCGCCGACCGCGCCCTGGAGCGGCTGTACTTTCAGTTTGGCCGCTACCTGCTCATCAGCGCCTCGCGCGACGGCTCCCTGCCGGCGAATCTGCAGGGGGTGTGGAATTATTCCGACACGCCGCCCTGGAACGCCGACTACCACGTCAATATCAACCTGCAGATGAACTACTGGCCGGCGTTGGTCACCAATCTGGCGGAAACCACCGGCCCGCTCTACGACTTTATCGACTCGCTGGTGGAGCCGGGCCGGGTGTCGGCCAAAAAACTTACCGGCGCTGACGGCTGGACCCTGTTCCTCAACACCAATATCTGGGGCTTTACTGGCGTTATCGCCTGGCCCACGGCCTTCTGGCAGCCGGAAGCTGCCGCCTGGCTGATGCAGCACTACTATGAGCACTACCTGTTCACCGGCGATGAAGACTTTCTGCGAGAACGTGCCTACCCGGTGATGAAAGAGGCCGCGCGCTTCTGGTTGGATACCCTGGTGACCGACCCGCGCGACGGCAAGCTGATCGTCAGCCCCAGCTTCTCACCCGAGTACGGCGACTTTACCCGCGGTGCCGCCATGAGCCAGCAGATTGTGCACGAACTGTTTACCCATACGCTGGACGCGGCAGAGCTATTGGGGGACAGGGGCTTCGCCGCCGAGCTGCGCCCGGCGCTGGCCAAACTCGACCCCGGCCTGCGCATTGGCAGCTGGGGACAGCTGCAGGAGTGGAAGGAAGATCGGGACGAAAAAGACAACCAGCACCGCCACGTCTCCCACCTCTACGCCCTGCACCCGGGCAACCAGATCGACGTCAACCGCGACACCGACTTGGCCGAAGCGGCGCGGGTAAGCCTCAATGCCCGCGGCGACGGCGGCACCGGCTGGTCCCAGGCGTGGAAAGTGAATTTCTGGGCGCGCCTGCAAAACGGCGACCGCGCCCACAAGGTACTGGGCGAGCAATTTAAACGCAGCACCCTGCCCAACCTGTGGGACAACCACCCGCCGTTTCAAATAGACGGCAACTTCGGCGCCACCGCCGGCATTGCCGAAATGCTGCTACAAAGCCACGGCAAACGCATCCACCTCCTGCCCGCCCTGCCATCGGCCTGGCCCCAAGGCCAAGTCGCCGGCCTGCGCGCCCGCGGCAATATCACCGTGGATATAGAGTGGGATAAAGGCAAGCTGACCCAAGCCAACCTGCACACCGGTAGCACCGGCGACGTGTTACTGGAAGGGCAATACCGTGTCACAGACGCCGAGGGCAAAACACTAAAAGCCACCAAAAGCGAAGCGGGCACTAGCTTCACCGCCCAGGCCGGCCAGGCCTACAACCTGCACCCGCGCCAATAATCTCCCCTCGCCACAACCCCCTCCCTTCGCTTGCGAGGGGACGACTGCATGGATGCAGGAAGTACGCCTACAGGAAGTAGGTGGTAGAGCCGAGTCGGGAACGGAGGCCGAGAATGACGCAGGAGCCAAAATCGAGGGCCGGGGAGGGGAGTCTTTGAATCGGCACTGTACCAGGTCGAGCCTTCCACCAGTCGATCAACACCCCACACTAGACACCAAGGGTAGTGAAACAGCCAATTAAGATCTATAATAAGACCTAAATATAGGTCTTAATTAGGCGGGTCACATGCGCAAAGTATTAGCGGACTTTTCCGTAAGTATTTCAGAATTAAAGAAAAACCCCTCCTCACTGCTTGCGCAGGCCAGTGGTTCACCTATCGCTGTTTTAAATCACAACAAGCCCGCTGCCTATCTGATATCAGCCGATACCTACGAGGCACTGATGGATATGATTGAAGATTACGAGCTCGCCAAGATTGTTCAAGAGCGCTTGGGAGACAAAGACAAGGCAGTGCCGGTGTCTCTGGATGACTTATAAGCTCAGGTTTCTACCGGTTGCGCTAAAAGAATGGAGCAAACTGGCGGCGCCAATTAAAAGCCAATTCAAGAAAAAGCTGGCCGCCAGGCTGGAAAACCCCAGAGTCCCCGCCGATAAGCTAAGCGGATACGACTCCGTGTATAAGATTAAACTGCGATCAGCGGGCTACCGGCTCGCATACGAAGTGGTTGACGATGAACTAATCGTCTATGTGCTGGCCGTTGGAAAGAGGGAGAAGGGTAAGGTGTACTCCCTACTCAAGGGCCGAAAATAGTGGTCGCCGGGACCAGATCAACCGGCTAAGATAATTGTCGTCTAACAGTATTGAATTGAGCAAGCTTACTAGCCAGTTGCTTGAAAGATAGGGTGGTAAACATGAGTAGCGCATTCACAAGTATCAAACAGGGCCTGGATGAGGCAATTGAATACTCCAGTGGACGGGTGGCAAAAGCGGTTGTGCATGAATTCGGGCCAGTAGAGGTCAAGAAGATTCGATCAAAGTTAGGTATGTCTCAGAATGAGTTTGCCTCGGCCTTTGGAATCAGCGTCAGTACACTGCGCCATTGGGAGCGCGGTGACCGAGCGCCTCACGGCCCTGCTCTAGTATTGCTGAACGTAGTATCTAAGGAGCCCAAAGCCGTATTAAAGGCACTTGGCGCGTAAAATATCAATAGGATCAGTAGGTTGGCCGTTGAGCTGCATCCACAAGCGTGTAACGTTAAATTCACTGAAGACACACTGTGCGTCGAACTTGTGGATGGGCGGACTATGACGGAAAGCCTTTTACTAACAACTTATGCACAGCATATACACGATTTATGCATAGCTATCCAACAGGCTTGTGCTTTGACAGAACTGTACCCACGAGTACACTGGCGTATGCCACTACTTCAACTCTTTTGAAGTTGTCAATCCGCTGAGGTAAGCATGCCAATCAATGACCCCCGGGTTCAGATTGCAACGGCCCTCCCGCCTTTAGACCATGAGTCTACCCGAAAGGGGACCACGTTCCGGGCACCTATCATTGATGTATTCCATTCGCGGCGGATGGCCTACCTGAAGTTGTTGAAACTTGAGGATATAGCAAGAGAGGCATTGTGTGCAGTATTGGCACGCGTGGTTGGATTGCCGATAAAACAGGCGTTCTATGTATATGTGGATCCAGCTATTGTCCCGGGGCATCTAGCAGGCAATACTGAAAATATCGCATTTGGGCTTGAGCGGGATTTCTACAGGGCATTCAGCATTGCTAACAGCCAGATTGATGATGAAATAAGACGCTGGCCGGAAGCCTTGGCTTGTGGGGTGTTTGATGAGTGGATAATAAACAGCGATCGGCTTCCAGAGAATTTGTTGTTCGCCAAAAACGGGGTCTTCTGGATGATTGATCATGACGAAGCTTTACCAA
>CBFGUT010000044.1:0-15317 GCA_965652265.1 uncultured Cellvibrionaceae bacterium | reverse complement strand
CCAGCGGTTGATAAATAACAGCAGGTGATAGGCGATATCGCCGCCGAAACGGGTGATCCAGGTGAGGTTGATATAGGCATCCATGGCATCGCCGTGCATAATCAGCAAGTGCTTGCCGGCAGCGGTGGTGTACTCGTGTTCCTGAAGTATTTCGATAGGGCCGAACAGATTGCCGGCAAAGCGCCGCATGGGCTCATCGTGATTGCCCGGTACATAGATCACCCGCATCCCCGCATTGGCCAACTCGTAGAGTTTGAGCATCACCGCGTAGTGCTGGGATGGCCAGCGAAAACGCTTTTTCAGCGCCCACATATCGATAATGTCGCCCACCAGATAAAGAGTATCGCAACTGATGTGGTCGAGAAATTCCAGCAGGTATTCCGCCTTGCAATCGCGGTATCCCAAGTGAACATCGGAAATCCAGATGGTGCGGCCGTTAATCAGTGTGCTGGTTTTCATCGCTTGCTCCCGGGTCGGCATCTGCCCAAATTGTTAAAGACCCGGATGACAGAAAAGCAACAAACAGTTGAAGTTTTTATGACACTCGATACACCGGCAGGATGAACGCTGCTGGGCTATTGCGCCTGACGTTTGCTCAGCGACATCAGGAAGGCGGCGGTGGCGGCAATCACGATCGCCGGGCCGGCGGGCCAGTCCCAGTACCAGGAGGCGGCGAGCCCGGCGACAACGGAAAGGGCGCCTGTTACTCCAGCCAGTACAGCCATTTGTTCCGGTGAGTTGGACAGCCGGCGGGCGGTGGCGGCGGGAATAATCAGCAGTGCAGTGATCAGCAGCACACCGACTATTTTCATGCTGATGGCAATGACCGCCGCCATCATCAACATCAGCGTGGTGCGCACGGCCGCTACCGGGATGCCGTCGATACGGGCCAGATCCTCGTGAACGGTTATGGCGATCAACTTGCGCCATAGCAGTGCGAGCAGCATCAGCACCGCCAAGCTTACCAGCCATACGGTGATCAGGTCGCGACGGTTGGCAGCGAGGATGTCGCCAAACAGATAACCCATGAGGTTGACGCGGTCCGGCACCAGCATGGCGATGGCCACCAGCCCCAGTGCCAGGGTGGCGTGGGAGAGAATGCCCAGCAGGGTGTCCGTGGCCAGTTGTCGGTTTTGTTGCAGGGCCACCAGTGCCAAGGCCACCATCAGGCAGCCAAAGGTAACGGCGAGCCCGGGATTGATATCCAGCAACAGCCCGAGGGTGACACCCAGCAGCGCCGAGTGTGCCATGGTGTCGCCAAAGTAAGCCATACGCCGCCACACAGCGAAACAGCCCAGGGGCCCCGTGGCCAGGGTGACTCCGATACCGGTGGCCAGAGCCATCAGCAGGAAGTTATCCATGGTGGTCGTGCTCGCCGTGATGGTGATCCACCAGTTCGCCATGGTCTTCGTGCTGGTGGTCGTGGTGGTGGGTATAGAGGGCGATCTGTGCTTCGGCGCGATGTCCAAAGAGTTCCAGAAAGGCCGGATCCAGTGTCACCTGAGCCGGATGGCCGTGACAGCATACATGCTGATTAAGGCAAATTACCGTATCCGTATTCGCCATTACCAAGTGAAGGTCGTGGGAAACCAGTAGGACACCGCAACCGAGTTCGTCGCGCAGGGTGCCGATTAACCCATAGAGTGCCGCCTGGCCAGTCACGTCCACCCCCTGTACCGGTTCGTCCAGTACCAGCAGCTCGGGGCGGGTGAGCAGGGCGCGCGCCAACAGCACGCGCTGGGTCTCGCCCCCGGAGAGCCCCGCCAGTGGCTGGTGCAGCAGGTGGTTTGCACCCGTGCGCGCCAGCGCTTCGTGGACAGTGTCCCGGTGTGTGCCACCCAGGGTAAGAAAACGCTGAACGTCGAGTGGGAGACTGGCGTCGAGGTGCAGCCTCTGCGGCATATAGCCAATGCGCAACCCCGGTTGCCGTTGAATTTGGCCGCGACCGCCGTGCATCAGGCCGAGTATGGTGCGAACCAGAGTGGTTTTGCCGGCGCCATTGGGACCGATCAGGGTGACGATTTCCCCAGGGTGTACGGCCATGTCCACCGACTGTATCAGGGTGCGGCCACCGCGGGTGACCGTGAGCCCCCGGGCACTGATTAGCGGTGTGGCGGGGCTAGGCATCGACGGCGGCGGGCTGGCAGTTGGGGCAGGCCCCGAACACCTCCAGCGATTGGCGACCAATGGCAAAACCGGCGTCGGCCGCGGCCTGCTGAATGGCTTGGCCCAGTGCCCCGGGGGGCAGCTCCTCGGCGCGACCGCAGTGTTCGCAAAGTAAAAAGTAACTGGCGTGGCGTTCGCCGGGGTGAGGACAGCCAATATAGGCGTTGAGACCGTCGATACGGTGAATCAGCCGCTGTTCCAGCAAAAAGTCCAGGGCGCGATAAACCGTGGGTGGCGCTACCTGGCGCGTGGCTTCCGTGGCCAGCATATCCAGCAGCGTATAGGCGCCCAGGGGTTTGTGGCTCTGCCAGATCAGGGTCAGCACCTGCAGGCGCAGGGGGGTCAGGCGTACCCCACGGCGGTCGCACAGACGCCGGGCCTCGTCGAGGGCGTCTTTGACACAGTGTTGATGATTGTGGGCACTGAAAGCCGAGGGCGTGGTATCCATAGAGAAGAAGTATACAGAATATGTTATAGTATAACTATTGTTTCCCCTTGAATTGTCGAGTTTTCATGATCAAGCTGTTGTGGCGGTGGCTGGTGCTGGCCTGGGCACTGACACCGGGTGCACTGGTGGCCGCCGAGCCACGAGTGATCGCCAGTATTAAACCCCTGGCACTTATTGCCGCCGAAATCACCGATAATGTTGAATCTCTGTTGCCTGCCACGGCCTCGCACCATGAATTCGCCCTGCGCGCGTCGCATATGCGTCGTCTTGACGATGCTGACCTGGTGCTTTGGGTGGGGCCGGAACTGGAGGCTTTCCTGACCGCTGCCCTGCGCGACAAGTCCTCGTCCCAGGTGTTGCGGCTTGATTCCTTGCCTGGACTGGCGTGGCCCTCCGCCGACCGGGCCGATAGCCACCACCATCATCATGGCCGTGACCCGCACCTGTGGCTGAATCCGCACAATGCGGTGGTTGTGGCCAGGGCGCTGGGGGAGCAGTTGGCCCAGCTTGACCCTGCAAATGCCGAGCACTATCGCCGGCGCGCGCACCAGTTTGCCGGAGAAATGCAGGTGTTGGATAGGGAAGTGCAACGACAGTTGGCGCCGTTGAAGGGGCGTGGTTTTGCCGTCTATCACGATGCCTACAACCACTTTGTGACTCGCTACGGCCTGTGGCAGATAGACTATATCACCCTGACCCCCGACCAGCGGCCCGGTGCCCGCCACATTCATCAGTTGGGGGAGGCGCTGGAAGACGCTGTCTGCCTGTTTACCGAGCCGGGGGCCGAAGATGATGCCACGGTCGCGGCACTGGCCCAGCGGTTACAGCTGCCCTTGGCCCAGGTGGATCCGCTGGGCAGCGATGTGGACATTGAGCGTTACCACCAGTTAGTCACGAGTATGGCCGATGCCTTTTCAGCTTGCCTCGGTCAGGGGCAGTTCTGAGGGCATGACAATTCCGCGCAGGGCCAGCTGCTGCATTTGTTGATGATTCAGCTCCCGGGTAAAGCGTTCAAACGCGTGGCGGATCTCCGGATGGGTCTGCTGGGTGGCGGCGCGCAGCAACTGATTGATGCCCTGCTCGGATGACAGGCGGTGCCTTTGCCCGGTTTGGTGGTAAATGGCGTTGGCAAGTTGTTGCAGGCGAAACACGCCCGGTTGGGAGAAAATAAGGTGTTGATTCACGATGCATCCCTCATGGGTGATCCGGTGGGTGGCTGGACAGAGTACATCAGAGTCTAGCCAAGATTGCGCTACCCTCAGCCGGCTCTATCAAAAACTGTGATTGAGTTGGTTTATCCTGCTGGTTTTCTACAACAAATCGCTATATATCTCTTCACAACATAATTTTATGCGCCATCCGTGGCACAAAAAAAGCGCTGTTAGAGCCAAAACGACTCCAACAGCGCTTTTTTTGAAGAAAATAATCTATCCGCCTTCATGAAGTGAGGCCGCCCGGTTTAGAAGCTTTCCAGCTCCAGCCGCATCTCCTCGTTGAACTTGGCCTCCAGCTTGGCGCTGATGGTCTCGTTCAGAGATTGCAGTTGATCGCTCAGGTCCACATCGATCACTTTCATCTCCGGCGCTGCCGTTTTGACTTCCACCGGCTGGATGAGGACTTCCTTGGGCGCGCGGGCGGCCAGGATCAGTTTTTCATCTTGCTCGGCAGTGACTTCATCGGCCAGTGCCAGGTTGGCAAACAATAAGCTTGCGAGTAATACACCAAAGGTTTTCATTGGGTTATAGCCCTCCGTGGGTTGGTTGGTAAAAGCCACTTGCTCTTGGTGAAGCGAGCGACCCGATCGTGTACCAGGCGGCTTGTGGCCACCCGTTACCTTTCGTTACGTATGGTAACACATGAGGTGTTAAAAGCTATACCCTTGAGGCCGGAAAAATATAATTTTTCCTTTAAAAATATAAATTTGCGAAATATTTATCAGGTTTAAGTGAAAATCGGGCGAAACGCTTGTAACGGTAACACTTTTTCGGTGGCGGATGGCCTTGGCGGTTTGGTGTATGCTGTGCGCCAAAAGTGACAACCCATGTGGACAAACCTATGACCGATACCCCCCTGGTTCTGGTGGATGGTTCCTCCTACCTCTATCGCGCTTACCATGCGCTGCCACCTCTCGCCAACTCCTTGGGTGAGCCCACGGGCGCCGTCAAGGGCGTGATCAGTATGATCCGGCGGCTGCTCAAGGATTTCCCGGAGAGTCCGATGGCTGTGGTATTCGACGCCAAGGGTAAAACCTTTCGCGACGAGCTATTTGAGTCTTACAAGGCCCAGCGACCGCCCATGCCCGACGATCTGCGTCCACAAGTAGAGCCCATCCATCGGATTGTGCGCGCCATGGGTCTGCCGCTGTTGGTGGTGGAAGGTGTGGAAGCCGATGATGTGATTGGCACCCTGGCACTGGCGGCGGCGGAAGCCGGTCAGCCGGTGGTGATATCTACCGGCGACAAGGACATGGCGCAGCTGGTGAACGATCATATTTCCCTGGTGAACACCATGACCGGCAGTGAACTGGATACGGCGGGTGTGCGGGAAAAGTACGGTTTCGGCCCGGAATTGATGATCGACTTTTTGGCGCTGATGGGCGACAAGTCCGACAATATTCCCGGCGTACCGGGTGTGGGAGAGAAAACCGCCCAGGCGCTGCTACAGGGCATCGGCGGCCTGGACGCCATTTATGCCGATCTGGAGGCGGTGCGTGAACTGGGCTTCCGCGGTGCCAAGAAAATGCCGGAAAAACTGGCCGAGCACCGCGATCAGGCCTACCTGTCCTACCAGTTGGCCACCATCAAGACCGATGTACCACTGGAGCTGGCGCCTGCCGATATTGCTATGGGCGAGCCGGAGGTGACGACGCTGCGCGAGCTTTACGAGCGCCTGGAATTTCGCACCTGGCTGGACGAGCTCGGCGAGGAGGCCGGGGTCGCAACACCGACACCACCAGTGGCCGGGCAGTATGAGACGGTGCTGGACAGGCCCGCCTTCGAGCGCTGGCTGCAAAAGCTCAAGGCCGCCCCCGCCTTCGCCTTTGATACGGAAACCACCAGTCTGCATGCCATGAGTGCGGCTATCGTGGGGGTGTCCTTCGCCGTAGAGCCGGGCGAGGCCGCCTATGTGCCCTTGGCACACGACTACCTGGAAGCGCCCGATCAGCTAGACCGCGACTGGGTGCTGGCACAGCTGAAGCCTCTGCTGGAAGATCCCCGCCACCCCAAAATTGGGCAGAATCTCAAATATGACCGCAATGTACTGAAAAATCACGGTATTACCCTGGAGGGTATTGTCTGGGACACCATGCTGGAATCCTATGTGCTCAACTCGGTGGCGGGTCGACACGACATGGACTCTCTGGCGCTGCGAGTGCTGGACCACAAGACGATCCATTTTGAGGACATTGCCGGCAAGGGCAGCAAACAGCTCACCTTCAACCAGATCAAGGTGGAAGAGGCGGCGCCCTACGCCGCTGAGGACGCCGATATCTGCCTGCGTTTGCATCGGGCCTTCTGGCCACAGCTGGAGCGGGAGACGCGGCTGCGCCAGGTCTTCGAAAACGTGGATATGCCACTGGTGCCGGTACTGGCGGACATCGAGCGCAACGGTGTGCAGGTGGACGCCACTATTCTCGGTCAGCACAGCCGGGAGCTGACTGAGCGTTTGGTACTCCTGGAGCGCGAAGCCTACGAGTTGGCGGGAGAGGAGTTCAATCTCGGTTCGCCCAAGCAGCTTGGTGTCATTCTCTTCGACAAACTGGGTATTCCCGGGCGCAAGAAAACCAAGTCGGGGGCGCCCTCCACTGCGGAGGAGGTGTTGCAGGAGCTGGCGCTGGACTATCCCCTGCCAAAATTGCTTCTCGAATACCGGGGGCTGGCCAAGCTCAAGTCCACCTATACCGATAAGCTGCCGCAGATGATCAACTCCGCCACCGGGCGTATTCACACCTCCTATCACCAGGCGGTGGCCGCCACCGGCCGGCTGTCCTCGGCGGACCCCAATCTGCAGAACATTCCCATTCGCACTCCTGAGGGGCGGCGTATCCGCCAGGCTTTCACGGCGCCGGCGGGCTACCAGCTGCTGGCGGCGGACTATTCCCAGATCGAGCTGCGCATTATGGCGCACCTGTCGGAAGACAAGGGGTTGTTGAGCGCTTTCGAGCAGGGGTTGGACGTGCACCGAGCCACGGCGGCGGAGGTGTTTGGCGTTGACCTGGAGCGGGTGACCGACGAGATGCGCCGCCGCGCGAAGGCCATCAACTTCGGGCTGATCTACGGTATGTCCGCTTTCGGGCTGGGCAAGCAACTGCAACTGGGCCGGGCCGAAGCCCAGGGCTATATCGACCGCTACTTCGAGCGCTATCCCGGTGTGGCCCGCTATATGACCGAGACCCGTGCGCTGGCCCATGAGCAGGGCTATGTGGAAACCCTGCAGGGGCGGCGCCTCTACCTGCCGGAGATCAATGCCCGCAATAAAATGTTGCAGCAGGCCGCCGAACGCACTGCCATCAACGCCCCCATGCAGGGTACGGCGGCGGATATCATCAAGGGCGCCATGGTGGCAGTCAGTCGCTGGCTGGCCGACAGTGGCGAGGATGCCCGCCTGGTGATGCAGGTACACGATGAACTGGTGCTGGAGGTCAAACGTGACCGGGTGGCACCGGTGCGCGAGGGGGTGGTGGCACGTATGGCCGCGGCGGCCAGCCTCAGGGTCCCGCTGGTGGTGGATGCCGGGGTGGGGGACAACTGGGACGAGGCTCATTGAGGCACAGAAACAAATTTTTGCCTCACGTGGAACTTTTGGGATTACCGGGCTTCTATACTAACAGTAGCGATGAAATCTCCGGTTCTTCATGAGCTCCTCCTCAACTTGGCTAGCCAGTTTGGCTGCACGCAGTATCTGCACAGCAAGCCCCGACACTGATCGGGGCTTTTTTTATGCATGGGGTTTGGCGGGCGGTGGCGACTTTGTGCAGCTATTCACAAACTTTAACGTTTACCACTGAACTTCTTTTCAGTGGGTGGGTCACAGTAGCCAGTGAGACGTATTGCAAGCATGGTAGTCCGTAACTGACATCATCCCCCAAGGATGTCAGTATTGCGCCGGTAACCTCTGTTACCGGCTTTTTTTTGCCTGCTATTTGATTTCTGACGGGGTGAGCCAGTCGGAGACCCGTGACCGCAGTTCCTCCAGCCCGGTCTTTTTCAGGCTGGAAAAGCACTGGGCGCTCACCAGATCGTCCACACCCGCCTGTTGCAGTGATTGCCTGACCTGCAGCAGGGTGTTGTTGGCCGGGCCGCGCCCCAGTTTGTCGGCCTTGGTGAGCAGCAGATGTACCGGCATTTCCACCTCCACCGCCCAGTTGATCATCATGGTGTCGTATTCCGACATGGGGTGGCGAATATCCATGACCACCACCAGACCCGCCAGGCACTGGCGCTTATGCAGGTACTCCGATAGGTGCGCCTGCCACTGTTCCTTCATCTGTTGCGATACCTTGGCGTAGCCATAGCCGGGCAGGTCCACCAGGCGGGTGTCTTCATCCACAGCGAAAAAGTTGATTAACTGGGTGCGGCCAGGGGTTTTACTGGTGCGCGCCAGCCGCGAGTTATTGGTGAGGGTGTTAATGGCGCTGGACTTGCCGGCATTGGAGCGGCCGGCGAAGGCCACCTCGCGACCGCCTTCCGGCGGGCACTCGCGGATGCTGGGCGCGCTCTGGGTATATCGGGCCAGATTGAAATTGACGATCTCGGGCATAGCAGTTTCCTGGGGCGGCACAACAGCGGTAGGTGTCTAATTGGCCGGGCATTGTTCAGTGTTTGCCGAGTTAGTATATAATGCCCGCTGCCTGAATACTGCAGTGACATGCAATGCTGCTGAAATCGCCGCCGTCGGGCGGCGATATCGCCATACAACACAATGACAAGATCACGGATTAGCCAATGAAAAAACTCGTTCTACCGACCCTGTGTGCCCTGGTCATACTGGCACCGGGCGCCCTGGCCGACGGCGATGCCGACGCGGGCGCTGAAAAAGTCGCCGTGTGTGCGGCCTGTCACGGCCCCGATGGCAACAGCCCCGCTCCTAGCTTTCCGAAAATTGCCGGTCTGGGGGAGGCCTATCTGTTGAAGCAGCTGGAAGATATCCAGGCCTGGGACAATGCCAGTGGCGAGGCCAAGGCGACTACCGGCCGCTCTGTGCCGGAAATGACCGGCATGTTAAAGGGGCTGAGTGAACAGGATCTGGCCGATATCGCCGCCTTCTATGCCGGCCAGAGTCTGCAGTTGAGCGGCTCCCAGGAACAGCAAGTGCGTGTTAATGCCGGTGTTATGGTGGATGGTCTGGCGCTGGGTGAACAGGTCTACCGCGCCGGTAATCACGAGACGGGCGTTCCCGCCTGTACGGGTTGCCACTCACCCACCGGGCAGGGCAATGCCCCGGCGGCCTACCCGCGGCTTGGTGGGCAGTACGCCACCTATGTTGAAAAGCAACTCAAGGCTTTCCGCGCTGGCGAGCGTGTCAACGATGGCGACAATATGACCATGCGTCTGGTGGCCAAGAACATGAGCGACGCCGAAATCAGTGCGGTGGCAAACTATATTGCCGGCTTGAACTGAGCGGGGATGTCAACGGCGGGGAACTTGTTGGCCCCCGCCGGCTCATAGTGACAATCAACTGTGCCAAGGGAGCCAATCATGCGAGTACTCTTCGTCTTAGCCGGCCTGCTGTTCAGCCTGGCGGCCTGCGCCGATAATGCAGAAACCGCGGACTATCAAGCCGGGAAACACTATCAGGAGCTGTCCGAGCCGGTCAGAACCGATGACCCGGACAAAATCGAGGTGCGCGAGGTGTTCGCTTATACCTGCAGCCACTGTTTCCGCTTTGAGAGCGTATTTGCTCCCTGGATTAAAACCCTGCCCGACGATGTTAATGTGATAAAAACGCCCGTGGTCTGGGCGGCGCAAATGGAGCAGTATGCCCGCGCCTACTACACCGCCAAAGCGCTGGGAATTATCGACGATGTGCACATGAAGATTTTTGAGACCGTGCACGTGCAGCGCTACCAGTTCCGCGGTGTGGAGGACTGGGCCGACCTCTTTTCCCAGTACGGGGTCGACAAGGAGAAAGTGCTGCGCACCTTCGAATCCTTCGGTATTAATAGCCAGCTCAAACAGGCTGACGCCCTGGTTCGCGGCTACGGTATTTCCGGTACCCCCGAGTTGATTATTGATGGCCGCTATCGCATCAGCGCCCGCGATGCCGGCAGCCATGAGAACATGCTCAAGGTGGCGGAGTATTTAATCGAGAAAGTCCGCGCGGAAAAATAGTCATTCTTCCCGCCTTTCGGATAAAGACTGCCCCGGCGCCCCAGGCTCCGGGGCAGTTTTGTATTTGGCGTCTGAAGCGCTACTATTAAAGGGCTCTAGGGCGCCAGCGACCGGCTTGCGTCAGTTAATCAGCGAAAATTCATGACCCCAAAAGACGATCAGTCCGACAACAACCGCTGGCGCGACAAATATCTGAGCGCGCTGGATGAACAAGAGTTACAGGAAAAGCGCTTCGCCGAACAGCTGGGGCTGCTGCAGCGGGCACTGGTCCGCGTCAGTGTGGCGGCCGACGGTCAGAGTCCGGCGCTGGACCGGGCACTGGAGGCCTTGCGCCAGCAACTGCGGCAGGAGGAGAGTACGAGACTGCCGGAGGCGCTGGCCGCGCTGGATGAAGCCTTGATGGCTTTTGAGGCCCAGCGTCAGGTGGATACACGCGAGCTTCGCCAGGCGCTGGAACAACTGCTCGACACGCTGTCCCGGCAGGCAGAGGGAGGTGCCCATAAGAAAAACCTGCGCGATCTCAGCCGCGATATTGGCCGGGAGAGAGACCTCCTGCAAGTGTGTCCACAACTCCTGCAGCGGTTGGCGGTACTACAGCGACAGATACTGCGGGACGAACCATCCCCCGACCCCCCTGGTTTGCTATCCCGCTGGCTGGGTAAAACCGAGAAAAATTTCGCCACTACGCCGGAAGAATCGTCCTCCAAGCCCGACCGCGCCGTCTTTGAGCTGAATCCCAATGCCAGTTTGCGCGACAGCGAAACGGTGTCCCTGCAATTGCGCAGTATTATCACTGAACTGCTGGCCAGTGTGGAGGCACAGGCACTGGCGCCCGAGGACGTCCAGCAGTTGCAGCAGCGCCTGCAGGAGGGCATCAGCAATGCCGATTTGATACCCGTGCTGGAGCAGGTACGCGATCTGGTGATGGCGGCCTATGTTGCAGCCACCCGGGCCTATGCCCAGTATCTCAACCAGGTGGATACGGAGCTGGCGGATATATACGGCAGCATGGGCGCCGTCGCCAGCCAGAGTCAGGCGCTGGAGCAAGCCTCCGACACTTTGCAAGCGGATATGTTACAGCAGGTGTCTACTCTACAGACTCATGTGACTGAGGCGCGCGATCTCAAAACCCTGCAACATCAGGTGCAGGAAAAGCTGGGTGGTATTCGCGCGGTGTTGGACAGTTTTCAGCGCAGCGCCAGCCAGGATCAACCTCTGCACCAGCAGCTGGAAGTGCTGGCTTCCCGCCTGCAAACCATGGAGCAGGCCGCGCGAGAGAATCGAGAGATACTGGAACAACAGCGGCACAAGGCCCTGCATGACCCCCTCACGGGTATGCCCAACCGCGAGGCTTTCAATGAACGCATGGAGCAGGAACTGGTGCGTTGTAAACGCTACGGCAATTCGCTGACGCTCGCGGTCTGTGATCTGGACTATTTTAAAAAAATCAATGACAGCCTCGGTCATCAGGCGGGTGATCGGGTATTGACCGTGTTGAGCGGCGCCATTGCCAAACGCCTGCGCGAAGTGGATTTTTTTGGTCGCTATGGCGGCGAGGAATTTGTCATTATCCTGCCGGAAACCACGGCCGAGCAGGCGTTTACTGCACTGGATAAAATTCGCGCCGCCATTGCCAAGACCGATTTCCGCTACCGGGAAAACCCGGTGGAGCTGACCATGTCTGTGGGGATTGCCCAGTATCGTCAGAGCGAAACCCCGGATCAACTCTTCGCCCGGGCCGATAAAGCACTCTATGCCGCCAAGGCGGCGGGTCGCAATCAGTGTATGATTGCTGAATCGATCAGTGAACCGCAGGAATAAGTATGATCTTACGAGCCGGACACAAACTGATAGCGGGCGCACTCCTGGCTCTGTCGCCGCTGTGTATGGCTCTGGATGTGAAGCTGGTCGATGACAGCGGCAACCCGCTGACTCATGCGGTGGTGGCACTATTTCCTGTGGATAAACCGAGGCCGGCTGAAAACCCTGGGAAGCCCATGCGGGCCGAAGTCGATCAGCGCGACCGGCAGTTTGTGCCCTATGTCTCCGCCGTGATGGCAGGTACCGAAGTTCACTTTCCCAACAGTGACAATATTCGCCATCATGTCTATTCCTTTTCCCCCGCCAAACGTTTTGAATTGCGTCTCTATCACGGAACGACCGCCGAGCCAGTACGGTTTGAGCAGGCGGGAAAAGTCGTGTTGGGCTGTAATATTCACGATGATATGCTGGGGTATATCTATGTGGTGGATACACCTTTCTTCGCGGTGACCGACCGGACTGGTCGGGCAAATTTTGCCGACTTTCCCGAGCGGAAGCTGCACTACCAGATTCAGCATCCACAACTGATCGAGCCTGTGCAGGGACAGTTATCTGTTTCGGCGGAAGCCGTCACTTTGACAATTGGGGCGCTTGCACCTGACCCGCGCGAGTCGCAACCGCGAACCGAACTTGAGGCATTGTTTGACCGCTAATGCGCCTGACCTATCGCTATAAATTGCTGCTGATCCTGCTGGCACTGGTTCTGGTGTTGGTGCTGGCGATTTATCTGGCCACCCGTACGGTCATTCGCGGCGCTGTGATTAATCAGGCCTACCACGATCTGGAGCGTGTGGGTGAACTCTTTTCCCAGTTGATGCAGGAGCGCGCCGGCCAACTGGCGCTATCGGTAGGGGTGTTAGTGGACGATTATGGCTTTAAGGAAGCCGTTGCCACCTCCGATGGGGAAACGATTGTTTCCGCGCTGAATAATCATCGTCAGCGTGTGAGTGCCGATATGGCACTGGTGGTTAAACCCACCGGTGAGCTGTTAGCCAGCAGTCATGCAATTGACGATGAGAGTTTCGCCTTGTTGTCCCGCGCGCTGGCCGACTACCAGAACCTGGATGAGCCTCGCTATGCTCCCATTGTTTTGGACGGTCAGTTATACCAGTTTGTATTCGCGCCCGTTCGCGCACCCTTGCCGGTAGCCATTGCCGGGGTGGGTTTCAAGGTCGATGAAGCTCTGGCACAACATTTACAACGATTGACAGACCTGGATATTTCCATATGGCGTCAACACGAAGGCCGGGTCAGTTATCTGGCCGGCACTCTGGCCGTTGAAAATAATCACTCGCTGGCACAACTGCCCGATCACTGGCGGGCCGATCAAGCCAGTACCTGGCTGGCCAATGAGACGCTCAACAACCGTGTCATCGTCGCGCGAGAACCCCAGCATGTGGTCGCTGTATTGCAAGTGCCACTGGAGCAGGCCATGCAGCCCTTTGCGGTTCTGAATACCCAGCTGCTGACCATCGCATTTTCGTTTTTGTTGGCGGCCGGTTTACTGGCGTTGTTAATGGCCAGAAGTGTGACACGTCCCGTACAGGAGCTGGCTGCCAGCGCGCGTAAAATGGCGGCGGGCGATTACGCCAGTGAGGTTCCCGCGAAGTCCGCCGACGAATTGGGCGATTTGGCGCGTGCCTTTAACCAAATGCAGTTTGCCATTGCCGAGCGCGAGAAAGAGATTATCCACCAGGCTGAGCACGATGCCTTGACTGGGTTGGCCAACCGCTCCCAGGTCTTCCCCCGGTTGCATGCCGCTCTGGAGCGGGCAAGAGCTGAGCAAACCACTGTTGTGGTGGCGGTGGCTGATATCCAAAAATTCACCCAGATAAACGACGCCCTGAGTGCTGAAACGGGCGACAAGGTATTAACCCAGGTGGCGCAACGCCTGCAGGAAGTGGCGGGTGAACAAGCCGTCGTCAGACTGGGTAGTGACGAATATTTGCTGGTACTGGAAGGGGCAAAGCCTGCTGCGGGTCTGGCACTAGTACACGAGGCGTTTGGTAGTAATTTAACGCTGGATACCATCGATGTGCATATCGATCTGAACGTGGGTTATGCCACTTACCCCCTGGATGGTGACCACCCCGAGATTCTACTGCGCCGCGCCAACCTGGCGCTGGGCAAGGCTCGTTTAAGTCATATAAAAACCTGCGGCTATCAACAGGGGTGGGATGAAAAACATTTACGCCGGTTGCAGATATTGACGGAATACCCAGCAGCCTTTACCAACAATGAGATGCAAATTTATTTGCAGCCCAAAATTAATCCACACAACGCAAAAGCATTGGGTGCTGAGGTATTAATTCGCTGGATACATCCCCAGATGGGATTTGTCAGCCCTGAGGAATTTATCAGTGTTATTGAAAGCGCGGGGCAGATTTCCCTGCTCACGCGCTGGGTGCTAGCGCGGTCTTTTGCCGCTGCTGAAGCCCTTAAAAAAGCCGGTATTGATCTAACCCTGTCGGTTAACCTGTCTGTGCTGGATTTGCTGGAAGAAGATCTTCCCGATTTTATTGCTGCCTTGGCGGAAAAACACCAGTTGCTGGCCAGTAGAATTTACCTGGAAGTCACTGAGAGCGCGATTATGCGCGAAGCGGACAGAAGCCTGAAAACGTTGCACCGGCTGGATGACATGGGTTTTAAACTGTCTATTGATGATTATGGCACCGGTTTCTCATCGCTCTCCCAATTGAAGAAACTGCCGGTACATGAGCTGAAGATCGATAAGTCATTTGTGATTAATCTCGATGTCGACAAGAATGATCAGCAAATCGTTAAATCCACCATAGAGCTGGGCCATACCCTGGGCCTGAGTATTACTGCAGAGGGCGTGGAAACGGCGAGTGCACGCGACTGGTTACTGGAAAATCAGTGCGATATATTGCAGGGGTATTATTACAGTAAGCCGCTGTCGGTAGAAGCGTTCGACGACTGGGCTCAAGCATTTCTATCGGGCGAGCATCATGCGTAGTTTTTACTGGCTGTTTTGTATGATGTTCCTGGCGGAGATTGTTATGGCCGAGCAGGATCGCAGCCGTATTATCGCCACCGGTGGCGCCACTACCGTTGAGGGCAATGCGGGTGGGGGTATAGTACCCCTGGCGGCCCTGGCAGGCTACGGTGCCCGGGAAGAGCAGGGCGGAACAGCGTTTATCAGTGCCCTGGGTACACCGGATTACGCCTTGCAGGCAGTAGGTGCCAATTGGAGCTGGCACAATCGCGTGGAGATAAGTCTGGCGCGCCAGCGACTGCAGCACGAGAACTTGTCGGCGGCACTGAGCGTTGCCGATACCACCATTGAGCAAACCATAGCAGGTATTAAAGTCCGTGTGGCAGGTGACCTTTTGTTTACCTCTGTGCCGCAGATTTCACTGGGCATCAATTACAAGAAAAATCACGATTTCCTGATCCCCTCGGCTGCCGGGGCAGTGCGCGATGAGGATGCCGAGGCCTACCTGGCGGCCAGTAAAGTGTATCTGGGTGGTTTTTTTGGCTATAACCTGTTGCTCAATGGCGTGGCTCGCTACACTCGCGCCAACCAGGCG
>CBFGUT010000043.1:0-15460 GCA_965652265.1 uncultured Cellvibrionaceae bacterium | reverse complement strand
TGCAGGGGATTAGTTCAGCCCGGTAGAACGTCGGTCTCCAAAACCGAATGTCGGGGGTTCGAGTCCCTCCTGGCCTGCCATTATCAAGGTTGTCTGTAGGTTGGTGCAGCTATGAGTTCAAAAGCCGAGACAAGGGAATACCGCTTTGATGCCCTGAAGTGGGCATTGGTCATTGCCGCTGTCGCCGTGGGAGTAGTGGGCAACTCCATTTACTCCGCACAACCTTTGCTGTACCGCGTGCTGGCACTGTTGGCGCTGGCTGTAGTGGCCCTGGTTATCGCCTACCAGACAGCCAAGGGCAACGCCCTGTGGCGGCTGTTGCAGGAGTCGGTGGTGGAAGTGCGCAAGGTGGTATGGCCCACCCGCCAGGAAACCAACCAGACAACGCTGTTGGTGGTCGCTGTGGTCATCGTAATGGCGTTAATTCTCTGGGGGATCGACACCATCTTAGGTTTTCTCGCCTCCAGGATAATAGGGTAGATAGCTCATGGCGAAGCGTTGGTACGTGGTTCACGCCT
Organism: uncultured Cellvibrionaceae bacterium; assembly: GCA_965652265.1. Lineage (GTDB taxonomy): Bacteria > Pseudomonadota > Gammaproteobacteria > Pseudomonadales > Cellvibrionaceae > Gilvimarinus. The sequence continues at coordinate 14,942 of CBFGUT010000043.1, read as the reverse complement.
ATTCCGGATATGAAAAGCGGGTCGCCAATTCCTTGCGCGAGCGCATTGAGTTGCACGGCATGCAGGACCTGTTTGGCGAAGTGCTGGTGCCCACCGAAGAGGTGGTGGAGATGCGCGGCGGCCAGAAGCGCAAGAGCGAGCGCAAATTCTTCCCCGGTTATGTGCTGGTGCAGATGGAGCTGAATGATGACAGCTGGCACCTGGTCAAGGATACCCCGCGGGTGATGGGCTTTATCGGCGGCAAGGCTGACAAGCCCGCTCCGATTACCGACCGGGAAGCTGAGCTGATTTTGCAGCGCGTGGATGACTCCATCGAGAAGCCCAAGCCGAAAACCATGTTCGAGCCCGGTGAAATGGTGCGTGTTATCGATGGCCCCTTCAACGACTTTAATGGCGTTGTCGAGGAAGTGAATTACGAAAAGAGCCGGCTGCGGGTCGCGGTATTGATTTTTGGCCGGTCCACACCGGTGGAGCTCGAATTTGGTCAGGTTGAAAAGACCTGATAACGCGTAAAGCGTACAGACAGTTTTGTTTCAACACCTTCCTTTGTTGTGAACAGGGGAAGGTTTTTGCGTCCTCGGGGGTTGTGCCCCCGGGAAAAACGGGGAGCCAGTGACGGGCCGCTGCTGACAGTGACCTTGAGGCGTTACCACCCACAACAGGAGTCAATGAGATGGCCAAGAAAGTAACAGCCTACATCAAATTGCAAGTTGGTGCAGGCAAAGCAAACCCCAGTCCTCCGGTTGGTCCGGCACTCGGTCAACACGGTGTGAACATCATGGAGTTCTGTAAGGCGTTTAACGCCCAGACTCAAAACCTGGAGGCCGGTGCGCCCGTGCCCGTTGTGATCAGTGTTTACAGTGATCGCAGCTTTACCTTTGAAATGAAGACACCGCCCGCTTCCTTCCTGCTGAAGAAAGCGGCTGGTATCAAGAGCGGCTCCGCGCGTCCCAACACCCAGAAAGTGGGTACCGTGACTCGTGCCCAGCTTGAAGAAATCGCTACCGCGAAGGCCCCTGACTTGACGGCAGCCGATATGGATGCCGCCGTACGTACAATCGCCGGCTCTGCGCGCGCGATGGGTCTTGAAGTGGAGGGTGTATAAGATGGCTAAATTGTCCAAGCGTCAGCGCGCTATCGCTGAAAAAATCGACCGCACCCGCCAGTACTCTCTGGAAGAGGCTGTGTCCCTGCTGAAGGAAGTCAGTGCTGTTAAGTTCGCTGAATCCGTGGATGTGTCCATTAATCTGGGTATCGATCCGCGCAAATCCGACCAGGCCGTTCGCGGTGCCACCACTCTGCCGCACGGCAATGGTAAAGATGTACGCGTCGCCGTGTTTGCCCAGGGTGCCAATGCCGAAGCTGCCAAGGCAGCGGGTGCCGACTTTGTCGGCATGGACGAACTGGCGGCCGAAGTCAAAGGCGGCATGATGGATTTTGACGTGGTGGTTGCCAGCCCCGACGCCATGCGCGTGGTAGGTCAACTGGGTCAGGTGTTGGGTCCTCGTGGCCTGATGCCCAACCCGAAAACCGGCACCGTGACACCCGATGTGGCCACCGCGGTTAAAAACGCCAAGGCCGGTCAGGTGCGCTATCGCGCCGATAAGGGCGGTATTATCCACGGCGGTATCGGCAAGTTGTCTTTTGAAGCGCCGGCACTGAAGGAAAACCTGGAAGCGCTGTTGGCTGATTTGAAAAAAGCCAAGCCGTCAACCGCCAAAGGTGTGTATTTGAAGAAGATCTCACTGAGCACGACCATGGGTCCGGGCCTGGTGATTGATCAATCCTCTCTGGCGGTTTAAGCCAGGGCATGACTTTGGGGTCTGTGGCTCGACCACAGGCCGTCAAAGACCGTAGGTGGCGAGGGGTTACCTGAGCCTTAATCTGGCCTACGCAGACGGTGGATCCCCTTCCGCTCGGCGGAAGATTTCACCGAATTGGGGTGTGGGCCTTGGCCCACACTAAAGTGAAACGACAGATTGATTCTGTCAAAGCAGGAGAAATCCCGTGGCATTAGGACTTGATGGTAAAAAAGCGATCGTCGCTGAAGTCCAGGAAGCTGCGAAGAGCGCTCTGTCTGCCGTGGTTGCCGATTCACGCGGCGTTACTGTGGCAAAGATGACTGCTCTGCGTAAAGAGGCCCGTGAACATGGCGTATGGCTTAAAGTTGTACGCAATACACTGGCCCGTCGCGCTGTTGAGGGTACTGACTACGAATGTCTGGTTGAAAGCTTCGTCGGTCCTACCCTGATTGCCTTCTCCAGTGAGCATCCCGGTGCGGGTGCGCGTATTTTGCGAGATTTTGCAAAAGATAACGAAAACCTGGAGTTGAAATCAGCAGCTTTTGAAGGCGAACTTGTGGACGTTGCTATGTTGGCATCACTGCCGACCTACGACGAAGCCATCGCCAAGCTGATGAGCGTGATGAAAGAAGCAGCTGCTGGCAAGCTGGTACGTACACTGGCTGCCGTTCGCGATCAGAAAGAACAGGAAGCGGCCTGATTATTGGCCCTTTGATCTAATCATTCGAGCCCCTGGCTCCCGACTATATAGGAATTGAGACATGTCTCTGAGTAAAGAAGATATCATCGATGCTATCGCTGAGATGTCTGTGAAAGATGTGGTGGAACTGGTTTCCGCTATGGAAGAAAAATTTGGCGTTTCCGCTGCTGCTGCTGTGGTTGCCGGCCCTGCTGGTGATGCCGGCGGTGCTGCCGAGGAGAAGACCGAGTTTGATGTGGTTCTGACCTCCGCTGGCGAGAAGAAAGTAAACGCCATTAAAGCCGTGCGTGAAATCACAGGTCTGGGCCTGAAAGAAGCCAAGGAACTGGTTGAAAGTGCACCCAAGGCAGTAAAAGAAGGTGTTTCCAAAGAAGACGCAGAAGCGGCTGTTGCCAAGCTGCAAGAAGCGGGTGCCAGCGCCGAGCTCAAATAAGCTTGATGCAGGCAAGTCTGGCCATTGGTTGGACGCTGGGCTGGTGGGGCTAACCCGCCAGCCTTTTTCCGTTTCTGTTACAGGACCGCAACGCACCGTAAGGCGTTGTATCAATTGACAGCTGCCAATGCGCGAGCTTTCAACAAATGGAAGATTGAGACCGAGCACCAGGGTGCTTTTGTGGCTGTGCAATAGCCCGATCCGTGAACAAGCTGGGGAATACAGATGGCTTACTCATACACTGAGAAAAAACGTATCCGCAAAGACTTTGGCAAACTGCCTCATGTCATGGATGTGCCTTACCTTTTGGCGATTCAGCTGGATTCTTACAGGAGGTTTACACAGGAAAATACTCTGATAGACAATCGTGAGGACATGGGTCTGCACGCTGCCTTTCGCTCAGTATTCCCCATTGCCAGTTATTCCGGCAATGCCGCACTTGAATATGTCAGCTATAGCCTGGGCAAGGCGGCCTTTGATGTCAGCGAGTGTATCCTGCGCGGCGTCACCTATGCGGCTCCCTTGCGCGTCAAAGTACGACTGATTATCTACGATAAAGAATCGTCCAACAAGGCTATCAAGGATATCAAGGAGCAGGAAGTCTACATGGGCGAAATTCCGCTCATGACCGATAACGGTACCTTTGTGGTTAATGGCACTGAGCGTGTGATTGTGTCACAACTGCATCGCTCTCCCGGCGTATTTTTTGATCACGATAAGGGCAAGACCCATTCGTCCGGCAAGCTGCTGTATAGCGCCCGGATTATTCCCTACCGTGGTTCCTGGCTGGACTTTGAGTTTGATCCCAAGGATCTGGTTTATGTGCGTATAGATCGCCGCCGCAAGTTGCCGGCAAGTATTCTGTTGCGCGCGCTCGGTTTCACCTCTGAGCAAATGCTGGAAATGTTCTTCGAAACCAGCACCTTCACGCTGGGCGAAGACGGACAGTTTACCTTCAAGGTGGTGCCTTCGCGCCTGCGCGGCGATGTGGCCACCTTTGATATTAAAGACAAGAAAGGCAAGGTACTGGTGGAAGAGGGGCGTCGCATTACCGCGCGCCATATTCGCCAGTTGGAGAAGGCGGGCATCGACGAGATGGCCGTGCCTGCAGAGTACCTTTTAGGTCGTTCATTGGCCAAAGATGTGATCGACAGCGAAACCGGTGAAGTGTTGCTGGAATGTAACACCGAAATTACCGAAGAAGTGCTGGATAAACTGGCCAAGGCCGGTGTGTCCAACATTGAGACACTTTATACCAACGAATTGGATTGTGGCCCCTTTATTTCCGAGACGCTGCGCATTGATCCCACCCGCTCTCAGCTGGAAGCCCTGGTGGAAATCTATCGCATGATGCGTCCGGGCGAGCCGCCCACCAAGGAGTCGGCCGAAGCCCTGTTTAACAATCTGTTTTTTACCCAGGAGCGCTACGATCTGTCCGCTGTGGGACGGATGAAGTTTAACCGTCGTCTGGGGCGTGAAAACGAGTTTGGTGAAGGTACCCTGTCCAATGATGATATCGTCGATGTACTGAAAACACTCATCGATATCCGTAACGGTAAGGGAGTGGTGGACGATATCGACCACCTGGGTAACCGCCGCATCCGCTCGGTGGGTGAAATGGCTGAAAATCAGTTCCGCGTGGGGCTGGTTCGCGTCGAGCGCGCCGTCAAGGAGCGTTTGTCCATGGCCGAGAGCGAGGGACTGATGCCTCAGGACCTGATCAATGCCAAGCCGGTCGCCGCTGCTATCAAGGAGTTTTTTGGTTCCAGCCAGCTGTCCCAGTTTATGGATCAAAACAACCCGCTGTCGGAAGTGACCCACAAGCGTCGCGTCTCGGCTTTGGGCCCTGGTGGTTTGACTCGCGAGCGCGCGGGCTTTGAGGTGCGCGACGTGCATCCCACCCACTATGGTCGCGTCTGCCCGATTGAAACACCGGAAGGGCCGAACATTGGTCTGATTAACTCGCTGGCTACCTATGCCCGTACCAACAGCTATGGCTTCCTGGAGACGCCCTACCGCAAAGTAGTGGACGGTAAGGTAACCGACGAGATTGAATTTCTGTCGGCCATTAATGAGGCGGAGTTCGTCATTGCCCAGGCGTCGGCCAAGCTGAATGCCAAGGGTGAGCTGGTGGAAGATCTGGTGTCGGTTCGCCACCAGAATGAATTTACCCTGAAAAGTTCATCCGAAGTGCAGTTGATGGATGTGTCACCACGTCAGGTGGTTTCCATTGCCGCGTCGCTGATTCCCTTCCTGGAACACGATGACGCCAACCGCGCCTTGATGGGTTCCAATATGCAGCGTCAGGCGGTGCCGACACTGAAAGTGCAGAAGCCGCTGGTGGGCACGGGTATGGAGCGCAATGTGGCCTCTGACTCGGGCGTGTGCGTGGTGGCCAAGCGCGGCGGCGTGATTGATCGTGTGGATGCCGGTCGCATTGTGGTGAAGGTGCACGACGGTGAGGTGGAATCCGGTGAGGCCGGTGTCGATATCTACAACCTGATCAAGTACACCCGTTCCAACCAGAATACCTGTATTAACCAGCGCCCCATCGTCAATGTGGGCGATGTGGTGCAGCGCGGCGATATTCTTGCCGATGGCCCCTCCGTGGATATGGGCGAGCTGGCCCTGGGGCAGAATATGCGTATCGCCTTCATGCCCTGGAATGGCTACAACTTCGAGGACTCCATCCTGGTGTCCGAGCGAGTGGTTGAAGATGATCGTTTCACCACGATCCATATTCAGGAACTGACCTGTATTGCCCGCGATACCAAACTGGGCAGCGAGGAAATCACTTCCGATATTCCTAATGTCGGCGAAAGTGCCCTGTCCAAGCTGGATGAGTCGGGCATTGTTTACATCGGTGCCGAAGTGGGCGGTGGTGACATTCTGGTGGGCAAGGTAACACCCAAGGGTGAAACTCAGCTGACGCCGGAAGAAAAACTGTTGCGCGCCATTTTTGGTGAGAAAGCCTCTGACGTTAAAGATACCTCCCTGCGTGTGCCTTCCAGTACCAAGGGCACTGTTATTGACGTGCAGGTCTTTACCCGTGATGGTCTGGAGAAAGATCAGCGCTCGCTGGAGATTGAAAAATCCCATCTGGACGAAGTGCGCAAGGATCTGAATGAAGAATACCGCATCATGGAAGCGGCCACCCTGGAGCGTCTGCGTTCCGTGCTCAAGGGCCAGAAAGTGGCGGCGGGCAAGGGTGTGAAGAAAGGCGACGTACTGACGGACGAATTGCTCGACGGTCTGCAGAGCGAACAGTGGTTCAAGCTGCGCGTTGCCGACGAGGCGTTGAACGAGCAGATCGATCGCGCCGAGCAATTGCTGGCAGAGCGCCGTAAAAATCTGGACGAGCGCTTCGAGGACAAGAAACGCAAGCTCTCCACGGGCGACGATCTGGCACCGGGCGTGCTGAAAATCGTCAAGGTCTACCTGGCCATCAAGCGCCGTATTCAGCCGGGCGACAAAATGGCCGGTCGACACGGGAACAAGGGTGTGATTTCGGTGATTATGCCGGTTGAAGATATGCCCTATGACGAGAAAGGTGAGCCGGTCGATATCGTCCTCAACCCCTTGGGTGTGCCTTCGCGTATGAACGTGGGCCAGGTACTGGAAACCCACCTGGGCTTGGCAGCGAAGGGATTGGGCAGCCAGATCGATGCCATGTTGCGTGAGCAACGCGCGGTAGCCGAGGTGCGCAAGTTCCTGGAAGAAATCTACAACAAGACCGGTGATGTGGCCGTTAAGGAAGACCTGAAGTCCTTTAGCGACGAAGAAGTCATGGATCTGGCCGGCAACCTGCGCGACGGCGTGCCCATGGCGACACCGGTGTTCGATGGTGCCAAGGAGCATGAGATCAAAGCGCTGTTGCGTCTGGCGGATCTGCCCGAGTCGGGTCAAATGAAGCTCTATGATGGCCGCACGGGGGATGCCTTCCAGCGTCCGGTGACTGTGGGCTACATGTATATGCTGAAGCTGAACCACCTGGTGGATGACAAGATGCACGCGCGTTCCACCGGTTCTTACAGCCTGGTAACCCAGCAGCCGTTGGGTGGTAAGGCCCAGTTCGGTGGTCAGCGCTTCGGGGAGATGGAGGTCTGGGCGCTGGAAGCTTATGGTGCCGCCTATACCCTGCAGGAGATGCTGACGGTGAAATCCGACGACGTGGCCGGCCGTACCAAAATGTACAAAAACATTGTGGATGGCGACCACCGTATGGAGCCGGGTATGCCCGAGTCCTTTAACGTACTGGTTAAAGAGATCCGTGCCCTCGGTATCAATATGGAACTGGAACAAGACGACTAAATGTCCCTTGAAAAATATCGGTATCAGTGGGGCTGCGGCCCCACTCGGCGCACATCGCGCACCTACTGAAGCCCATTGGAGGAAGTGCCTTGAAAGACTTACTTAATTTGCTCAAGTCCCAGGGACAAGTCGAAGAGTTTGATGCTATCCGGATTGGCCTGGCCTCTCCGGAGATGATTCGCTCCTGGTCGTTTGGTGAAGTCAAAAAGCCAGAGACCATTAACTACCGCACCTTCAAGCCCGAGCGTGAAGGTCTTTTCTGTGCCAAGATCTTCGGCCCGGTGAAGGATTACGAGTGCTTGTGCGGCAAGTACAAGCGCATGAAGCACCGTGGCATTATTTGTGAAAAATGTGGCGTGGAAGTGACGCTGGCCAAGGTGCGTCGCGAGCGCATGGGTCATATCGAGCTGGCCAGCCCGGTTGCACATATCTGGTTCCTGAAGTCGCTGCCCAGCCGTATCGGTTTGCTGCTGGACATGACCCTGCGCGACATCGAACGCGTGCTTTACTTTGAATCCTACGTGGTGACCGATCCGGGTATGACCACCCTGGAGCGCGGTCAACTGTTGACCGACGAGCAATACTTCGAAGCCATGGAAGAGTTTGGCGATGAGTTCGAAGCGCAAATGGGCGCCGAGGCTATCAAGTCGCTGATGATGGATATCGATCTCGAACAGGAAATCCAGTTCCTGCGAGAGGAGATCCCCAATACCAACTCGGAAACCAAGATCAAGAAGTACTCCAAGCGCCTGAAGCTGCTGGAGGCTTTCCACTTTTCCGGCAACAAGCCCGAGTGGATGGTAATGGAAGTGCTGCCGGTATTGCCGCCGGATTTGCGCCCGCTGGTGCCGCTGGATGGTGGTCGTTTTGCCACTTCCGACCTCAACGATTTGTACCGTCGGGTCATCAACCGCAACAATCGTCTGAAGCGTCTGCTAGATCTGAATGCGCCCGATATCATTGTGCGCAACGAGAAGCGTTTGCTGCAGGAATCTGTCGATGCCCTGCTGGACAACGGCCGCCGCGGTCGCGCCATCACCGGCTCCAACAAGCGTCCGCTGAAATCCCTGGCCGACATGATTAAAGGTAAGCAGGGTCGTTTCCGTCAGAACCTGCTGGGCAAGCGTGTGGACTACTCCGGTCGTTCGGTGATCGTGGTGGGTCCGACCCTGCGTCTGCACCAGTGCGGTCTGCCCAAGAAAATGGCACTGGAACTGTTCAAGCCCTTCATCTTCAGCAAACTGGAGCTGCGCGGGCTGGCCACCACCATCAAAGCCGCCAAGAAAATGGTGGAGCGTGAAGAAGCTGTGGTTTGGGATATTCTCGACGAGGTTATCCGCGAGCACCCGGTGCTGCTCAACCGTGCGCCGACCCTGCACCGCCTGGGTATTCAGGCCTTTGAGCCGGTACTGATTGAAGGTAAAGCCATTCAATTACATCCGCTGGTGTGCGCCGCCTATAACGCCGACTTCGACGGTGACCAGATGGCCGTTCACGTGCCGCTGACACTGGAAGCCCAGCTGGAAGCGCGCGCGCTGATGATGTCCACCAACAACATTCTCTCTCCGGCATCCGGCGAGCCCATTATCGTACCGTCCCAGGACGTGGTGTTGGGTCTCTACTGGATGACGCGCGAGCGCGTTAACGCCCGTGGTGAGGGTATGATTTTTGCCGATGTGAAAGAGGTATCGCGTGCTTACTACGGTCAGCAGGTGGATCTGCAGGCGCGTATCAAAACACGCATCCGCGAAGTGTTGATCGGCACCGAGGGCGAAAAAACCGAGCAGACCCGCATTGTCGATACCACGGTCGGTCGCATGTTGTTGTGGGAAATTGTGCCCGAAGGCATTCCCTTCGAAATGATTAACCGCGCCATGGTGAAAAAGGCAATTTCCGGAGTCATCAACCACTGCTACCGTGCAGTGGGCCTGAAGTCCACAGTGATTTTTGCCGACCGCCTGATGTATATGGGTTACGACTTCTCCACCAAGTCGGGCTCATCCATCGGCGTGAACGACTTTGCCATTCCCGAAGAGAAGTACGACATCGTCGCCCGCGCCGAAGCCGAGGTGAAGGAAATTGAAACCCAGTTTGCTTCTGGTTTGGTAACGGCCGGTGAGAAATACAACAAGGTCATCGATATCTGGTCACGCGCCAACGACCTGGTGGCCAAGTCGATGATGGACGGTATCAGTTACGAGTCGGTGGTCAATCGCGATGGCGAGGAGGAACAGCAGGATTCCTTTAACTCCGTATTTATGTACGCCGACTCGGGTGCCCGGGGTAGCCCGGCACAGATTCGTCAGCTGGCGGGTATGCGCGGCCTGATGGCCAAGCCGGACGGCTCCATTATCGAGGCGCCCATTACCGCCAACTTCCGCGAAGGCCTGAACGTGGGTCAGTACTTTATCTCCACCCACGGTGCACGTAAGGGTCTGGCGGATACCGCTTTGAAAACCGCCAACTCCGGTTACCTGACCCGTCGCCTGGTGGATGTGGCCCAGGACCTGGTGGTTACCAGCAACGACTGTGGTACCGATGAAGGTCTGTTGATGTCACCTGTTATTGAAGGTGGTGATGTGATCGAGTCACTGGGCGACCGTATTCTCGGTCGGGTAGTGGCGCGCGACGTGGTACGCCCCGGCAGCGACGAGATTCTGGTCCCCGCCGGCACCATGATCGATGAGGCCTGGGTAGGTCGCATTGAGGGCATGGGTATCGACGAAGTGTGTGTTCGCTCTCCCATTACCTGTGACGCCCGCGTGGGTATTTGCTCCATGTGTTACGGTCGCGACCTGGCGCGCGGCCACCGCGTTAACGTCGGTGAGGCCGTGGGTGTTATCGCGGCCCAGTCCATCGGTGAGCCGGGTACTCAGTTGACCATGCGTACCTTCCACATTGGTGGTGCGGCTTCGCGGGCCTCGGCGGCCGACAGTGTGCAGGTGAAGCAGGAAGGCTCCATCCGTCTGATCAATGTCAAGGTGGTGACCAACTCTGCAGGCAATCTGGTGGCGGTGTCCCGCTCCGGTGAGCTGGCCGTGGCCGACGCCAGTGGCAGCGAGCGCGAGCGGTATAAAATTCCCTATGGCGCCGTAATTTCGGTGAAAGATGGGGAGCAGGTTGAGGGCGGCCAGATTGTCGCCAAGTGGGACCCCCACACTCACCCGATTGTTTCCGAGGTGGCCGGCCAGGTGAACTTCTCCGGTATGGAGGACAACCTGTCCGTACGTCGTCAGACGGATGAGATCACCGGCCTGTCATCCATTGAGGTGATGGACCCGGCCGAGCGTCCCTCGGCGGGCAAGGACATGCGTCCGGCCATCACGCTGACCGATGCCAAAGGCAAGGAACTGTGCCTGCCGAATACGACTATGCCGGCTCACTACCTGCTGCCGGCCCAGGCTATTCTGAGCATCAACGACAAGGACATGATCGAAGTGGGCGACGTTATCGCCCGTATTCCGCAGGAAGGCTCCAAAACCCGGGATATTACCGGTGGTCTGCCGCGGGTTGCCGACCTTTTTGAGGCGCGCAAGCCCAAGGAGCCGTCTATCCTGGCGGAAATCTCCGGTACCGTCTCCTTCGGTAAGGAAACCAAGGGCAAGCGCCGTTTGATGATCACGCCCAGCGATGGTCAACCGCTGGACGATGGCTCTACCCATTACGAAGTGCTGATTCCCAAACATCGCCAGCTCACCGTGTTCGAAGGTGAACAGGTGGAGAAGGGGGAAGTCGTGTCTGATGGTCCCAGCAACCCGCACGATATCCTGCGCCTCAAGGGTGTAGCGGCGCTGGCCAACTACATCACCAACGAGATCCAGGACGTTTACCGTCTGCAGGGTGTAAAAATCAACGACAAGCACGTTGAGACCATTGTTCGCCAGATGCTGCGCAAGGTGGAAATTACCGAAATGGGTGATTCCAGCTTCGTGAAGGGAGAGCAGGTGGAATATACCCAGGTGCTGGAAGAGAACGAGCGTCTGCGCGCCGAAGACAAGCAGCCGGGACGTTTCGAGCGTCTGCTGCTGGGCATTACCAAGGCATCGCTGGCGACCGAGTCTTTCATCTCCGCAGCCTCCTTCCAGGAGACCACACGGGTGCTGACCGAAGCGGCTGTTACCGGCAAGAAAGACCATCTGCGTGGCCTCAAGGAGAATGTGGTGGTGGGTCGTCTGATCCCGGCGGGTACAGGTTTGACCTACCACAACGAGCGCAAGCGCCGCCGTGAGGAAGCCCTGGAATTTGCTGAAACAGGCGTCAGTGCCGAGGACGTGGAAGCGGCCTTGACCGAGGCGCTGAAGTCCAGCGAAGAATAACGCTCTCTGAGCGGGTCATGGTATATGACCCCTGCCGCCCTCTCCCGGGGGTGGCAGGGGTGTGTTTTGCCTTGACGTGGGCGGGTGGCATCTTTACAATGCGCCACCCGCTTTTTCTGAAGTGGGGAGGGCTGTGCCCTCTTTAGTTAACGCGCCTTCCCTGAAGGCCTATATATTGTGTGGAGTTTATTTTCATGGCAACGATCAACCAGTTGGTTCGTAAGCCGAGAAAACGTAAGGTTCAAAAGAGCGACGTACCTGCTCTGCAGGCAAACCCGCAAAAGCGCGGTGTTTGCACACGTGTTTACACTACCACACCGAAAAAGCCGAACTCAGCGCTGCGTAAAGTTTGCCGTGTGCGCCTGACCAATGGCTTCGAGGTGACCTCCTATATTGGTGGTGAAGGACACAACCTGCAAGAGCACAGTGTGGTGCTGATCCGTGGCGGTCGTGTAAAGGACTTGCCGGGTGTGCGCTATCACACTGTTCGCGGTTCACTGGATACTTCCGGTGTTAACAACCGCAAACAGGGTCGCTCCAAGTACGGTACCAAGCGTCCCAAGTAATGCCCCCGGGCAATACCGGACAACGTTTTCGGTGGTGAACCGAGTAAGGCTAAGCGCGCTTGCCACAGGCACAATGGCTGCCGGTTAACAAGAGCGTCGTCTTAGAAACATCCTGAAGAGAGGCTATTAACATGCCAAGAAGAAGAGTCGTCGCCAAGCGCGAAGTCTTGCCAGATCCCAAGTACGGCAATGTCACTTTGGCGAAATTTATGAACCACGTGATGATCAGTGGCAAGAAATCCGTAGCTGAGAAAATCGTATACGGCGCCCTGGACATCGTGAAGGACAAAGCCAATCGCGATCCGATTGAAGTGTTTGATGAGGCTTTGGAAAATATTGCTCCGCTGGTGGAAGTGAAATCCCGCCGTGTGGGCGGTGCCACCTACCAAGTGCCCGTGGAAGTGCGTCCCTCGCGTCGTACCGCCCTGGCCATGCGTTGGCTGGTGGATTACTCCCGCGGTCGCGGTGAGAAATCCATGCCGGCACGTCTGGCGGGTGAATTGATGGATGCCTCACAGGGCAAGGGCTCTGCAGTGAAGAAGCGCGAAGACGTGCATCGTATGGCAGAGGCCAACAAAGCTTTCTCGCATTACCGTTTTTAATCTGTAAGCTTTGCGAAACAAAAGGCAGCTACTATGGCTGCCTTTTACCATTTAGAGAATTTGGAAACTGGGGAATACAGCCGTGGCACGTAAAACTCCTATTGCACGCTACCGCAACATCGGTATCTGCGCACACGTTGATGCTGGTAAAACCACCACCACCGAACGTGTACTTTTCTATACTGGCCTGTCTCACAAGATTGGTGAGGTGCACGATGGTGCTGCTACCACCGACTGGATGGCCCAGGAACAAGAGCGTGGCATCACCATTACCTCTGCGGCTGTAACCGCCTTCTGGCGCGGTATGGGCGCACAGTTTGACGAGCATCGCATCAACATCATCGACACCCCCGGACACGTTGACTTTACCATTGAGGTAGAGCGCTCCCTGCGTGTACTGGACGGTGCCATTGTGGTGCTGTGTGGTTCCTCCGGTGTACAGCCGCAAACTGAAACGGTTTGGCGCCAGGCCAATAAGTACGAAGTACCGCGTATGGTATTCGTCAATAAAATGGACCGCACCGGGGCTGATTACCTGCGCGTAATCAAGCAACTGCGCGATCGTCTGGGTGCCAACGCGGTACCGCTGCAAATGACTATCGGCTCCGAAGACGAGTTCAAGGGCGTGGTTGACCTGGTAAAAATGAAGGCCATTATCTGGAATGAAGAAGACCAGGGCATGACTTTTGAGTACCAGGACATTCCGGCCGATATGCTGGAAACCTGTCAGGAAATGCGTGAGTTTCTGGTAGAGGCCGCGGCCGAAGCCGACGATGAAGTCATGAACAAATACCTCGAAGGTGAAGAACTGACCGAAGAGGAAATCAAGGCCGGTCTTCGCAAACGCACCCTGGCCAACGAAATCGTCCCTGTCCTGGGCGGCTCAGCCTTTAAAAACAAGGGCGTACAGGCAGTATTGGACGCCGTTATTGAATACTTGCCGGCGCCGAACCAGGTGCGTGCCATCGAGGGTATACTCGACGATGGCAAGGACACTGTGGATACGCGCGAAGCCGATGACGACGCGCCTTTCGCCGCATTGGCTTTTAAAATCGCCACCGACCCCTTTGTGGGCACGCTGACATTTTTCCGCGTTTACTCGGGCAAGCTGAATTCCGGTGATTCCGTTTTCAATCCGGTAAAAGGCAAGAAAGAGCGTGTAGGCCGTATGGTGCAAATGCACGCCAATGACCGCAAGGAAATCAAGGAAGTTCTCGCCGTCGATATCGCTGCAGGTATTGGCTTTAAAGACGTCACCACCGGGGACACCCTGTGCGACCCCAACAGTGTGATTACCCTGGAGCGCATGGAATTCCCCGAGCCGGTGATTCACGTGGCGGTGGAGCCCAAAAGTAAAGCGGACCAGGAAAAAATGGGCGTTGCACTGGGTAAACTGGCCCAGGAAGACCCCTCTTTCCGCGTGAAAACGGACGAGGAAACCGGGCAGACCATTATTGGTGGTATGGGCGAGCTGCATCTGGACATCATCGTCGACCGTATGCGTCGCGAGTTCAATGTGGAAGCCAACATCGGTAAGCCCCAAGTGGCCTATCGCGAACGCATCACCAACACTTGCGAAATCGAAGGTAAGTTCGTGCGTCAATCTGGTGGTCGCGGTCAGTACGGTCACGTCTGGATTCGCTTCTCGCCGGCGGAAGATGAAAACGCCGAAGGCCTGGAGTTTGTTAACGAAATCGTTGGCGGTGTGGTTCCCAAGGAATACATCCCTGCGGTGGAAAAGGGTATTACCGAGCAGATGAAAAACGGTGTACTGGCCGGCTACCCGCTGCTGGGCCTGAAGGCCGCTTTGTACGACGGTTCTTTCCACGACGTGGACTCTAACGAGATGGCGTTTAAGATCGCTGCCTCTATGGCGACCAAGAAGCTGGCCCAGCAGGGCGGTGCTGTGTTGCTCGAGCCCATGATGAAGGTGGAAGTGGTTACCCCTGAAGAAAACATGGGTGACGTGGTGGGCGACCTCAACCGTCGTCGCGGCCTGATTCAGGGTATGGATGAAAGCTCCTCCGGTAAGATTGTTAACGCCGAGGTACCGCTGGCGGAAATGTTTGGCTATGCCACTGATTTGCGTTCCGCTACCCAGGGTCGTGCAACCTATAGCATGGAGTTCCTGCGCTACGCCGAGGCACCCAGGAATGTGACCGAAGAAGTGATGGCAAAAAACAAAACTGATAAAGACTCCTAGTTTTTGATT
>CBFGUT010000042.1:0-15522 GCA_965652265.1 uncultured Cellvibrionaceae bacterium | reverse complement strand
GAAATGCCTGCAGCCGCCACCCAAGCAACCACTCCGGCTCGTTTTTGCGCGCGGAGATAAAACGAATCACATCTTCGTTTAGTCCGGGCGGCAGAGTATCGGCGTCAATGCTGGTATGAAAACCAGCCGCATACTCCTTTCTGATCAGCTTTTCCACCTGTTCAGACATAATTCACCTCTTGGCCCCGAAGGGCGTGCGGGATTTTCCCGCTGAACTATCACGGTACTGCCGGCCAGGGTGCTGCCGGGCAGTGTATTCAGGGGGCAGTGGGCTGCCCTTGTGGTTGTTTACGATTCGCCGGGCGGACCTCAACTGGCCTTGGCGTAGAGCTTGGTGACCACTTCGCCAATATGAGCCACGGCGCGATCCACTTCCGCCTCGGTGGTATAGCGCCCCAGGCTGAGGCGCAAAGAAGCGAGTGCCGTGGCTTCATCCAGACCAATGGCCCGAAGCACATAGCTGGGCGCAAGGCTGGCTGAGGTACAGGCGGAACCCGAAGACACCGCCAGCTCGCGCAAACCCAGCAACAACATCTCGCCATCCAGGCCGGCAAAGGCCAGATTGAGATGACCACTTACCCGCTCGCGGGGATGGCCATTGAGGCGTACACCCGGTAAATGGCGCACACCCTCCCACAGACGGTCGCGCAGTCGGGCAATGCGTGCCGGCTCGGTATCCAGCTTTTCCGCCGCCAGCCGACAGGCCACACCAAATCCCACACACTGGTGGGTAGCCAGGGTACCCGATCGCATCTGTCGCTCGTGCCCGCCCCCGTGAATTTGCGCGGCGATATTCACTTCGGCCGAGCGGCGCACATAAAGCGCGCCTATACCCTTGGGGCCATACATCTTGTGTGCTGAGATTGACAGCAGGTCCACATCCAGCGCCCTGACATCCACCGGCAACTTGCCCACCGCCTGGGCGGCATCCACGTGCAGGCGGCAACCAGCCTCGCGGCACAGGGCGGCAATGTCGGCAATGGGGTTGATGGTTCCCAATTCATTGTTGACCAACATGACACTCACCAGGCGGGTATCCTTGCGCAGCGCCGCGCGCACCGCCTCCACCGTGATTTGTCCCGTACTGTCTGACGCAATAAAATCTACAGCCACGCCCCGCGTGGTCAACCACTGTGCCGGGTCCAGCACCGCCTTGTGTTCCACGGTCGACACCAGCATATGACCGCTGAATGCCAGGGTTTCAAAAAAACCCTTGAGCGCCAGGTTATTGGCCTCCGTGGCACCGCTGGTCCAGACGATTTCGCGCGCATCGGCGCCGATCAATTCAGCCAGTTCACCGCGCGCACTCTCCACCGCTTCCTCGGCACGCCAGCCATACACATGGGAGCGCGAGGCCGGGTTGGCAAAGTTACCCTCCAGTGTCAGACAGCCACCCATGGCCTCGGCCACTTCCGGCGCCACTGGCGTGGTGGCGGCGTAGTCCAGGTAAATCGGCTGCATCAGACCCGGCTCTCCCGCAAATCACTGCAGAGGATTTGCTGTTCGGCATAGCGGTTGTCCTGGCGCTCGCAGACGGCGCGAATATCGCGGCGCTGCACCAGGTCGGCCAGGGAGATGGCGTTCAAAAACGAGTGAATCTGGCCACTCAAGTCCTGCCACAGGTGGTGAGTGATGCAGATTTCGCCATCCTGACAGTCGCCCTTACCGCGACAGCGGGTCGCATCCATGGACTCACTCACCGCATCCACCACCTGGGCCACCGACACCTCAGCGGCCTCGTTGGCGAGACAATAGCCGCCTCCCGGACCGCGAACGCTGCGCACCAGTTGTTCGCGTCGCAATTTGGCAAACAACTGCTCCAGATAGGACAGGGAAATACCCTGGCGCGCGGAGATATCCGCCAGACTTACCGGTCCGGCATGAGCGTGCAGCGCCAGATCGAGCATGGCGGTGACCGCATAGCGTCCCTTGGTTGTCAGTCTCATAGGGGTTACCCCGGGCTAGTCGCCCTCGTCACTGAATAAATACCCTAGTATTTTACTCAACTATTGCGACAATGCCAAGCACTGCTCAGTCATCGCCCTGCAGCGCCTTGATTTTGCGGTCGGTGTGATAAATATAGTTCTGGGTGGCGGTCAGCATACCGCGCAGAATACCCAACTCCATTTCGTCCACCCGCACGCGGCCGTAGAGGCGGCGCAAGCGGGTCATGGTCTGGCGGGGGTTATCCGGTTCGAGGAAGCCCAGGGTTTCCAGGGTTTGCTGCAGGTGCTCGTAGTAGTGTTCCAGAGCCTCCACCTTGGCGGGAGGCATATCCCAGTGAGTGTAGCTGGGTGCCCTGCCCTCGGCGTCGCTGAGGTGCGCCATGCGCATCTCATAGGCGATCACCTGCACGGCGGCGGCGAGATTGAGCGAGCTGTAATCTTCATTGGCGGGAATATGCACATGGTAGTGGCACTTGTGCAGCTCTTCGTTGGTGAGCCCGCGATCCTCGCGGCCAAACAGTATGGCCACTTCATGTTCGCCCGACTCGGCGATGGCGCGCTCACCACACTCGCGCGGGTTGAGCAGTGGCCAGGGAATACGCCTCTCGCGGGCAGAAGTCCCCACCACCAGCCCACAGCCGGCAATGGCTTCGTCCAGTGAATCCACCACCACCGCCGCATCCAGCACATCCAGGGCGCCGGCGGCGCGCCACACCGCTTTTTCCGCCGGGAAATCCCGCGGCGCGACCAGATAAAGCCGCGACAGGCCCATATTCTTCAACGCCCGCGCCGCGCCGCCGATATTGCCCGGATGGGAAGTGTTCACCAGCACCATGCGAATGTTATCCAGATTGCCTCTGCCGCTCATTGCGCGCCCTCGACGGTTATAAAAGCGCGGCATTCTAGCAAACTTACGGGCCAGCGAGTACCAGTGCGGTTTTACTGGAGTCAGGCCGCGCCGGTTGCTATAATCGCCGCCCCTTGACCGGCGCCACTCGGCCCCGGCCTTCGTTCTTTATATATCTGTATCTGATGGTGCTCTATGGAACCCATGCTGACGATTGCCCTGCGCGCCGCGCGCAAGGCCGGCGAACTGATTGAGCGCGCGCTTGAACGCGTGGATCTGGTGGCGATCGAGGAAAAAGATCGCAATGACTTTGTCACCGACATCGACAAGGCGGCGGAGAAAGAGATTATCTATCACCTGCGCAAAGCCTATCCGGACCATACTATTGTGGGCGAAGAAGGCGGCACCCAGACCGGCAAAGACCCCGACTATGAGTGGGTTATCGATCCGCTGGACGGCACCACCAACTTTATTCACGGTATCCCTCATTTCGCCGTGTCTATCGCCTGTCGCCGCAAGGGACAAATTGAGCACGCGGTGGTTTACGACCCCATCAAACGCGAGGAGTTTACCGCCAGCCGCGGGCGCGGTGCCGCTCTCAATGGCCGCCGCATTCGCGTCTCCAGCCGCAAAGGGCTTAACGGCGCGATTATAGGTACCGGTATCCCCTTCAGCGGTTACGCCCTGCAGCATATCTCCGCCTACTTGGCAGCGCTTCAGGAAATAGCCGGGCAGACGGCGGGCATTCGCCGGCCGGGCTCGGCGGCCCTGGACCTGGCCTATGTGGCCGCCGGCCGTTTTGACGCCTTCTGGGAAATGAACCTCAAACCCTGGGATATTGCCGCTGGCCTGCTGCTGGTGAAGGAAGCCGGTGGACTGATCAGCGACTTCAAAGGCGGCAACGACTTTTACGACAGTGGCAATCTGGTATGCGGTACCCCCAAGGTGTTCAAACCCATCCTGCAAAGTGTGCAAAAGCACATGGGGCATCTTTAACAGCCTGCGCCTGCTGGCTGTCAGCCTTCCGCTTCCGATTGTGTGGTGGGGGGCTCTGCCACCACCTCCCCTTCCAGCAGTGACCGATTATCGCCGCCCAGCAGAGTATTCAGGGTGGACACCAGACGTGCGATGTTGATGGGCTTGGTTAGGTAACGATAAAATCCCGCGCTCAACGCCTTTTGCACATCCACTTGCATGACATTGGCAGACAGGGCAATAACCGGGATGCGTGCCGTCAGAGGATCTTGCTGCAATACCTTGAGAATATCAAAACCACTCAATCCCGGCAGGTTGATATCCAGAATCACAACATCCGGGGGTAATTGCCGGGCGCGGTAAACGCCCCGCCAGGGATCTTCCGCCACCTCAAAGGTCACCTGCCGGTAACGTCGAAAAAACTGTTGCAGCAGACGAATATTAGAGGGGTTATCCTCGATATAGAGAATACGGCAGGGTACCGCAATCGCCAGTGGCTCGCTGGTTGATTGCGCCGGCTCCTCAGGCGGCATTTCCTCCACTATTCCACCGGCTCCCTCTTCCGGCAAATCCAGCCAGAAACAACTGCCCACATTAGGTTCGCTGGCAAAACCAATACGCCCCCCCATCATCTCCACCAGTTGCTTGGTAATCACCAGCCCCACCCCGGAACCTTCAATTTTGCTGTTTTCCGCATGCAAGCGATTGAAGGGCTGAAAGACTTCCCGGTGTCGGGCGGGGGCAATACCCAGACCGGTGTCACGCACGCTGACGCGTACATAGCGTTTATCCACGCGTATCAGCGACACCTGCACTTCGCCACCCACGCGATTGTATTTGATGGCATTACTCAACAGGTTCAACAATGCCTGCTTCAGACGCACCGGGTCGGCGCTGACACAGGTTTTCTGCAGCTCCCCACAGTCCATGTGTACACTGATGCCCTTCACTCCAGCCTGGGGCTGCACCAGCGTAAAGCACTCATCGAGAGTCCGCGACAAGAGCACCGACTGCAAGTCGGATTGCAGCGTACCCGATTCGATTTTCGCCAAATCCAGGACGTCATTGATTAATCGCAGCAGGTGTTCACCGGCACGGCGGATTTCGGCCACATTGTCCTTTTGCACATGCTGCAGATTATCGTCGTATTCAAATAACTGCACATAACCGAGAATGGCATTGAGCGGTGTGCGCAGCTCGTGACTCATGCTGGAGAGAAACTCGCTTTTGGCACGGTTGGCCTGTTCGGCCATTTCCTTGGCCTGCACTACCCGCTCCTCGGCCAATTTGATATCGGTGACGTCCATATTGGTTCCCGACATACGCACCGGCGCACCCTTGCCATCCAGCGTCGCGCGTCCACGGGCGCGAATCCAACGGACGTCACCCTGCTTGGTAAACACCCGGTATTCAATGTCAAACGACCCCGCGCCCTGCAGATGTTTTTTCAGCGTGGCGTCAAACCGCGGCAGATCCTCTGGGTGAATATGATTGCGCCACTGGCGCAGGCGATCGGGGTCGGGGGTTAGCTTGTCCTCCGTCTCAATATAGCCCAACTGCTCCCAGCATCGACTGGAGAAATAAAAACCGCCGCGCTCGGCGTACCACTCCCAAATGCCGTCGTTGGAGGCCTGGATAATACGTGCCTGCCGCGCCTCACTTTCCCGCAGGGCGGCTTCCACGTGTTTCATTTCAGTGATATCGAAATTAACCCCGGAAATATACAGCGCGCGGCCACTTTGATCGCGGATGGAGTCGGCCTTGACCTGTGTCCAGATATAGTGACCGGCCTTGGTTAACAAGCGGTAGGACAGATTGAGAGGCTCGGCGGTACGCAGGTGATGGCGCACCGATTCGAACAGCATCTCACGGTCATCGGGATGAATATAGATGGGGAAACGGTTGGCATCACTAAGGGCTTCTCGGTCGGCATCCGTGTAACCGAGCCGTTGCCAGAACCCCCCGGACCAATCGATATAGCCGGTGGTGAGGTCCCACTCCCAGAACCCGTAGCCACTGCCGTTGAAAGTACGCTGGTAGCGGTGTACCAGCGCCCGCAAATCATCGAGATTTAGCTCGTCGATATTGTCGGCATGGCCGAGGGTCGTGTGCCTGGATGCCATCACCCACTCCGCCCAGGTAGTCGTGTTGATGACTCCACCTTAGCCGAAAACGGCAGCGCTGACCAGCACTGCCGACGACGGGGTCAGGGCATCTGATCGACCTCGGATTCCTCGCGCTCGGGCGGCATCAAGTCCTCGCGAGTCAGTTTCAGCAGCACCAGCAGGTTCGAGGCCGTGTAGAGGGATGAGTAGGTACCCACGGTCACGCCCACAATCAGCGCCAGGGCAAAACCCTTGATCAACTCGCCGCCAAAAACAAACAGCATCACCAGCACCAGCAGCGTGGTCAAGGAGGTAATCAGTGTGCGCTCATACACCTGCGTCATGGAAACGTTGATCACCTCGGCCGTATCGGCGCGTCGCAGCTTGGGGAAGTTCTCGCGAATGCGGTCGTAGACCACAATGGTATCGTTGATGGAGTACCCGATGACCGCCAGCACCGCCGCCAGTACGGTCAGGTCAAAATCGATCTGGAACAGTGAGAAGGCACCGAGCACAATAATGACATCGTGCACCAGCGCCGTCACGGCGCCCAGGGAGAACTTGTACTGGAAGCGCACCGCCACATAGGCCATCACCACCAGCAGGGCCACCAGCACGCCGATGCCGCCATCGTCGCGCAGCTCGTCGCCAATTTGCGGCCCCACGAATTCCCTGCGCACCAGTTCCACGCCGCTGTCATTGACGGCGGCCAGTTGGTCCAGCAGATAGTCGGTATAGCCGGCGTCGAGGGAGCGCTCCACCAGCAGTTGCACGCCCTGCTCCACACCGCGGTACTCCACCTGTCCATAGTATTCATTTTCCAGCAGCCCGGCCTCGCGGACGGTCTGCAACCGCACACTGGAGAGGGTCAGCAACTGGGAGTAGTCGTCCTCCTCCTGCGGCGCCCGCTCCAGCAGGGTAATTTCCGCCTCGGCATCCAACTCCGCGAGGCGCTGGCGCAACAGCGCCAGGGCGCCATCCTCCATGGCGCCCTGGGTGCGGATCAGCACTTCACTGTCGCTGCCAAAGAATACCGCTACCGGGTTTTCCAAGCCCTGCCGAGCCAAGAGGTCACGAATGGCCACGATGTCGGCGGCTTTGTCAAAACTCACTTCCACCTGGGCGCCACCGGTAAAATCCAGACCCAGTTTCAAGCCGTTAACCGCCAGCGAACCGACAGACAGCACTATCAGAACCAGTGAAAGGATAGCGGCCGGCTTGCGCCAGGCCATAAAATTCAGAACTTTTTCACTACTCATGGCTGCGCTCGCGTTATATCCAGAGTTTCTTGAGGTTTTTGCGTCCGCCGTACACCAGGTTGGCCAGGGCGCGGGTGCCCACCAGCGAGGTAAACATGGAGGTCAGGATGCCGATGGACAGTGTCACCGCAAAACCCTTGACCGGGCCGGAGCCGATGGCGTACAGAATCACGGCGACAATCAGGGTGGTGAGGTTGGCATCGAGAATACTGACGAAGGCGCGATTGTAGCCCGCCGAAATGGCCGTCTGCGGTGACGCCCCGTATTTCAGTTCCTCCCGTATGCGCGAGTAAATCAGCACATTGGCGTCCACAGCCATGCCCACCGTCAATACGATACCGGCGATACCGGGCAGGGTGAGCGTGGCGCCCAGCATGGACATCACCGCCACCAGCAGCAACATGTTGACCGTCAGTGCCACGCAGGCAAAAATGCCGAAGACGCGGTAGTAAACCAGCATAAACAGGACCACCAGCGCCATGCCCCACTGCATGGACTTGATGCCGAGGGCAATATTCTCAGCGCCCAGTGAAGGACCAATAGTGCGTTCCTCGACAAAATACATGGGCGCTGCCAGGGCACCGGCGCGCAACATTAGCGCCAGCTCTGAAGCGGCACTGGGCGACTCCAGCCCGGTAATACGAAACTGTACTCCCAGCGCCGATTGAATGGTGGCGAGGCTGATGACCTCACTCTCCACATACTGCTCGGGCACCATGGCGGGATTGCCATCCTCATCCTCGCCGGGGACCATGCGCGTCTTGAACTCGATAAACAACACCGCCATGCGCCGGCCGATATTGCCGCGGGTAGCGTGATTCATTTTGTTGCCACCCAGACTGTCGAGGGTAATATTCACCTGCGGCTGGCTGGTCTCGGGATCGACACTGGTGGTGGCATTGGCCACGTGGTCACCGGTCAGAATCACATTGCGTTCCAGACTAGCCGTCGACCCCTGGTAACTGAAATCCTCCCGGTTCGCCATCAGGGTGTCCGTGGTGGCCTCCAGGCGAAACTCCAGATTGGCGGTTTTACCGATAACCCGCTTTGCCTCGGCGGTATCCTGTACCCCGGGCAATTGCACAATAATGCGGTTTCTCCCCTGGCTCTGTACCACAGGCTCGGAAACACCCAGTTCATTCACCCGCTTGCGCAGAGTGGTGAGGTTCTGACCCAGGGCGTACTGTTCAATTTCGCGCACCGCCGTCTCACTGAGGTCGGCCACAAATCCCGGTGCCCCATCATCCACCGGCGTAAACAGCATCTGGATAAAATCGCGGCGCAGCAGGCTGATGGCCTGGTCGCGCTGTTCGGCGTCGCGGAAACGCGCCTGAATACGAGTGCCCTCAACCTCGACACGCGTATAGCGCAGCCGCTCATCGCGCAGGGCCGCCTTCATTTCCTCGGCCGAGGTCTCCTGGCGCTTGGCGATGGCCGAATCGGTATCCACCTCCAGCAAAAAGTGCACACCACCGCGCAGATCCAGCCCCAGCCGCATGGGGCTGCCGCCCAGGGCTTCGAGCCAGTCGGGCGTGGTGGGCGCCTGATTCAGGGCCACCACATAGCCCTCGCCCAGCGCCTGCTGTACCGCTTTTTTGGCCGCCAGCTGTGCCTCGCCACTGGTGAAACGCAGCTCTGCCGAAGTGCCTGTTTCAGTCGCGCCGAAGTAGTCGATGCCCGCTTCCTGCAGGGCCTGTTCCGCCTGAGCCAGCACTGCAGCCCCCACGGTTTTGCCACCGGTATCGCCGGAAATCTGAATGGCGTTGTCGGGGGGAAAGAGATTGGGAGCGGCGTAGAGGCAACCGAGTAGTGCCACCATGAGCACCAGCAGGTATTTCCACAGCGGATAGCGATTTGGCATAACAACATCCGTAATTGTGCACCGGTGCCGAAGCCCGGCGGTTATAGGCAGGTGTGCGAGGCACAAAGCAGGCCTGTTATTGATCTATGCGGGCAGATATGGCACCAGACTTGTCAATTACAAGCCCTGCCCGGCGGCGAATGTGGGTCGGAATTATACCGAAATCCGCGCCGACAACAATCACGCGCCGCTGCCGTCCGCTACAGCGGTGGCACTTCCCGGCCCTGGCGACGATAGAAATCCGCGACATAGGCTTCAAGGTTACCTGCCCCAATGGCCTCGCGCAGCCCCGCCATCAGTGTCTGGTAAAAGCGCAGGTTGTGAATGGTGTTGAGCTGAGCGCCGAGAATTTCGCCACATTTGTCCAAATGGTGCAAATAGGCGCGGCTGAAGTGGGTGCAGGTATAACAATCGCACTGGGGGTCCAGCGGTCCGGTATCCTCGCGGTGCCGGGCATTGCGGATTTTAACCACCCCCTCGGCAGTAAACAGGTGGCCATTGCGGGCATTGCGGGTGGGCATGACACAGTCGAACATATCCACTCCGCGGCGCACCGCCTCGACAATATCCTCGGGCTTACCCACCCCCATCAGGTAGCGCGGCCGCTCCACCGGCATCAGCGGTGTCACTCCCTCCAGCACACGCAGCATCTCCGCCTTGGGTTCCCCCACAGACAGTCCACCAATCGCATAGCCATCAAACCCTATCGCCTGTAGCCCGGCCAGGGATTCAGCACGCAGGTTTTCATACATACCTCCCTGAACAATGCCAAACAGGGCCGCCGGACTCTCGCCGTGCGCGGTCTTTGAGCGGGCCGCCCAACGCAGGGATAACTCCATGGATTGGCGCGCTTCGGTGGCAGTGGCCGGATAGGGCGTGCACTCGTCAAAGATCATGACAATATCCGCCCCCAGGTCGTGCTGCACCTGCATGGCAATTTCCGGATTGAGGGTGACCGGACTGCCATCCACGGGCGAACGAAAGCTCACACCCTCTTCACTGATTTTGCGCAATTTCCCCAGGCTGAACACCTGGAAGCCTCCGGAATCGGTGAGGATGGGCCCCGGCCACTGCATAAAATCATGCAGATCTCCATGGGCCTTAACCACCTGGGTACCGGGGCGCAGCATCAGATGAAAAGTGTTGCCGAGGATAATCTCAGCGCCCGTGTCGACAATGTCCCGGGGAGTCATGCCCTTGACGGTGCCATAGGTACCCACCGGCATAAAGGCGGGCGTCTCCACCCGACCGCGAGGAAACTGCAGGTAGCCGCGCCGCGCCCGACCATCGGTGGCCGTCACAGCAAAGGTCATATGGCACTGGCGTTTCATGGTTTCGAATTTCTCTCAGTGGTCGTGGGTCAATCAAAAGCGCCGACAGGTTGCTCGGCCGCATCGGGATTGCGGGTAATCAACATGGCATCGCCATAACTGAAAAACCGGTAGCCTTCCCTGACCGCTTCGGTATAAGCCTGCAGCGTATGGCGGTAGCCGGCAAACGCCGATACCAGCATCAATAGTGTGGATTCGGGCAGATGAAAATTGGTCACCAACGCATCCACCACCCGGAACTTGTAGCCGGGGTAAATAAAAATATCCGTTTCACCGCTATAGGCCACGGGTGTGCCCCCGCCAACGCGCGCAGTCGACTCCAGGCAGCGCACACTGGTGGTGCCCACGGCGACAACTCGACCACCGGCACGACGGGTGGCCGCAATCTGGTCGCAGACCGCCTGACTGATATCAATAACTTCACTGTGCATGGTGTGAGTGACAATATCGTCCACCCGCACAGGCTGAAAAGTCCCCGCCCCCACATGCAGGGTCACAAAGGCCGTGTTGACACCGCGCTGATTAATAGCCTCCAGCAGGGCTTCGTCAAAGTGCAGCCCGGCGGTTGGCGCCGCCACCGCCCCTTCGCGACGCGCGTAGACGGTCTGGTAGCGCTCCTCATCCTCGGCGGTGTCAGCCCGGTCAATATAGGGTGGCAGTGGAATATGGCCGAGCCGCTCCAGCACCGACAATACCGGTTCGGACGGGAACTCGAGCTCAAACAGCGCCTGCTCGCGACGGCTGACCCGCAAGCGGGTGTCGTCTTCCAGCAGCAATTCCGTACCGGGAGCGGGCGACTTACTGGCACGCACATGCGCCAGTGCGGTATGTTCATCCACAATACGTTCAATGAGTATTTCCAGCTTACCGCCGCTGGCTTTGCGACCGAAAAGGCGCGCACGTATCACTCGGGTGTCATTAAAGATCATCAGATCGCCGGGATGCAGATACTCGAGAATATCGGGAAACTGACGGTGCGCCACATCACCGGTAGGGCCGTCCAGGTAGAGTAAACGGCTGCCACGCCGCTCACGCGCCGGCACACGGGCAATCAGTTCATCGGGCAGGTGGTAATCAAAATCCTGTCGCTGCATGGGCATCGGGGCCGGCTATGGCCGCATGGTTAATTGAGGGCGGCAAGGGTAGCGGAAAACAGGGCTTGAGGCCAGCCTCATCGCGTGGCGATAAAACAGCAGTTGACGGCGCCAAACCCACTGTTATAATCACGCCCCCAACAGGTTCAGGCCTGTTTTGTGCCAGAGTGGTGAAATTGGTAGACACGTCGGATTCAAAATCCGATGGGGTAAAACCCGTGCCGGTTCGAGTCCGGCCTCTGGTACCATCTTATGTTATCCCGCCCATTGATCAACAAGTGAACTGCCCGCCGCGGACGCAATAAGCCCCACGATCAACGATCGATGACTCGGCGATTCGCGCTTGACTCTCAAAGTGTCCGCACCAACCGCACCCGATTATTGTTGTCTTTTTGTTGATTGTGTACCCGACCCAGGGAGAAGCTCACATACCAGGCCATATGACTGTCATCCTCCAGTCCCGGCATGGAGGCGGTCCAGTACCAGCCACTGGGGGTATTGGGAAATATCGACAGGTTGATCATGGGGGTCTCGCAGCGCTTTTCGAGCAGCGCCTCCAGCTCCTGTTTCTCCGGTAGACGCCAGTCGTCATGGCCGCCGAACTGCTGTTCATCACCTAGTTGCACGGCATCGCGCCAATTGTGCTTGCTGGCATAGCCCTCGCAGGTGGTGCCTGTCCAGGTCTGCCCCAGGCTGCAGCGCATCCACATTAAGCCACTCTCGCGGTGAGTAACCGTGCCATTCTGGTGAACAACAAAATCCTCATCGGGTGTGGTGGCCGCTTTATAGTCGCGACAGTACTGCTCAGCACCGGCCACACTGCCCAGCAAACACACCAGTAATAACCACGCCGGTCGCATCCTCTCTTCCTCCACCTCAGTCAATCGCAAGCTGCTATAATGCCGTCTTCATAAAGGAAGCCTAGCATGCCAGACCATCGCCAGCGACAAGCCGTGATGTTTGCCGATGTCTCCGGCAGCTCAGGACTGTACAAACACCTGGGCAATACCATCGCCAAACGCTCGGTGGATTCCACACTGGAAACACTGAAAACACTGACCCGGGAGTTTCGCGGCCAGGTGGTGAAAACCCTGGGCGACGAGATTATGGCGCGCTTTGAGACGGCGGAGGACGCCTGTCGAGCCGCTATTGCCATGCAACAGGCCCTGTACACATCCGGTCAGGATCTGGCCATCCGCATTGGCATTGCCTTTGGCGAGACCTTACTGGATACCGAAGGCGATGTATTCGGTGATGTGGTCAACGACGCCGCCGCTGTGGCTCATATTGCCCGTGCCAATCAAATTGTGATCACCGCAATGGCCGCTGAGGCCCTGGGTAAAACCCTGCGCAGCTATTGCCAGACCTTTGACCAGGTTCAGCTCAAGGGCGGCAAGATCAGCCAGACCATTTATCGGCTGCTCTGGGAGACACCCACCCAGGCGCATAACGCCACCCGGGTCATGTCTCTGCCCGATATGCAATCGACATTGAGCGAGCACAGCCTCTGGCTGACGGGCCCCCAAGCGCATATCCACATCACGCCCGACAAGACGCCCTTCTCGCTGGGGCGGGAGGCTCTGCGCGCCCAGTTGGTGGTAAACAGTGCCCGGGCCTCCCGCGAGCACTGTGATATTCTCTACCGCCGGGGCAAGTACGTACTGGCCGACCACAGCACCAACGGCACTTATTTGTTGCCGGAGAACGCCCGCGAGCCGCTCTATATTCGCCGCGAAGAGGCGCCCCTGACCGGGCGCGGCTACCTGGGGCTGGGACAGGCTCCCGGCCCGCAAAATCCACACACCCTGAGTTTCTGTATCAGTGAAGCCGGGCCCCGGGAAGACAATGACTAAACGCTTGCCAGAAGAGACTATGCCCCCGACAACTCACTACCCCAGCGCGGGCGTCGGCAGACGCCTTGCCGCCCTGGTATACGACGGCCTGTTGTTAATCGCCATCAGCATCGCCTATGGTGCGGCAGTCCTGGCATTCCAGGTGCACGTGCTGGATATGGTTCCGGCCCCGGGTGAGCGTGCGCGCATGGGTTTCGCCGGATTTCTGGGCTGGATGCTGGTGTTGGTGGGGTTTTACTGCCTGTTCTGGCGGCGCTTTGGCCAGACACTGGGCATGAAAGCCTGGAAACTGGTGCTGACCGATGCCCGGGGCGAGCGCGCCAGTTGGGGGCAATGCCTGGCGCGCTGTTTGCTCGCCTGCGTGTCACTGGCGGCACTGGGGCTGGGGTACTTCTGGCGCTGGTTCGATCCCCAGGGGCTTACCTGGCACGACCGCCTCACCCACACCCGCGTACAGGTGGTGAAGAAAAACTTCACCCCGCCCGACGCAACAGGTAAAAGCCCAACGCCAGACACAACAGAATCGGAATAAGCACGGCCACAAAGGGGGGAAACCCGAACACAATACTCGACGGCCCCAGCAGACTTTGTAACAGGCGAAAGAGTATCCCGAAAACCACACCAGTAAAAATCCGCTGCCCCATGCTCACTTCGCGCAACGGGCCGAAAATAAACGAAATGGCAATCAACACCAGGCTGGCGGTGGCCACCGGCTGCAGCACCTTCTGCCAGAATGCCAGCGCGTACTCGCTGTTGTGCAGTGACTGTTCTTTCAGGTAGCGCGTGTATTGAAACAGGCGGCCGATGGACAGAGCCTCCGGGGGCACCACCACCGTATTGAGCAGGCCGGGCGTCAGTTCGGTCTGCCACTCTCGGCGCGCCAGGCGCTCCGCTACCACTTGCTGCTCTGCAAAGCGGGTAATGGACAATTCGCGCTCTTCCCACTGCCCGCCATCAAAGCTCGCCTCTTCGGCAAAACTCACTTCTTGCAATCGGTTCAGATCGTCAAAGCGGTAGCGCGTCACCCCGTAGACCTGGCCATCGGGCAGGATCACGTTGAAATGGATATATTCGTCAGCCTCGCGATGCCAGACCCCTCGCTGAGCCTGGGCATTCTGCTTGTAACCCAGGGCGAGTGCACGCCGACTTTCGGACACCTGGTCGGCGTAGGGGATGACATACTCACCCAGCAAGAGGCCCAGCGCAATAAATACCAGTACCGGTTTAAGCACCATCCACACGATGCGCGCCACCGAGACTCCCGCGGCGCGGATAATCACCAACTCACTGGCGTTGGCGAGCACCCCGAGGCCGATCAGACAGCCCACCAATACTGCATAAGGCAGATATTCGTAGATACTGCGGGGCAGCCCCCAACTCACATAGACCAACAGCTCATAGAGGGTATAGTCACCGCGTAACTGGTCCAGCTGTTCGATCAGTTTGCCGATAAAGTCCAGTGCCAGCACCACCAGCAGCACGGCGACAATCGCCGCCGCCACCTGCCGCATTATATAGCGATCAAGCCGAACCACGCAGACCTCCCAGACGCCGGAAAACACCGCGCCAACCTTCAAGTCCCGTCATCAACAACACCGCTATGAGCAAAAAGACCGCATGCACCAGCCACAGTCCGGGCCACAGGGGGAAGGCTCCCGACTCTATCTTGCTGCGCAGGGTGCTGAGGGCCGCCAAATAAAACAGGTATAGAAGAATCGCCGGCAGCATCTTCACATAGCGCCCCTGCCGCGGGCTGGTGCGACTGAGAGGCACCGCCATCAGGGCCACCACCCACACCAGAATGGGCAGGGACAGGCGCCACTGCACCACCGCCTGGCTGGCCGCCGTCTGCTCGGCCCAGAGGTCTGCCGTGGAGCGTGCATCCATGGCACTCTGATAACCACTGGACACATCCGGCTCAGGTAAGTGCTGGGCAAAGAGTTCAAACTCCGTCACCTGATAGTCCACACGGCCCGGTCGCCCCTGGTAGCGCACACCGTTGTAGAGTTGCAGATAGCGTTGCTGATAGTCGGGATGCACTTCCTGGGTGCCGTATTCAGCCACCGCCACCGCGGGGGCCTGAGCGTCGCTGCCCAGCTCGGCAAAAAACAGGGTGTTGAGGCGGGTGCGACTATCCGTCAGCTCCGCCACATAAGTTACCTGGCGGCCGTTATTGAGTCGCTGGAAGTGACCCGCGCGCAACATGGTGAATTCACTGCGCGAGCGTTGCTCGGCCAGCAGCCGCTCGGTC
>CBFGUT010000041.1:0-15793 GCA_965652265.1 uncultured Cellvibrionaceae bacterium | reverse complement strand
CGGACAGCGTGGGCTCTTTGCGCTCCATAATTAAACACTACCTTACAGCATACTCATCAAATGGGGGTGTTATAACAGGTATGACCACAAAAAAGAAGGGAGGTGCCCGGCGTGAAACAAGGTAGTAATAGTACCTAGCCCAGCGCCAGGCGGCGACCGACCTCCATCATGTGTCTTGATTACAACACTGCCAACCGGACACTCTGTAATCGCCAACAACAGCTATCGCTCTGCAGTAGTATTTGCAGCCTCTCCGGCATCCGTAATTTGCCGCCAGAATTGTTGGCGACGCTTTCCACCAATAATCACCATGAGATCACCCTCACACCCCAATGCCAGAATCCTGTCAATAGCGTCTTCTTCCTCCATTTCCAGGCAAGTAATGGCTTCCGTGGGGACACCGGCAGCTAGTAGGCCTTCACGCAAGAGCCGGGGGCCTTCCTCAAGCGTTCGCTGGAAGAGGTGGCCGAAATTTTTACAGATATAGTGATCAAAATGACCAGCGGCGGCGGCAGCCGTTTCTCGTATAAACGCGTCACTATTGTTATTACTGCACGAAAGGCAAATCACCCGACGCCCCCGAACCGTCAATTGATCGGTAAATTTGCACAGGGCTTTAACCCCGGCCGGGTTGTGTGCATAATCCATACACACGTCAAAGGGCAATTGGCGGTAAAAGCTCAAGCGCCCTGGCACCGCAGAAAAAGCGGCGGGCAAACGACGCAGACCTTCAGCCACTACCTGAGTTTCAATACCCATGAAATGAGCAGCCAGAGCGGCGTGCATAGCATTTATGACATTGTGCTCAGCCGCCCCTCCAAAAGCCAGAGGAATATCGTTCACAGGAAGTACCGCAAAACGTTCATCGCCCGAGTATATCACCACCCAAGTAGAATGGTTCTCCGTTTCCAGAAGTGCCATAGCATCGACCTTGTCGTGCATAGACTGAATGTCCGACAAAGATTTGTGTACAGACACCAGACCGATACGCCGCCCTGTCAAATAGGGCATCATGTTGGCGCAATGGAGATCATCGGCATTAAGCACAACGGCCTTTGTGGCGCGTTCGACAATGCTACGCTTGACTTCTGCCAATGCTTCAACGCTGTGGGTTTCAATGTGATCATCCAGGTGATCGGCTGTAACATTCAGGCAAACCGCTACGTCACAACGATCAAAACCCAGGCCTATACTCCCTGCCCCCCCACGAGTAGCTTCTAAAACCGCCGCTTCAATACCCGGGTTCGTTAGCAGTGTCAAATGCCCCAACAGAGTTCCGTCTTCAAACTCAGTCACTCTATCGTCATTAATATAGCACCCATCAGAGCAGGCTAAACCCGTATTCAGGCCGGAGGTCGATACAATCTTCTCTAACATTCTACAGGTAGTGGTTTTACCATTCGTACCCGTAACGGCGGCAATAGGAATTCGCGCACCGGAAGAGGGAATCATCCACTGAACAAAGGCGCTTGCCGCACCCCTAAGGTGCTCATCTGCCGGTGCAAACAAAGCATCCAGCCGCGGTGCCAATTCAACATCGACAATTGCCATCTTGCCCGCCAACGGCTGCGCCTTAAGATCTGATGACACCAATGTCACCAGCGTCATGCCTACCTTAAAAGTTTTCGCCAAGCTCAAGGAAAGCGCTACTAAGTCAGGGTGAATGCCCGTTATGGGCTTCCAGGTATTCTCCCGGTCATTCTTGATGAGACAGACGATTAATTTCTCCCCGGCCACCAGGACTTTTACGGTATCACCGGGCACCATCGCTTGCACCAGTAATGGAAAGTGGTCTGGTTGAATATCCCGGACAGCCCTCATAACAGCCTCTCTATCGGCGAATGCCGCACCCGAAAAGCGCTCTCCCCCTCTTTGGCTTGTTCTTAAAAACACCGGATAGCCCAAGCGGTCCGCATGCCGGCCTACCCGAGCCGGTCCAGTACACCAGTTATACACATCGCCTGCGGGCAGAGGGACACCTATTTTTTCCAGCTGCTGAAATAGCGCCTGGCGATTATCAATCAACGCAAAAGAAGCCTCCGAACGATTGACACAAAAAGTGCCGTCCACAGTCTGCTGTTTACAGCCATGTCCCACACACAATAAACCGTGGTATCGCAGCCGAAAGTCACCCTCAGTGGGACGGAAAGGAGGGCGATCCATGCGTAAAACGGGTACACCCTGCTCCAGGGCAGCATCGTAGATGGCCTTACAGTCAGCAGGCATTGCTTTTTCAGCAGCTTGAAGCAAATAATGCTCAATTCGTTCGGATAAAAAAGACTTTTCCAGCTTGATCCCATGCGCGCCGCTGACAGAAGAGTTAACCGTCTTCAGTATCAGACCGATAGCATCACCGGCCAGAAGTCCCGCCCCTTTCCCCGTCTCAGGTTCTTCGTATTCATACCAACACTGACTACTATCGGGTGGAATAACCTTAATGACTGTTGCATCTTTTACCTGATGGCCTGCCGCGCACTGCAACGCAATACAAAGACGCACATAGATATCGCCAAGTTGATGAAGCAGGCTGAGGCTATCATCAGGCTCCTTTACTGTAAGCGCAGGATGAAGTGCTGATAACTGCTCGCAGGCTGCCCTACCGCCCAGCTGGGCAAAAGCGTCTTTCTCCTTTGATGCAAAACCCAGTTTGCATTCCATGACAGTAACGTCAGCGCGACGATTGGGACCAGCATATATAAATGATCGATTAACCTGCATAAAAATTGAAGGTACCTTGAAGCTAGAGCTTTGGTCTCATTAACAGTGTGGGACAGCGATCACCCATTTCGTACGTTGGAACATGACATTCTAACTCCTCAAATTGCTCACTGAACAAAGTTCGCATTTGTGTGAGACTGGAAAAGCTATAGCGCGCCGTACTCTCGCGATAGACATCAATAGTGCGAATTTCCTCCAGGGGCCAATGGGTTTTTGAGGATAATTCGTGGGCGCAAATACCCCTATCATGCCATGACTGCCAAATTTGATGGACACTGACGCTTTGCGCTTGCTCTGCCTGTAAAGCCATGGCCAGTCGCCACTTGAAAATATGAAAATTGCCGATAGACAGCGCCAGCAACGCCTCAAATACTTGATCTACTGTTTCCCTCACTTGCGGTTGTACGAACAGCCGGATGACAAAACACCCTGTGGGTTTAAGTACACGTCTAACCTGGTGGCAGACTTCCCGCTGAGCTTCGTGGCTGTCTACCACAGTAAAACATCCATCTCCCAGAACGCAGTCAGCGAACTGACAACCTACAGGCAAATCAACCCAATCTCCGCGGATGCTCTCCACTTCAAAATGGGTATTGCGGGGACACACGGTATCAATCATTTCCTGGTTACGATCAACCGTCCGCAGGCGGGTATTAAAAGGCCAGTCCATTTGCACAAACTCGGGGGTGACGCCCAGCAACAACGCCTGTAAAGACTCAGAAGTCTCGGCCCTAGAGTGCTCGCTGACCATGCGTTGAACCACCTGTACGTCGGCAACTCCCGGTCTGAGAGGGGGTTTTACATACTTCCATTGGCGTGCGTGAGCACTCCAGTGGTCACTCGATGATAGCAAATCCAACATTACCGCTGCTCCATGTTAAACGACAGTACACGGCTCTTATCAAATCATACATGCAGTTTAGATTCCCAATACCGAAACCCTCCTCCTACCACAACCTGGTAGCTCTCATTTGAGACCAAAGTAAAATAGAGCCTAAGAACATAGACTGGAGAAGATAGCCTATTCAGATCCAACTGTGACGATGAAATATGAACTCGGACCTGTAACCCCGCACCATGGCTTGATTTTATAACAGATAACATCACAAAAAAGAAGGTATCAAGCATGAAGGCTATGTCACCTGTGTGCAACGCCCATCATCTCTCCTCTCCACCAGGAACTGCAGAATGATGAAGTCTTCCGAGCAGACACAAAAAAGCCGGGGAGACCCCGGCTTTTTACTAACACATTGACAGATGTATCAACCGAGATTCTCGTTGACAAAATCCCAGTTAACCAGCGCCCAGAAGGCTTCCATATACTTGGGCCGGGCGTTGCGGTAGTCGATATAGTAAGCGTGCTCCCAGACATCGACAGTCAGCAACGGGGTAACACTGCTGTCGGTGAGCGGGGTACCGGCATTGGATGTGTTGACGATGGCCACAGAGCCGTCGGATTTTTTCACCAGCCAGGTCCAGCCAGAGCCAAAATTGCCGATTGCCTGGTTGGTAAACTCTTCCTTAAACTTGTCGAAGGAGCCGAAAGCAGCATTAATCGCCTCGACTACTTTACCGTTAGCCGCGCCACCGCCATTGGGGTTCAGGCAGTGCCAGTAGAAGGTATGGTTCCACACCTGGGCGGCATTGTTAAACACACCGCCGGAAGATGTCTTGATGATCTCTTCCAGTGATTTACCTTCATATTCAGTACCGGGCACCATACCGTTGAGTTTTTCCACATAGGTATTGTGATGCTTGCCGTAGTGGTACTCCAGCGTCTCTTCCGAGATGTGCGGTGCCAGGGCATCTTTGGCATACGGCAGCGGAGGTAATTCAAAAGCCATAGTAATCTCCTGATTGATTAGCTAAACACGGTAGTGCTATGCGGCCTTCTCTGCATTGCGCAGGGTTTTGTTATGGTGTGGGCCAGGCGTTCGAGTATAACGCCAAAAAACGCACAAGGCACCCGCTGGGGTGCCTTGTGAGGGGAAGTGAGGCTTACATCATGCCGCCCATACCACCCATGCCGCCCATGCCACCCATATCGGGGGCACCACCGCCGGCGCCTTTTTCCTCAGGCTTGTCGGCCACCATGGCCTCGGTGGTGATCATCAGGCCGGCAATGGAGCCAGCGGCCTGCAGGGCTGTGCGGGTTACCTTGGCGGGGTCGAGAATACCCATTTCCAGCATGTCGCCGTACTCGCCGGTGGCGGCATTGAAGCCGAAGTTACCGTCACCTTTGCGCACAGCCTCGGCCACCACAGAGGCCTCTTCACCCGCATTGGTCACGATTTGACGCAGCGGTGATTCCATAGCGCGGCGGGCAATGGCAATACCGGCGTTCTGATCTTCGTTGTCGCCAGTGAGCTCGGCAATGGCCGCCACGGCGCGCAACAGGGCGGTACCACCGCCGGGCACCACACCCTCTTCCACAGCTGCACGGGTCGCGTGCAGAGCATCTTCCACACGGGCCTTTTTCTCTTTCATTTCAATCTCGGTGGCGGCACCTACCTTGATCACAGCCACGCCGCCGGCCAGCTTGGCCAGACGCTCTTGCAGCTTCTCGCGATCGTAGTCGGAGGTGGTCTCCTCGATCTGGGTGCGAATTTGCGCCACGCGGGATTTGATTTCGTCGGCGTTGCCGGCGCCATCCACGATAGTGGTGTTCTCTTTGCTCATGGTTACGCGCTTGGCGGTACCCAGATGCTCCAGGGTGGCGCTTTCCAGATCCAGACCCACCTCTTCGCTGATCACGGTGCCGCCGGTCAGTACCGCGATATCCTGCAGCATGGCCTTGCGACGATCACCAAAGCCGGGCGCCTTACAGGCGGCCACTTTGACAATACCGCGCATATTGTTCACCACCAGAGTCGCCAGGGCTTCGCCCTCCACGTCCTCGGCCACGATCACCAGCGGCTTGCCGGCCTTGGCCACGGCTTCCAGGACGGGCAACAGTTCGCGGATGTTGGAGATTTTCTTGTCCACCAGCAGGATAAAGGGGTCGTCCTGCTCCACCATCATGTTGTCCTGGTTGGTGATGAAGTAGGGAGAGAGATAGCCGCGGTCGAACTGCATACCTTCCACCACGTCCAGCTCGTTATCGAGGCTGGTGCCCTCTTCTACGGTAATAACACCTTCTTTACCGACTTTCTCCATGGCATCGGCAATGATTTTACCGATGTTGGTGTCGCTGTTGGCGGAGATGGTGCCCACCTGAGCGATGGATTTGCTGTCAGCACAGGGCTGGGCAATGGAGCGGATATGCGCCACGGCTTCGGTTACCGCCTTGTCGATACCGCGCTTGAGATCCATGGGGTTCATGCCAGCGGCAACGGACTTCAGGCCTTCGTTAACGATGGACTGGGCCAGTACGGTGGCTGTGGTGGTGCCGTCACCGGCATCGTCGGAAGCGCGAGAGGCCACTTCTTTGACCATCTGCGCACCCATGTTTTCAAACTTGTCTTCCAGGGTGATTTCCTTGGCTACCGAAACACCGTCTTTAGTCACGGTGGGGGCACCAAAGGATTTTTCCAGAACCACATTGCGGCCCTTGGGCCCCAGGGTGGCCTTAACGGCGTCTGCCAGTACATTCACGCCTTTGAGCATACGCTGGCGGGCGCTATCGCCAAATTTCACTTCTTTTGCTGCCATTGTTCAATTCCTTCAGTCAATTTGTTTAAAGGGAGAGGGGGTCGATTAAGCGAGTACCGCCTTGATATCGCTCTCGCTCAGGATCACCAGCTCTTCGCCGTTGATCTCAATGGTGTCGCTGCCGGCGTATTTGCCGAACACCACCACATCGCCCACTTTTACATCCACGGGGCGCACCTCGCCGTTATCCAGCACGCGACCACTACCCACGGCCACCACTTCACCCTGATTGGGCTTCTCTTTGGCGGATCCGGGCAGCACGATGCCACCGGCGGTTTTTTCCTCTTCTTCCTTGCGGCGAACCACAACGCGATCATGTAAAGGACGAATATTCATGGATTCTTATCTCCAACCTATGCTGAATAAACAAATAACTGGCCCGACGCTGCCGGACTCGCTAGATATAAAGTCAAAAATTCGGGTTTCAAGCCCCCGCCAAGCAGGCGGAAGCACCGCCCTTTCAGGCTTGCCACCAAGGTGGGGGTGGCGGGGGCGGATTTCAATGGTTAGCGGGCAAAAAAAATAGCTGTTGGGCCCCGTAGAGGCCCATTCCCGAGCACTGACAGTAAAAAGGAGGTCTTTCGTCC
Organism: uncultured Cellvibrionaceae bacterium; assembly: GCA_965652265.1. GTDB lineage: Bacteria > Pseudomonadota > Gammaproteobacteria > Pseudomonadales > Cellvibrionaceae > Gilvimarinus. The sequence goes on along the minus strand of CBFGUT010000041.1, from coordinate 8,837 downwards.
GCTATCGGGGAGGCAAGGTGGGATCTTCGTCGTCCTCGCGCCGGTACTCGCCATCTATTACATCACCCTGCCCCTGCGGCCGGCGCTGGCGGGTATTCACATGGACCACGGCACGGGCTTTGATAAGGTAGTAGATACCCCGGCGCAGGATGGGGATCAGCAGGACAAAACCGATAGCATCGGTAAAAAAACCAGGTACCAGCAACATTACTCCCCCAATCGCCAGCAGCATGCCCTCCAGTACCTGCTGGGCGGGCACTTCACCGGCAGCCATGCGCTCACGGGCCCGCATCAGGGTCTGCAGCCCCTGCCAGCGCAGTAGCAACACCCCGATGACCGCCGTCAGCACCACCAGGGCCACGGTGTTTAGGCCCCCCACCTGCTCCCCGACCTGAATAAACAGGTAGATCTCGAACAGCGGGATAATAATAAACAGGATAAACAAAAACGGCATGCGCCCTCCGGCTACCAGTCGTAGCTGATGCCAACACTCATGCGCGTATCCTCGCGGCGCTTGCCCGGCTGGGGCTGATTGTTGACGTTGTAGTCCACTTTAAGCTCCGAGCGCAGCGCGCCCACAATCATGGTGCTGAATCCGGTACTGCTGGTCAAGCGCCAGTCGCTGCTCTCATCCAGCGAGCGAATCCACTCGTTCTTGTGATGGAAGGATATACCCAGGGGCAGCTCGTAGCGGAAGTTGGTACCCAGCCGCGAACCCAAACGCTCATTGACCCGCTCAAAATCCTCCGCCGGTTCTTCCGGGATTTCGTAGCGCTCGTGTAAGTAAGTCAGCCCCGCCGTGAGCGACAGGGCCGTTTTGCTGTTCTCCCAGAACTGATAACCGGTACCCGAACCAAAGCTGTAATAATCTTCCACTGCGCGGCTTTCGTCGCCACCCACGCTGATATCATTAGTCCAGAACCAGCGTTCGCGAAAAAACCAGTCCAGGGTATAACGTGTCATCCAGACATCATCGGCGGGATTATTATTGGTGGAATAGCTGGCATATTCCAGGATTGCGGCATGGCGGAATTCGCTGCGCCTGTAATCCATCTGCGTGCGCATCTTGATGTCCTCACGGCGCTCATTGCCGCGGGCGACAAAACCGCTGAGGGAAAAGCGCCCCTTGAAGGTGTACTCCCCCTCCACATGGCTCTCGTAAGGCAACATCACATCCAGCGCCGCCAGGGGCACACTGCGCTGGTCGGGATCACCGCCGCAGGTGTAAAACAGATACTCCTGTTTCATGCCGTCAATCAGGCAGGGGGTCGCGCTGCCACTGATCTTCATGGGCATGGTGGTACTGATGTCCTTGATGTTCTGCCGGGGAATGCGCACCTCGCCAAAGTGAGTACTTGCCCACACCAGCCGCTCACCATCCAGGCGAACAAAGTCCCCCTCAAGACGATCGCCATTATAGAGTTCCACATAACCCGCCTGGGCCGGACCCCAAAACAACAACAGCAGCAACAGACAAAGTCTTACCTGCAATTTTTTACCCTATTGTCTATTGATCACGATGAGGAAAACAGACGTTGGCGGTCACACCACCGGTTTTGTAAACTTTCAGCTTTCCCCCAGAATAACCGGGTAGCATGCCCCATGACTTTCCCAGATGCCAGCAGGCAAACTCAACTTAACGCACTCTATACCGCACTGGCGGCCATTCCCGCCGGTCGGGTCGTCACCTACGGGCAACTGGCCGCTCTCGCCGGGTGCCCCGGGGCCGCGCGGTGGGTTGGTAGTGTACTGCGCAAGCTGCCCCACGACACCCAGCTGCCCTGGCATCGGGTGATCGGCGCCGGAGGTCGTATTGCCCTGCCCTCCTCGGGTGGCGACGAACAGCGCCGTCGCCTGGCCGCCGAAGGCATAGACACCACTGGTCACATCAATCTGAATCGCTACGGTTGGTGCTGAGCCCCCGGCGCCTTGGGCAGCATACGCGCGATCAGTAACAGCAGCAGCAGGCCCGGTGTCACCATCAGCGCGGTAATAAGAAAGAAGAGGGCCCAGTTGCCGCCCAAAAAGTCCACCATGGCGCCACTGGAAGAGGCCATCACCGTGCGCCCCAGGTTGCCCAGCGAAGCCAGCAGTGCATACTGGCTACCCGAGAAAGTCTTCCCCGTGAGCCAGGTAAGCAGGGAAACGAAGGCTACCGTGGAGAATGCCGCACAGAAGTTGTCCACCACAATGGCGGCCATAAACAGAGGCTCGCTGGGCCCCACCAGGGCAATCCAGGAGAACATCAGGTTGCTGGCGGCCATCGCCACTCCGCCAATAAACAGGCCGCGAACAATGCCGTAGCGAATGTTGATACTACTGCCAATCAAAGTGAACAATACCGTCAAGCCAAAACCCACCAGCTTTGAATAATAGGCAATCTGCTCGTTGGAATAACCCACCTCCCGGTAAAACACGATAGACATGCGCCCGAGAAAGGCCTCGCCGATCTTGAACAAAAACACAAACAACAAAATGGAGAGCGCCAGCTTCCAGCCGTTGCGACGGAAAAAATCGGCAAAGGGTTCCACCACGGTGACCGTCAACCAGAGCACAAAGCGCTGCCAGCGACCGCTGCCCATATGCAGCATGCCCGCATAGCGCAGCTCGGCGGCGCGCTGCAGAGCGTCGCGGTCGGTGAGCGGCTCGCGTACAATCAGCGTAAACATCATCAATAAGCCCGTGATGACCGCCATCCACACATAGATGCCGGCCCAGCCCACCGCATCGGCATTGGCAAAGGCCAGGTAGCCCGGCAGGGAATAGCCCGTCCACCAGCCAACAATACCCATGGCTGAGGCCGCCGGCACACGGTGTTCATCCTTGCCGATAATTTCAATGCGGTAGGCGTCAATGGCAATATCGTGAGTAGCGCCCGCGATGGCTACCAGCAGCGCCAGCGCAGCAGTCCAGCCTAGATGTGCCGCCGGGTTGGTATAGGCCATCAGCAAGGTGGTGGCCAGTATCACCCCCTGCAGGGTGAATATCCAGCTGCGGCGCTGACCCAGCAGCCGGTGCACCAGAGGCAGTTTTAACCGATCCACCAGTGGCGACCAGAGAAAATTCAGGGTATAGAAACCAAACACCGCCCCCACCACGGCAATGGAGGAGCGCGACAGACCGGCATCCGTCAGCCAGCCGCTGAGGTTGGAGCCGATAAGGACAAAGGGAAAACCCGAAGAGCAGCCCAGCAAAAACACATACAACAGGCGCACATCCCGGTATTTATTGAAAACCGACCACCACGACCGTGCGTCGGGGATTGAGTGTAACTGCATGAACAACGGGCTCGAATGGCGTTAACGCAGACGTTAACAGATTTACCGAATGCTTGGAACGCTGAACGGCAGTCTAACGCCTGGGTGCTCCGCGTCCACCCCCGGAGCGTCCGCCGCCAGGGCGCCCTCCACGGCGATTGCCGCCTCCACTGCGCTCGCTGCGGGGCTTGCGCGGTGCCGGCGCCAGATAAGGCGTCTCAGCCAACAGGGCCTCCGGGGGTTGCTCGCACTTGATAGGGTGCCCCAGCAACTCGGCAATGGGCTCCAGCCGGAAGGCGTCGTCCTCACAGGCAAAGCTGATGGAGGTGCCCAGTTTACCGGCCCGCCCGGTACGACCAATGCGGTGTACATAGTCTTCCGGCTCTTCCGGCAGGGTGAAATTCACCACGTGGCTGATACCACTGATGTGAATGCCGCGCCCGGCCACATCGGTAGCCACTAAAACCTTGAGCTTGCCGGTTTTAAAGGCCTCCAAGGTCGCCACCCGCTTGTTCTGGGCGATTTCACCGGACAGCAGGCCGGCCTTAATACCGTGGCGCTGCAGTTTGTCCTGTAAATCGCGGCACTGATCGCGGCGGTTGGCGAACACAATCACGCTCTCCACATCCTCGTCCTGCACCAGGTTGTACAGGAGCGTGTATTTTTCCTCGGTGGCCGCCAGATAGACGTGCTGGGTTACCGTATCCGTGGCCACACTCTCGGGCTCGATCTCCACGGTGACCGGATTGTGGGTCCACTGCTCCACCAGCCGGTGTACCTCGTCGGTGAAGGTCGCGGAGAAAAACAACGTCTGACGCTCCTCGCGGCGCGGCGCCTGGCGCACAATCTGGCGTACCTGGGGAATAAAGCCCATGTCCAGCATACGGTCCGCCTCGTCGATCACCAGCACTTCCAACTGATCCAGGTAGACATCGCGATTGCGGCAGAAATCCAGCAGACGGCCGGGCGTGGCCACCAGAATATCCACCAGGGTATCGTGCAGGCGGCGCTGCTGCTTGGCGTAATCCATACCGCCCACCAGAGTATGGATTTTCAGATCGGTGTACTTGCACAGATCTTTGGCATCCTCGGCAATCTGAATCACCAGTTCGCGCGTGGGGGCGATTACCAGGGCGCGGGCCTCGCCAGCGTAGCGCTCGTCCTGCAGCGGGTTTTTGAGCAGATCGTCGATAATGGCCGTCAGAAAGGCCGCCGTTTTGCCGGTGCCGGTTTGCGCCTTACCCACCACATCACGGCCCTTGAGGGCGTGGGGCAGCGATTGCGCCTGAATGGGCGAGCAGTACTCGAAGCCCAGATCGGCGACAGCGTGCATGATATCCAGCTCCAGGTCCAGATCGTGAAAGCGGGTCTTGCCCTCCACGGGCGCCACCTGAAACTGACTGATATCCCAGGGCTTGGCAGGCTTGGGCGCCGGGGTCGGCGATGGCTGGGTCGTTTTAGCCGGAGAGGTTTCGGGCTGAGCGGCGGAAACGGGTTTTTTAGCCTTGTGAGCGGCGCGGTCGCGGTTTTTACCCTGGCGTTTGCCGGATGGTTGCGCCTTGGAATTGGCGGAGGACACCTTGCCCCGGTCGGCGTTTGGGCTCTTGGACGGGGCTGCGGTTTCACCGCGACCGGTCATTTTCTTGAGAAATTTCGCTATCAAAATCGATATGCCTGCTTGCCTGTTTAAAATGTGGGCGGATTATACACGATTGTCCCGCCTGTGGGTTTGCTTGGGCGATTCGCGATCATCGAAGATTCAGCGACTCGGCGACTCGGCGACTCGCCTAAGGTGGGCTGAAGTGATACTTTCCCCTTTTTGGACTCAGGGAGAACGGAATGCGTATTCATAGCCTGCAACATGTACCCTTCGAGGGGCTGGGCAGTATGGCCGAGGCTTTTCAACGCCGTGGCTATAAAATCACCACCAGCCATTTATATGCGGGTGACACCTTACCAGCCGTGGAAGACTTCGATTGGCTGGTGGTGATGGGTGGCCCCATGGGCGTACACGATGAGGAGCGCTATCCCTGGCTGACGGCGGAGAAGACATTGATTCGTAGTGCCATCGACGCGGGAAAACGCATACTGGGCGCCTGCCTGGGGGCACAGTTAATGGCCCATGTGCTGGGAGCGGCCGTCACCCGCAACCCATGTCGCGAAATTGGCTGGTTTCCCATCCATGCCACCGAAGGCGCCAGAGCCTCACCCTGGGGGGGCGTCTTTGCCGATCAGCCCCTGGTATTCCACTGGCACGGCGACACCTTCGCCACCCCGCCCGGCGCTGTGAACCTGGCCAGCAGTGGAGCCTGCCGACACCAGGCATTTGCCCTGGGCACGCGCGTACTGGGTTTACAGTTTCACCTGGAGACCACCGAGGAATCCGCCGAGGCGCTCCTGACACACTGCGCCGATGAGCTGGATGGCAGCGAGTGGGTACAGGATGCCGAGGCCATCCGCGCCGACCCCAACCGCTACCCGGCAATCAATCGCCTGATGGAGCGGGTGATTGATGTCATGGCATCGTGACTAGCGCCGCGGCCGGTCTCACCACCGCCTCGTAGTTTACCGAGTAGCGGTTGCGCTGGGCCGCTTTGATCAGCAGGCGGCTGTTGGTGGCCGACTCGGGGTAATGACTGCAACCCAGCGTCCACTGACCGTAATCCGGGGCATAGGAAGTGGTGCTGATAGCCTTTTTGATGCCGGCGAGAATGGCTGCCAGGCGATCGCGATCCAGCGCCGGTGTCAGCACGATAAAACTGCTGCTGGTGAAACGGGCAAAGGCATCGGCTTCGGGAATTTCCCGTCGCAGGGCAGCGGCAAAGTCGCGTGCTATATCCGCCCCCGCCGCTTCGCCATGGTCTGCAACCCGCTCGCGATAACCACCCAGCTCCAGATACAGCAGTGAAAAACGCTCTACCCCACCCGCCTCGGCAATACGCCCAATCAACAACTGCTCAAAGCGGGCGCGGTTGGCGAAACCTGTAGTCGCATCGTGAAAAGCCGCCTTCAACACCTGAGCTTCGCGCTCCTGGTGTTCACGCTTCTCGCGCTCGGCTTGGCGGAAATCCTGAACGGCCACGATCAACGCCAACAACAGAAACACGCTGGAGGCGATAGCAGTTGGCACACCCATCCAGTCGCCCCGCAACAGGTTACCGGAGGCCATTTCGGCATGCATGGGATAACTGGCCGCCGCCATGCCCGTGTAGTGCATACCGCAGATCGCCGCTCCCATCACCAGCGCGGCGGCAAGCTTGGTGACTAATAAATAGCGCGAGGGCACGCGACGGACCTGACGGCAGATAATCAGCGCCGCACCCGAGGCGCCCACCGCAATGACAATGGAGGCCGCCACCAGCAACGAGTCGTACTGCACCGGCGGATCCATGCGCATGGCAAACATTCCACCGTAGTGCATGGCGCTGATACCCGCGCCCATAATCACCGCACTGGCGACAATACTGCGCGCGGGAGCCCGCTCCCGGGTGATGACATACAGTGCCAGTGCCGAGGCCAAGACTGCCGGCACCCAGGAGAGAATGGTAAGTGGCAGGCTGAAGCTCATGGCCATGTCCATGGGCATGGTATAGGCACTCATGCCCACAAAGTGCATGGACCAGATGCCCGAGCCCAGACACAATGCGCCACCCCATAGCCAGAATTTCCGCGCGGGACCGGTAATATCGAACAGACGCGCCCCAAAATACAAGGCGATATAGGCGGCGATAACTGCCACACAGTATGAGGCAAACACGAGGGTGAGATTATAACTGCCTTGCATGAGGGCTCCCGTTGTCGGTATAGGATGATTTTGGTGTCAACGCAGAGGGAGTACGACCTGAAAGAGCAAACGGATGCATGCGACAAGAAAAAAGTGCAAGAGGTAGGGAAATTCGGACAAATGTCTTGTAGTCTGCTTTATAAGGGCCTGTTAACCGGCCCTGGCGAGCTACCATCACTGACCGGGAACAGATATTGGGCACAGTCAGCTGGTAGCAGTCATCCAGCAACGGGAAATCCTGGACCATCACAACACAATGTCAAAAGCTGGCAGACCACCACACGATGATTACCTCACACCCGCCGAATGGCGAGTTTTACATGCCGTTCGTCACGGCCTGTCCAATCGAATCATCGCGGCACGCATGAATATTAGCGTTAACGCTATCAAGTACCACATTCGAAATATATTGGATAAAACCGGCCTGCCTAACAAGAAAGCGTTGCAAACCTATAGACAACAATCCATACACCTGGAGTGGCATCCATCCAAGAATGGCGAAAACAATATGAACACTTCCCGAACTATTCAACACATCGGTCAAATCACCCGAACAGTCAGGGACATTGAAATCTCTAAAAACTGGTACGAACTGGTCCTCGAGCTGCCGCACCTTTATACCTATGGCAGCATGGCTTTTTTTGACTGTAACGGCACCCGGTTGCTGCTCAATCAAGCAGAGACTTTCAACGCCGAGGAATCCATTCTCTATTTTGCAGTTGCAGACATTATTACGGCAATTGATCAGCTGGAACAAAAAGGTGTAGAGGTGATAGCCGCTCCCCATAAAATCCATCAACACGAGGACGGCACCGAGGAGTGGATGGCCTTTTTTAAGGATCCCGATGACCGACCCTTGGCTTACATGTGCCAGAGAAAAGGCTGAATGCATTTAGAGGTGCCCTTTACAGAAACCAGGCACAAAAGCGCCGGGCATTCACCCGGCGCTTCGACATCAGCCCTTAAAATGACCCATAAAGGTGCCCGACTCAATAGCCTCGAAATACGGCATAAAACGAGGATCGCCGTTTTCAAAGGCCTCGGCGGCGGCGCGGGCGTTATCGAGACTGTCCCATATCGCGATATCAGCATAGTGACCACCCTCTTCCACCGGGCTGTAATCGCGATATTCCACTAACCCGGGAAACTGATGTATGACCGGGCGCATCCGCTCGCGAATAGCGGGCATTTGGGTGCGATACTCCGGCTTGACGGTAAAGATGGCAATTTCCACGACCTGATTGTCTTTCATAGCGGTTTCTACTCCTGTGGTTAAAGGGCGCCTCGAAAATGATTTGATAGAGGTGCCGAAAAAGGAGTCGCTATTGTACAGGAGGGCTACTGACAGCATTATGGCAGTAGGTATCGGAGCCAGAAGATACCTCCCAGTCCTGGCAACGCTGGTGGGTATAGTGATTGAGATTGATATGTGCCTCGGGAGGCGCGATATCGGTCGCCGGTGTCAACTGCTGAATGGTGTCCACGCGAAAATCCCGGTAATCCCGCCGCCGGTAACACCAGGCCCCCAAGGTCCACTTGCCGCCCCAGTAGAACAGGCCGAGTGGCCAGACGGTTCGCTGACTGCGCTGACCGCTGAGACTCAGATAATTCATGTGCAGTGGCTCCCTTTCACGAATGGCGCGATGCAAACAATCCCAATGGTGCATCTGGGCGGGTGTCAGGGTCGCCGCCATCGACTGGAAGGGCGAGGTCATTACGGGCCTTCTGCCCGCTGGCACCACGGCATGAATTTTTGCCAGTAGCGAACGCGCCGACCGGCTCAAGATCCCGCGCTG
>CBFGUT010000040.1:0-16148 GCA_965652265.1 uncultured Cellvibrionaceae bacterium | reverse complement strand
AGTGACGACCTTCTTGATCCAGATATCGCCATAGGCATTTACTACATTATTTTTTTATACGGGGAGAAGAAGATTGATTTCTGTGGCATTACTTTAAATATTGGAGACATAAGTTCAATGGAAGAGTTAAAGCAAGCAGTCTCGAGAACTGATTATTTCGGTGAAAATAAAAGAAAAATATTTACTGAACTTATAAATATTTTAAATACCATGAAATGATTTCCATGTAGTAGACTTATATCCTGTATTCAAGATTTCCGGTTTATGTCCAATTTGATTTACAGTCTCACTGGATATTAAACCATGACCTCATCGAGAAGGGCTCCGGCAAGACCGGGTTCCTTGAACCCGGATTTTTACATATTTGCTTTTATTTCCCTTAGGCTTAGGTTCTGCGAGATGCTAAAGCATTAACCGCCCCTATTCAGTCTTAGGGAATCATTTTATAAAACAAGCTCCCGATTACTGGCCTTGATAAATTCGCGCTTGAGTTCTTCGTAGGTGTGCGCCGCCGGGAACTGTGGAAATTCGTCGATCACATTCTGCGGAGCATGAAAGAGAATACCGGCATCGGCTTCACCGAGCATAGTGGTGTCGTTGTAGGAGTCGCCAGCGGCGATAATGCGGTAGTAGAGGGTTTTCAGGGCCAGTATTGACTGGCGCTTGGGGTCTCTCTGGCGCAGCGTGTAGTCGGTCACCCGGCCGTCGGCGTCGCTCTGCAAGCGGTGACAGAAAAGCGTGGGGAAACCCAACTGGCGCATCAACGGCTGGGAAAACTCGTAGAAAGTATCGGAGAGAATGATCACCTGGAAGCGCTCGCGCAACCAGTCCACAAATTCCACCGCCCCCTCCAGCGGTTGCAGGGTGGCAATCACTTCCTGGATTTCGTTGAGGCCCAGCTTGTGTTCATCCAGGATGCGCAGCCGCTGGCGCATAAGCACGTCGTAGTCGGGGATATCCCGAGTGGTGGCCTTGAGTTCCTCAATGCCGGTTTTTTCGGCAAACTTGATCCAAATCTCCGGTACCAACACCCCCTCCAGGTCCAAACAGGCGATTTCCACAGCAACCTCCACGGCTCTATCTTAAAAGGAGGTGAAATCTACCCGCTTCCCACCGCAAAAGCAATTCGACTTAGAAGTTTTCACGTGAAACATATATTAATAAATAAAATATATTGTTAATTTATATTCTTATTTGGAATATAAAGATGACTTAAAATTGACCATAAACAGGGAATACACACCTTATTCCCGCCTATATCTAGGGGTTACTCACAGAACAATCCACAATATGTGTATAAACTCACCGGAAAACGATTATTTTTACAACAATGTTTCACAGAGTGCTAGCGGGGTTATAAGACCATAACGCCAAGCTATTGGGATTGACTGGTGGGCTCTGGTATTCTTCGCGCCTTGCAACCGCCATTAGTACAAGGCCCGACAATGACGCAGATCATCGACACCGTGGACCTGGATCAGGAACTGCAGAACCAGAGTCCCCACAAAATCATGCGCTATGCGCTGGAAACCTTCGACAATATCGCCATTTCCTTCAGTGGTGCCGAGGATGTGGTACTGATCGATATGGCCAGCCGTATCCGCCCGGATGTACCCGTGTTTACCCTGGATACCGGACGCCTCCACGCCGAGACCTACGGCTTTATCGAACAGGTGCGCAAGCATTACGGTATACGCATTGATGTGCTCTCCCCCGATGGCGAGGCCGTGCGTCAACTGGTCACGGAAAAGGGATTGTTCAGCTTTTATGAGGATACCCACAAGGAGTGCTGCGGCATTCGCAAGATTCAGCCGCTGCGCAAAAAACTGCAGACCCTGGACGCCTGGATCACCGGCCAGCGCAAAGATCAGAGCCCCGGCACTCGCACCGGCATTCCGGTGATACAGGAGGACAAGAACTTTGCCCGCGAAGGTGCCACGCTAACCAAGTTCAACCCCCTGGCCAACTGGAGTTCCCAGCAGGTATGGGATTACATTCGCGCCTACGAAGTGCCCTATAACCCCTTACACGAACGCGGCTTTATTTCCATTGGCTGCGAACCCTGTACCCGTCCCGTCAACCCGGGCCAGCATGAGCGCGAGGGGCGCTGGTGGTGGGAGGAAGACACAAAAAAAGAATGCGGTTTACACGAGAGTAATTTACAGACATGAAAATTACCCTGGTTAAAAAAATTCTCAAAAGCGGCGAGCCCTGTCGCAAGTGCGCCGATGTGCTCGACAAACTTGAGGAAAGCGGTTACCTGGGTCGGATTGATGAAATTCTGATAGCGGACGAATCCGACCCGGAGAGCCCCGGCATGCAGTTGGCGCGCCAGTACAATGTGGATCGCGCGCCCTTCTTCGTGGTGGAGGAAGACGGCAAAGAGCCGGTGATTTATACCGTGTACTTCAAGTTTGTGATGGAAGTGCTGGAACGGTGAACGAAGAACGGGGAACGGGAAACGTAAAGTCTAGGTACCTCGCGTAGGTTGGGTAAGCTCAGCGCCACCCAACATAATGTCGGATGTCTGAAGTCAGATGTCGGACGCAAAAGCGGGAACGGGGAACGCTATCAGTATTGCCCTCTTATCTCTTGTGGAACTGGATTGACGATCATCGATAACTCATTGATCGAGGATCGCCGATCGCTCGAGTTCCACACCGGTACCACCGAGACCGCAGTAGCCGCCGGGATTTTTGGCGAGATATTGTTGATGATAGGTTTCCGCGTAGTAGAAAGGCACCTCCCCTTTTATTTCAGTGGTAATCTCTCCATAGCCCGCCTGTTGCAATTTATCCTGGTAGAGCGCCCTGCTCTTTTCCGCTAATGCGCGCTGCTCGGCGAGAGGCAGGTAGAGGCCGGAGCGGTATTGGGTCCCCCTGTCGTTGCCCTGGCGCATTCCCTGCGTGGGGTCGTGAGACTCCCAGAAAACCTGTAACAACCGGTCAAAGCTTATCTGCTCGGGAAAGTAGACCACCAACACCACTTCATTGTGACCGGTCATGCCCGAGCAGACTTCCTCGTAAGTGGGGTTGGGGGTAAAGCCCGCCGCGTAACCCACGGCCGTGACATGGACACCCTCCTGCTGCCAAAAGCGTCGCTCCGCTCCCCAGAAACATCCCATACCGGCTATAAACCACTCACTATTCTCTGGGAATGGTGGTTTGATGCTGTGACCACTGACATAGTGAGAGCTCTCCACCATTAAAGGTGTGTCGCGTCCGGGTAGCGCCTGTTCAGCGGTGGGCATATCGGGTTTGCGGGTTCGGTAAAACATATTATGCCTCGGCAATTTTCACTAAAATTCGACCGCGGCTGTTGCCGCCCAGCATCGACTGTAAAAAGCCGGGGGCTTCAGCCAGAGTGATTTCACTGCGCAGGCTTGTCAAATCACTGTCCTTCACCAGCTCCGACAACTGCCGCCAGAGTTGTTGTTTACCGGCCAGAGGATACTCCGCCGAGTCGATTCCCAGCAGGGAGACACCACGTAAGATAAAGGGGTAGACGCTGGCCTGGAAGTCAGCCCCGGCCACCAAGCCGCAACTGGCCACCGCTCCTTCGGCGCGGGTTGCCTTGAGTATATTGAATAGCGGCGTGCCACCCAGGGTATCGAGTGTATAGAGAAACTCAGGTTTCAACAGCGCTTTTTCCGTGGGGTCAAGCCAGGGCTCGGCATCAGTGACCTCGCTGGCCCCGAGTGAACGCAGATGACTATGCATATCCGCCTTGCCACTCATGGCGGTCACCCGGTACCCGCGGCGCGAGGCCAGCCAAATACCCAGACTGCCCACCCCGCCACTGGCACCAGTGACCAACAGCGGGGCTCCTTCAGCCGGCTGTGCGCCCATACACTCCAGTTTATGTAAGCCAATGGCGGCTGTAATACCGGCGGTGCCCAGGGTCATGGCATCCTGCAATGACAAGGCCTGCGGACATTCACAAACCCAAGAAACAGGCACACGAATATATTCGGCCAGACCCCCTGCGGTATTCATGCCCAGATCGTAGCCGCTAACCAGTACGCGAGTCCCGGCAGGAAACTTTTGCGAGCTGTCACTGACAACCATGCCAGCGGCATCGATGCCCGGCGTGTGGGGATAATGGCGGCTAACACCTTTGTTACCCGCCGCACTTAGCGCGTCCTTGTAGTTCAGGCAGGAGTAGAGAACCCGTATCAATACATCGCCAGCCGGCAGATCCTCTTCTGTCAGTGTGACCAAACGGGTTTTTGCGCCCTCGTCAGTCAGAGAGGTTTGCAGTGCGGCAAAGCGGTTGCTCATGGTGATACCTCCACCCCATTGACGATCCTCGAATCAACGATCACTGATCATCGATTCAAAGATCGCTCATGGGCACCTTTACCAATTCGGCGGTCTTCGAATCACCGATCGAAGACTCGAAGATCCTTGACTCGATGATCGCAATTAAAACCAGCGGCGAGGCTGCAGACGCGCCATCCATTTCAACATCAGGCGGTCAATAGTGCCTTCTGCGGCCATGCCCATTTTTTCCTGCAGGCTTTTTTTCTGCTTGAATTCCACCTGCAAAATATCAGCCTCTGGATGCTGCGCCATCAGGTAACTGTCACTGGTGGCAATCTCATCAATCAAGTTTACATCCAGGGCACGGCGGCCATACCAGACTTCACCTGTAGCCACCTTGTCCACATCCACACTGGGCCGGTGCTCGCTGACATACTCTTTAAACAATACGTGAGTCTGCTCAATATCATCCAGAAACTTTTGTTTCCCTTTGTCGGTGTTTTCCCCAAACAGTGTCACGGTGCGTTTGTATTCACCAGCGGTAAACAGCTCGTAGTCAATATCATTCTTTTTCAGTAGTCGATGGAAATTGGGCAACTGCGCCACCACCCCAATGGAACCCAGAATCGCAAAGGGCGCAGCGAGAATGCGATTGCCGACACAGGCCATCATATAGCCGCCACTGGCCGCCACTTTATCCACACAGATGGTGAGCGGAATTTTCTTGTCGGTGATGCGTGAAAGTTGGCTGGCAGCGAGGCCATAACTGTGCACCATGCCGCCGCCGCTCTCCAGCTTCACCACCACTTCGTCCCGCTCGCTGGCCAGGCCCAGCACGGCGGTGATTTCCTCGCGTAAGTTATCGCAGGCCGAGGCTTTGATATCGCCATTGAAATCCAGCACAAACACCCGTTTTTTGGCAGGAGGAGTTTCCTCTTTATCTTTATCCTTATTTTTGCCGGCGAGTTTGCGCGCTTTGGCCTCCATCTTCTCGCGTTTTTTCTGTAGCTTGTGTTCCAGTTTCAGCGCTGCACTGTCCAACACGGATTGCTTAAGCGCATCGCTGTAATCGTCATACTGATCATTGAGCTTTGTCACTTCAATGTGACCCTTGCCGTGACTGCGCTGCTTGCTGCTGACAATCAGGCCGGCCACAAACACCACTGCGACTACCAGGGTGACCACCTTGGCCAAAAACAAACCGTACTCTGCTAAAAATTCCAATCCAGACTCCTGTTATTGTGTATTGTGCCACTCACCAACCACGGTGCGGGCCGTGTCATTGAGCGGACGGGTAATCAGGCCCGACTGCGTCAGGCTTACTTCAAATAGCGCGCCATCAGCCATGGGCAAGTAGGTGGCGCTGCCGTAACTGGCATCTACAACCGCCACCGCACCGTCGGCCCGGCGGATCCACTGCCAGATATCTACCAGGCGGCTCTCATTAAAGGCGTAGACGCTACGCTTTTCCGAGCGCTCCTGTTCCAGTGAATAATAGCGGCCACTGATCCGGTCAAGCCGAAAGCCAGGGGCGATTCCCAATCCGGCCAGTGCCCCCTGCCACTTCAAGACCCGGGCGTCCAGCTGCCACTGGTCACCAAACAGGGTAAAGGACATCTCCTCGCCATCGTTGAGTACCACATTGGCTTGATACTCCTGCTCTGCCCTTTTTTCAAAGCTCAGGGTGGCAATCACTTCCTCGCGATCGATTTGCCGGTAGCTGAAAATATCCAGCGCCGCCAGCGCAAATCCCACCGCCAGCACCAGCAGCACAATACCGAACATGCCCCTGAGCCAACCCAAAAACCAGCTATTGCGAAACAGTATCTTGAGGCCGCCATAGGCCAATAGCAAACACACAAGCGCGGCCAAGATGGTTAATCCGGTGTAGATCATGAGCTTTTCTCCTCCAGGGCCTCTTGTCGGCAGCGCTGGACAAACCCGTCAATCAGGCGTCGGGCAATAGTGCCAACGGGTGGAATATCAGGCAAGTTTTCCCAATCGTACCAGTCCGCGTCAATAATTTCCGCCGCGTCGGGATGAATAATGCCATCCCGGTAACGCGCGTAAAACCCCAGCATCAACTGGCCCGGAAAAGGCCATGACTGGCTGCCGGCATACTCCGGGTTGTCCACATGCAATCCCACTTCCTCGTAAACTTCACGCACCAGGGCTTGTTCCGCCGTTTCACCGGGATCGATAAATCCCGCCAGGGCGGTGTAAATGGGTTGGCGGGCGCGTTGGTGGTAGGCCAGGAGACACTGGCGCCTCCGGGTCACCAACACAATAATACAGGGCGCGATCACCGGGTAGCTGTGGCGATTGCAAGCGGTGCAGCCCTTGAGGTAGTCACCTCGCTCCAGCGCACGGCTGTTGACAGCCCCCAGTGGGGCACCGCAATAGTGACAATAGCGGTGCCCTTCGGCCCAGTGTGCCAGTTGCAGAGCGCGCCCAGCCAGGGCAAATTCAGTGTCCGGCAGCAGGCCCAGCAAAGCGCGCAATCCACGCCAATGCTCCTGTGGCTGCTGGCGATTGAGAATCAGCACATAGTGGGGCTGTTCATGGGCGGGGGTAACCGGCAGCCACTGCTGCGCATCGGGGTGGTCGCTCGCCTGACGTCCGCTGAGGAGTTGCGGCAACCCCGCCGCATCGCACAGCAACTCGCCATTACAGACACACCAGCAACGGGCGTGAGGTGGGGGTGCCGGGGGCAAAAAACTGTCGCCAGCTGTCTTCAAGTCTCTACCGGATAACCGAGCGCCTGCAGGCTCTCCTCCGCCACCTGCAGGACGCTGGTATCCGCATCCTTATCGCTCTTAATGGCGTCCAGATAGTACTCCAGGCTGATCACCGCATCGGCAAAGGTTTCCAGCATATGCTCGATGGCGGCCACTTGAGTACCTCCCAACAGTGCCTTGGACACAAAGCGCTCACAGGCCGCCACCACCCGGGTGGCGCGCGGCAGGTTGAGCACCTGCATGCCACCGCGCACGGCGGTGAGCGTGGAGGCCACATTCTTGATATGACCAATATCGTAATTGGATTCGGCGTAAGCGTTTAGGGCGCGCTTGATCAATGCCAGACCGGATTCAGCCTCCTCGATCACTAGGTGTTCGGCCTCGTGGATCTGGCTGCTGGCCAAGGCCTCCTGGCGGGTCAGCGAATTGAGCTTGGCGAGCTTCTCGTCGGAGAGGTTCATTTTGGCCAGCCCGGCGATGGTGCTCTCGATGTACAGCAGGGTGTCGGCCACCGCCAGCAAGTCATCGGGCTTGGCCGGTGTTTCGGCGTTTTTCCAGCTGACGATCTTCTGGATTTCCTCTTTCAGGGAGTTACTGGGCGATACCAGCCCCACCATGGAGAGGATATCGGCAATTTTTTTGAGGTTTTCCACCAGTTCCGGGCTGTCGTTGAGCAGCTCAACGCCACCCTGGGCCGCGCGCTCAAGGATATTCTTGGTATTGCGCACCTCATCCTGCAGCACCGCCGTCATGGAGGTAATAGTGGTGGCACTGGGCCCCTTGAGGAATTCCTGCTCGCGCAGCAGGCTGGCCTCGGTATAGGGCAGCTCGGGGGCATTGAAAGCGCGCCGAATAGCCTGGGCATCCTCGGTATCCAGCCCCGAGAGTACCACCAGGTAGACCAGTTCCTTAAGCAGAGCCTCGGTGGGCGAACGCTGCAGCGCCGGTTCGCCCTCAAACTGCACACGTTTGATTTCCCGGTCGATGGCACCCAGCAGTATTTTGCGACTGTTGGTGAGGGCGATTTTCTCCCGTCCAAGGGCTTCGAAAAAGGCGGCGGCCACCCACCACAGCAGCCCCAGGGGATGATTGCCAGAGACCTTGTCCAGACGCTGCAGAGCGCGATTCATCATGCCCAGGGAGGGCCTGGGCTGCTTGCCCTGGAGCACATTGAGCATGGCCACCTGGTACATGTGCCGCAAACGGCGCACCAGTATTCTCAAGTCCTCGGGCAGCGCCAGTTGCTCAATGGGCGGTCGTTTGACACCGCTCAAATTCAGCGGGTAGTAATAGCTCATGGGCAGAGGTGGAGCTTTGCGCGCCTGGCGCAACTTATTGATATGGGGCAGCAACAGTACCGCCATGCTGCGTCCGGTCTGGGTACAGTATTCCAGGTAGCGCGGCAGGATAAAAAAAGACGAGGTGAGTCGCTCCAGCTTGCCCAGGATGGCCGGATCGTCGCCGAGAGGGATATCGGTGATATGTTCCACCAGTTCACCCGCCAGCAGGTCCACACCACGCAATTGCAGCAGATTGAGGGTGCCGCGAATCTGTTTGACGTCGTCGATACAGTGTTGCAGTAACTCGCCGTTGTTGGTATCGGCCGCAAACTGTTCGAGCCGGGAGGCGGCGGATTCAATCGTCTCCACCAACTCGTTTTGCACCATTTTCAGAGTCGAGGGGTTAAAAGACTCGGTATTTTGTGTATTCACCATGGTTTTCCTACTGCTGCTGACCTGTCGAGCAGGCGGTTTATTGTACCGGGGCCGCTGATATCCCGGCTTCGACTGCGCCTACCGGCCTTTCCGTATTCTAGAATTTACATTAAGTGAACCCTATAGCTCCACAAATTTCCACCACTTTTTATACATTTTCCCACCGGCTTGCCGAGTCTGTCTCACTTTCAAGGCGATGGCCACAGGGACTGGCCGCCCGTGGCCTTGGCCAGCGCTTCCAGCTTCTGCTGGTGACGGGTCAGCTCATCGCCCTGCGCGGCAATCACCGGCAGCGGCGGGCGCTGGGTGGGCAGGCGGCGAATTCCCGTACCCTGCTCTCCATCCCCGCCATCGGCACCGCCACCACCTGTACTTAACGATAGCAGGGTTTGCCCGCCTGTCATCAGCAAATACACGTCCGCCAGAATTTCCGCATCCAGCAGGGCGCCATGCAGCTCACGCTGGGAGTTATCCACCCCGTAGCGCTTGCACAGCGCGTCCAGGGAGTTTTTCTGGCCCGGGTGCTTACCGCGCGCCAGCACCAGTGAATCCACAATGCCACAGACATTGGCAATGGTCTGGTGGGAGGGATCCAGCAGCCGCAGTTCGTGGTCGATAAAACCCACATCAAAGGGAGCGTTGTGAATCACCAGTTCCGCCCCCCGGATAAAGTCCACAAATTCGTCGCGTATCTGTGCGAACACAGGCTTGTCACGCAGCATCTCGTAACTGATGCCGTGCACCGCCTCGGCGCCCGGTTCAATCTCGCGCTCGGGGTTGATGTACTGGTGATAGTGGTTGCCCGTGAGTTTGCGGTTTACCAGTTCCACGCAGCCGATTTCGATAATGCGGTTACCCTGGGCAATCTCGATGCCCGTGGTTTCGGTATCCAGCACGATTTGCCGGTTGTTGTAGGTTTTGGTGCTCAATGCTATCTACCTTCTCTCTTGCTTATGGCAATGTATCTATGCCGCGATTGGCCAGGGCGTCGGCGCGCTCGTTCTCGTGGTGCCCACTGTGCCCCTTTACCCAGTGCCAGTGTATACGGTGGCGGGCCGCCTGTTCATCCAGTGCCCGCCACAGATCGTCGTTTTTAACCGGCTTTTTAGCGGCTGTGCGCCAGCCTCTGGCTTTCCACTGCGCCAGCCATTCATTGATGCCCTTGCGCACATATTGCGAATCGGTGGTCAAATCCACCTCACAGGGCTCCTTGAGGGCCTTGAGGGCCTCGATGGCAGCGGTAAGCTCCATACGATTATTGGTGGTTTGCCGTTCGCCGCCAAACAGTTCCCGCTCCTGGTCACGATAGCGCAACAGCGCTCCCCAGCCGCCGGGGCCGGGGTTACCCCGACAGGCACCATCGGTAAATATTTCTATTTTTTTCAATGTCTTACGGCTCTTTCTTAAAGTGCTTTTCAGAGTGATTATTGCCGGCGCGCGAGCCACCGGACAGACGCCCACCGCCGATGGCATCCAGCTTGGGCGTGCGCCACTGTGGCTTGAGCGGGATGGCGGCACAGACGTCCTTGCGGACCAGCAGTATATAGTATCCGCCCCCCGGGCTGCGCAGCCGGTGCAGCCAGCGCTCGAAGGGTCCAGTGGTTTCCCGCTTGACCGGCAGATGAAAGCCCTGGCGAGCCTCCACCAGTTCGAGGTCGAGCAGTGCCAACCAGTCGCGAAGACGCCGCTGCGACAGCGACTGACGACGCCACTGTAAACTGCCCAGGCTCCAGCGCAAGCAGCCGTGCCAAAACCCCAGTAAGCTGCGCGGGTTGAAACCCACAATGACCAGAAAACCCCGTGGAATCAACGCCCGCGAGGCTTCAGCGAGTAGCTGGTGGGGGGTCTGACTGAAGTCCAGGGCGTGGTGCAGGAGAATCACATCCACAGATTCCGGCGCCAACGGCAGGCGCCGATAGTCACTTCGCGCCTGAACCGCCACCCCCGGCTCGGCGCAAGGGCTAAGCCCGAATGTATGGGAGATGCGACTGGCAGCTGTCAGGTCCAGGTGCGGCGAGACACTCAACTGGCAGAGATGATACCCAAACAGGTTAGGCAACAGCTCATCAATATCGCGCTGCTCGCGCACCAGCATGGCCCGACCCACCGGCGCTGTAAACCAGCGGCTGATGGCCGGTAGGGATCGCTCTGGTGGCGCTGGCTGCAGGCGATGACGTATGGTGGCGCGCAGACGACTGGGCACGGCGATTCCTTTGGTTAGTCGGGATAAGCCGGTACAATGAGGCAGTAGCCTCAGCTTTACGCGTAAAATATCACACCCACTGTCAAAAAGCGGGCAACAGGTCTGGCATATGGTGATTTATTCGCTCCCGGCGCTGAAAAGTAACTATTTCTGGCTGGTGCAGCCCAGCGCGGACCAGCCGCAGGCGTATATTTTTGACCCGGGTGACGAGCCCCCCGTTACCAAGGCCCTGCAAGAGCACGGGCTGGAGCTGGCAGGCATCGTTATCACCCATCATCACTGGGACCATACCGACGGCATAGCGCCTCTGTTGCAGCGTTTTCCGGTACCGGTCTACGGCCCCCGCTCCGAGCGGATTCCCAGCGTGACACACTTCCTCGCCGACGGGGATACCCTGCCCCTGCCGGGCTTTCGCCTGCAGGTTATCGCCACTCCCGGTCATACTCTGGATCATATTGTTTATCTGCACCGGGATGAGGAGGGACAACACCATTTGTTCAGTGCCGATAATATTTTTGGCGCCGGCTGCGGCAAGCGCTTCGAGGGCAGTGCGGCGGTGTTTTACCAGTCGCTGCAAAAGCTGGCGGCCCTGCCACCGCAGACCATTATCTACGGCTCGCACGAATACACTCAGGATAATATCCGCTTCGCCCTGGCCGTGGAGCCAGACAATGCCCAACTTCGGGCCCGGCAAGTGCAAGTCCGGCAGTTGCGGGATCAGGGTCAATCCACCCTGCCCACCCGCCTCGACCTGGAGTTGGCCACCAACCCTTTCCTGCGCTGCGAGCAACCAGCCGTCTGGCGCGCCGCTGAAAAGCGCGCTGGCCGCCCTCTGCGATCAGCCGTTGAGGTTTTTGATGTGCTTCGCAACTGGAAAGACGCCTTTTGAGCCGCCATTGACCCCAGGGGCGCATAACCCTACACTTCGTCCTTGTATACGGGCGGCCGCCCATCCCTGATCTGATTGTCCGAGACCCGATGACCGACCTATTTCGCCCGTTTGCCCTAGTATTGCTGCTAATCCTTTGTGGATGCAGCCAGACCCTGCCCTTCATGGCGGACGATGAGGGTGAATTGATTCCACCCACAGGCGCCGAACCCCAGGACGAGGTTACCCCGACCGAACAGCTCGCCATGCCCATCGACCCCGAGCCGGTGGAGGAGATAGCCGATGCCGACCTCTGGCAGCGCATACGCGATGGTTATGCTCTGGGAGAGAACCCACACAGCCGCGTGGATGACTATGTGAGCTGGTACGCCAAGCATCAGGGCTATATTGATCGAGTCAGTGAACGCGGTCAGCGCTATCTTTTCCATATTACCCAGCGGCTTGAAGAGGAAAATCTACCGCTGGAAATCGCGCTGCTGCCCATTATCGAAAGTGCTTTCGACCCCTTCGCCTATTCCCACGGCCGCGCCTCGGGCATGTGGCAATTTCTCACGGGTACGGGTGGCGATTACGGGCTCAAACAAAACTGGTGGTACGATGGTCGACGCGATGTACTGGATGCCACCGATGCGGCCATCAGCTATTTGCAGGATCTACACAGGATGTTTGATGGCGACTGGCTTCTGGCACTGGCGGCCTACAATACCGGCCAGGGAAACTTGCGCCGCGCCATCAATCGCAATAAGCGCGCCGGCAAACCTACAGACTTCTGGTCTCTGCATTTACCGCGTGAAACGCGGGCCTATGTCCCTCAACTTCTGGCGCTGGCGCGCGTGGTCAAGGACCCCGAGCAGTATGGCATTACCCTCCCGCCGATACCCAACTCGCCCTACTTTACCGAGGTGGATATCGGCTCACAGCTGGACCTGGCACAGGCCGCCGAACTTGCGCAAATTACCATGGATGAACTCTATCTGCTCAACCCCGGCTTGAACCGCTGGGCCACGGATCCCGCCGGCCCTCATCGTTTGTTACTGCCGATATCTGCGGCGGAAAAATTCACCACTGCCCTGGCCCAGATACCTGCCGAGCAACGAATCAGTTGGGAACGCTATCGCATTCAGTCCGGTGATTCACTCATCAAGATCGCACGCCAGCACAATACCAGTGTGGAAGCACTACAGACCGCCAACCAACTGTCCTCGTCGCGCATTCGCGCCGGCGACACGCTATTGATTCCCCGTGCCAGTGAAGGCGCGGCCTATTATGCCCACAGCCAACCGCAGCGGTTGCAACAGACACAGGCTCGTGCCCAGGGCGCGCCCGGCAGTGAAAAAATAGAGTATACCGTGCAGCGCGGCGATAGCTTCTGGCGCATTGCCAACCGACATCAGGTAACCGTCAGTGCTTTGGCCCGCTGGAATGGCATGTCACCGCGCGATACCTTGCGCCCCGGACAAACGCTGGTGGTATGGAGTCAATCAGTACAGAGACAGGACAACTCTCGCGATGGCGTCACCCGCAAACTGTCCTATCGGGTACGGCAGGGAGACTCTCTGGCGCGAATCGCCAATCGTTTCAACGTGTCGGTAGCCGACATCAGCCGCTGGAATCAGGTATCCACTCAGGGTTACATTCATCCCGGTCAATTGCTGACATTATTCGTGGATGTCACCCGTTAAAGGCAAGCCCCTGGCCAATCACTGATAGTATGAACCAGGAGGCGTTAATGCCCTCCCCGCGCCGCCGCCAATAAATCGCGTGTATAGGCGTTGGCGGGGTCACGGAAAATCTGTTCGGCGTCACCCTGCTCCACGGCTTTCCCTCCCCGCATCACCAATATCCGGTGACTCATGGCCCGGACCACGTTGAGATCGTGACTGATAAAAATATAGCTCAACTGATATTGCTGCTGCAGTTGCTTGAGCAAATCGATTATTTCCTTTTGCACCGTGCGGTCCAGAGCGGAAGTAGGTTCATCGAGAATTAACACGCGGGGTTTGAGTATCAACGCACGGGCAATAGCCAGCCGCTGACGCTGTCCTCCGGAAAACTCATTCGGGTATCGATGGCGCATATCCGGGTCCAACTTTACCGCCCGCAAGGCTTCCACAACCCGCGCCTCCTGTTCCCGTGCATCCAGCTTTTCATGGACACGCAACCCCTCGGCCACAATTTGCAACGCTGACATACGCGGGCTCAAGCTGCTAAAGGGATCCTGAAAAATCATCTGTAGCTGCCGACGCAGGGGTTTAAAAGACCGCGGCGACATTGCCAGCAACTCGTGGGCTTCGGCGGCGGGATCCGAACGGTAATATACTTTGCCGCTATCGGCTGCGATCAATTTTAGCAAGCTACGCCCGAGGGTCGTCTTCCCGGATCCGCTCTCCCCCACCACACCCAGGGTTTCCCCAGCGCGCAACACAATATCGATGTCCTCCACCGCGGTCACCTTTTGTTGGACACGCTTGAGCAGACCCCCGGTGACGGAAAAGCGGGTACAGAGTTTTTCCACCCGTAATATAGCCGTGGTGGGGCTGTCAATTTTCGTCGGCGGGTCACCTGGTAGCGCATCGAGCAGTTTACGGGAATATTCATGTTGGGGGTCGGAGAAGACTCTCTCTGTAGGACCGGTTTCAAGAATACGCCCCGACTGCATAATGGCCACTCGATCCGCCAGTTGCCGCACAATGCCGAGATCATGGGTAATAAAAAGTATCGACATCTTCATGGAAGCCTGCAATGAACGCAGCAATGTCAGAATTTGCGCCTGTATGGTGACATCCAGCGCGGTGGTCGGCTCATCGGCAATCAGAATGTCGGGCTCGTTAATCAGGGCCATGGCAATCATCACCCGCTGACGTTCGCCGCCACTGAGTTCATGCGGCAGAGCGTTAAGACGCGCGGCGGGGTTGCGGATTCCTACGCGTCCCAGCCACTCCAGAACTCGCTCTCTCGCTTCGGGGCCACGTAGCCCCCGGTGCAGCAACAGGGATTCCGCCAATTGTTTGTGAATAGTCTGCAGCGGATTAAGGCTGGTCATGGGCTCTTGAAAAATCATGCCAATACGAGCACCCCGCAACTGACAGAGCTGTTTCTCGGATAATGTCAGTAGATCCCGCCCTTCAAATTCAATCACCCCACTGCGATATACGGCACTGCATGTCGGTAGCAGACGCAAAATAGCCTGGGCGGTCACGGATTTGCCCGAGCCGCTCTCGCCCACCAGAGCCAATGTTTCACCGCGATGCAGAGCCAGGCTGGCATTGTCAACCACCGTATTCATCCTTGCCTCCTGCTTGAAGGCGATACTCAGGTCGCGAATATTTAGTAACGGCTCAGACATAGCGATTACCGGGTACGATTCGGATCAACGGCGTCACGCACTGCCTCACCCACAAACACCAGCAGGGAGAGCAGTAGCGACAGGGTCACAAACACGGAGATGCCGATCCAGGGAGCATGTAGATTGTTTTTGCCCTGCCCCACCATTTCGCCCAGTGAAGGCGAACCCGGAGGCAAACCAAAGCCCAGAAAATCAAGGGCCGTCAAACTGGTAATCGCACCCACCATGACAAAGGGTAAAAAGGTAATGGTGGCCACCATGGCATTGGGAAGCAGATGGCGAAACATCAGTTGTCCGTCGGATACCCCTAAGGCGCGCGCCGCCAGCACATAGTCAAAATTGCGGGCGCGCAGGAATTCCGCACGCACCACACCCACCAATGTCATCCAGCCGAACAGCAGCAATATAAACAAGAGCATCCAAAAGCTGGGTGGCACGAAGCTGGCCAGAATAATCAAGACAAACAGCGTGGGCACACTGGACCAAACCTCCAGCAGGCGCTGACCCAGTAGATCAATTTTACCACCGTAAAAGCCCTGCACTGCCCCGGCCAAGATACCTAATACGGATGTGCTGAGAGTGAGTGCCAGGCCAAACAACACTGACAGGCGAAACCCATAGATTAACCGTGCGAGCACATCCCTGCCCTGATCGTCTGTACCCAGTAAATTCATTTTTGTGGGCGGGCTGGGTGCGGGTGAAGGCAAATCGTAGTTAATAGTGCGATAGTTGAAGCGAATGGGGGGCCAGAGCATCCACCCTTTCGCCTCGATTAATTCCGCCAAATAGGGATCGCGATAGTCGGCGCCCACATCAAAATCGCCACCAAACTCCAGCTCGGAGTACTCACGAAAAACCGGAAAGTACCAGCGCTCATCGTAATGGACCACCAGGGGAACTTCGTTGGCAATTAACTCGGCGCCGAGACTCAACACAAACAGCGCCAGAAAAATCCAGAGGCTGAAATAGCCACGTCGATTCTTTTTGAAACGACT
>CBFGUT010000039.1:0-16165 GCA_965652265.1 uncultured Cellvibrionaceae bacterium | reverse complement strand
CAACAGAATATTCACAATCCAGATTTTGAAATATTCAAACCCCTGGCCACTGAAAACAAAGGCAACTTCCCGGGGTTCAGTTGTGGCGGTGTTACTGCCACCAGGTCTAGCGATTTTCTCTTCCTGCGCAGGCGCCTCTTCAGTGCCGGTATTGGCCGTGGTGGCGGCCGCTGAGCTCACGGCTTCAGCGGCCGTCACCGGGCTGAGTGTGGCTGCTACCCCAATGGCGGAAAGCCGCTGCAGATACTTCTCCCCCAGCGCGCGATCCACGCCGCTTTTAATGACCGTATGGCCCCGGTTGAGGATTTTCTCCGCTTGTTCGTCGGTGATTTTAAACAAGCCCGCCAGTGCCGAGCGGGCATCGGCGTGATTAAAACCGGGGATTACCCCCGTGCAGATAACATCGAATACATCCCCCTGCTGGGCATAAGTCTCAGTCATTGTGAGTCCCTTTTGCTTTATCGTTTATTTTATATTCTATTTTATCAATCCATCGCAGCTCTTCTGGCAGCCTATTAAAAACGACCCGTTAGACGCTCGCTGCGATGGATAAAAGCCGGTGCCATATCACGCCGGAAAGTTTAACCTTCTGATCGCGCAGAACCGCCTCTCAGTTTACTGGCATTAAGCACTTCCGTCAGGCCCGCCACCGCACCGCCGATATTGGCCAGTTCGGCGGGCACAATCATGGTGTTATTGGTCTGGGCCAGTTTGCCAAATTCGCGCACATATTGCTCTGCCACGCGCAGGCTCACAGCGTTCTCTCCACCCGGCTCATTGATGGCGGCGGCCACCTGACGCAGGCCTTCGGCGGTGGCGGTGGCTACCAGTTCGATTTCGCGGGCGCGACCTTCGGCCTCGTTGATCTGTTTGGTTTTTTCCGCTTCAGAGAGATTGATGACTTCCTGCTTTTGCCCCTCGGACACATTGATCATGGCCTGGCGCTCACCTTCCGACTTGGCAATAGCCGCACGGCGTTCGCGTTCGGCGCGCATTTGCTGCTCCAGGGCATCCTTGATACTGATGGGCAATTCAATATCGGAAATTTCGTAGCGCAGCACTTTAATGCCCCAGGGAGAGGCGGCTTCATCCAGAGCCAACACCACTTCCTCATTGATTTTAGAGCGCTCTTCAAAGGTTTTATCCAGATCGATCTGCCCGATCACCGAACGCATGGTGGTCTGCGCCAGTTGCGAGGCGGCATAGCGGTAATTGTTGATGCCATAACTGGCCTTATAGGCGTCCACCACCTGAATATAGAGCACGCCGTTAATGCCCACCTGGATATTATCCTTGGTGACACAGGCCTGTCGCTCCACATCGATGACCTCTTCCTTAAGCGTGTGCACATAGGCCACCTTGTCGATAAAGGGCACCAGGATATGCAACCCCGAGTCCAGGGTCCGCGAGTACTTACCCAGCCGCTCAACCACATAGTTACTTCTCTGCGGCACAATGCGAATGGTTTTGAAAAAAGCAACGACGACCAGTAGTGCCAGGCCAATCGCGACAATCGTGTAAAAGTCCATCATAGTCTTTCCCTTAATATATCTGTTGTTATTATTCCGCGGTCACGGCGGAGGTGGCATGCTTCTGCCGGGACACCACCAGGTGAATGCCCTCGTTGGCAATCACCCAAGCCACTTCGCCGGCCTTCAACGCTTCATCCGAGCGCGCGTCCCAGGACACCCCATTAAGGGTAACCCGTCCCGCGCCCTGGTCAAAATCCGCCAGCACTGTCACCCGTTCACCAATATCCCGCTGGAATTGGCTCTGCCCCTCGCCCCGGTTGGCAGTGAAACCCACCAGCCAGCGCTTGAAATGTTTGCGCGCCACCAGCAGGGACACCAGGCTGACAATACCGAATACCAGAAACTGCTCGGCCTGACTATCAATCAGCCCCACTTGCAATGTAAAGGCCGTAGCCAGTGCCCCAATCCCCAGAAAAACCGCCACAATACTGGTGGCCAGCAGTTCGGAAAGGATTAGCAACACCCCCACCACCAGCCATATAATTGCTTCTGTCATCGTTATTCTCCTTTATAACCCCGGCAAGAATAGCACGGCTCGGGGCGCTCGCCGAGACTGCCGGACTATTGAATGTATAAGGGCATCAAACCAGCCTACCGGTTGTGGTAACAGGTCGGTTGAGTATTGCCTAAGGCCTATACAAAGAGAGCCTGAAAAAGCCGCAGAGAACCTGTCTCAAAAATCAGGCCTTTCCCTTATCAGTCCCTTGGGCGCAGACAGGACACCCGGGATCGGCCGCCAACTGCAAGCTGCGCCATTCGGCCGCCGCACCATCGAACAACAAAACACGGCCCACCAAGGGGGTACCGAAACCCGCCAGCAGTTTCAGGGTTTCCAGCGCCTGCATAGCCCCCACAACACCCACCAGCGGCCCGAGTACACCGCTCTCGGAACAGGTAGCAGCTACATCATTCTGCTCCGGGTAAAGGCAGGCGTAGCAGGGGCTGTTCGGCTGACGCGGGTCAAACACCGTCACCTGCCCTTCCAGCGCAATTGCCGCACCGGATACCAGCGGCACCCCCCGTCCCCGGGACAGGGCGTTGAGGGTATAGCGGGTGGCAAAGTTATCGCTGCAGTCCACCAACACATCCGCCCCCTCCGCCAGCCGCTCGGCATTGTCGCTATTGAGGCGCTCGGCGTGGGTGAGCACTTCCACGCCGGGGTTGAGCGCCAGCAAACGCGCCGCCGCCGAAGCCACCTTGGCAGTATCCACCGCCGCACTGGTATGAATGATCTGCCGCTGAAGATTGCTGAGCTCCACCGCATCATCATCTACCAGCACCAGGGTACCCACGCCAGCGGCCGCCAAATAGAGGGCCACGGGAGCGCCCAGTCCACCCAGGCCGGCCACCAGCACCCGCGACCCGGCGAGACGTTCCTGCCCATCGATATCGATTTGCGGCAGCAGTATCTGCCGCGCGTAACGCACTAGCTGTTCGTTATTCATGGACACCATTCCCCTGTGCTGATGCGTGAATGTCCGGCCAGGTCAGTGACCGTGTGAACCGGGTAAAAACCAGCCTCGCGCAATAAACCGCCCACAGCCGGTGCCTGCTGCCAGCCGTGTTCCAGCAGCAAATGGCCGCCCGGTGTCAGATAATCGCCCGCCGCCGCGATGATATAACGCAGGTCGGCCAACCCCGCGTCATCGGCCACCAGTGCCGAACGCGGTTCGAAACGCAGATCGCCGCAGTGCAAATGCCGGTCTTCGACATCGATATAGGGGGGATTGCTGACAATAATATCGAAGCGCCGGCCCGCCAGGGCCGCAAACCAGTCGCTGTGCAGTACCTCCATCGTCAACCCCAGTGACAGAGCATTGGCCTGGGCCAGGTTCTTTGCCTCAGGTTCGGCATCCACGGCCGTCACCTGCCAACCGGGCCGCTCGCTGGCCAGCGCCAGGGCAATAGCGCCCGTACCCGTCCCCAGGTCCAGTACCCGCACCTGTTTGGCGGGCAGGGGCAGCGCCAACACCTGCTCCACCAGCAGTTCAGTTTCGGGGCGGGGAATCAGGGTGGCGGGGGTGACTTTTAGTGGCAGCGACCAGAATTCCTGCACACCTGTCAGATAGGCCACCGGCTCGCCCCGGGCCCGCGCATCAATCAATGCCTTAAAGGCGCTTTGCTGTGCCGGGGTGGGAATATGTTCGGGCCAGGTGTAGAGCCAGGCGCGATCTCGACCCAATACGTGCGCCAGCAGAACTTCCACGTCCAGCCGGGCACTGTCGCTACTGGGCAACAGCTGATGGGCCTGCCGCAACCAATCGGCAATTGTCGTCATCTTACTCGGCCAGGGCCGCCAACTGATCGGCCTGGTACTCGTGGGTGAGCGCAGTGACCACTTCATCGAGATCGCCCTGCATGATTTCACCCAGTTTATACAGGGTGAGATTGATACGGTGATCGGTCACTCGTCCCTGGGGAAAGTTGTAGGTGCGTATGCGTTCTGAGCGATCACCACTGCCTACCAGATTGCGGCGCTGGTCGGCCACCGACTGCGCCGCTGATTCCTCGCGGGCGCTTTTCAAGCGGGCCGCCAGCAGCGACATGGCGCGTGCGCGGTTTTTGTGTTGCGAGCGCTCGTCCTGACACTCCACCACAATGCCGGTGGGCAAGTGGGTAATACGAATCGCCGAATCAGTGGTATTAACGTGCTGCCCGCCGGCACCCGACGAGCGAAATGTGTCCACCCGAATGTCTGCCTTGTTGATCGCCACCTCTTCCATTTCGTCGGGCTCGGGCATCACCGCCACGGTGCAGGCGGAGGTGTGAATTCGCCCCTGGGACTCGGTCTCGGGAACACGCTGCACGCGATGCGCGCCCGATTCAAACTTGAGGTTGGCATACACATTGGTGCCACTGACACGGGTGATAATCTCCTTGTAACCACCGTGCTCGCCCGGGCTGTCACTCAGCACTTCAATCTGCCAGCGCTGCTGCTCAACATAGCGGCTGTACATACGAAACAAATCCCCGGCGAAGAGCGCGGCCTCGTCGCCGCCGGTACCGGCCCGAATTTCCAGAAATACGTTCTTGTTGTCGTCCGGGTCGCGCGGCAACAACAGTAACTGCAACTGGTTGGCCAGCGCGTCTCTCGTGGTCTCGCCGCTGGCAATTTCCTCCTGTGCCATTTCGCGCATATCCGCATCCGCCTCATCGAGCATGCCGCGGGCGGCCTCGATATTGTCCAGCACCTGACGGTACTCGCGATAAACCTGCACCACCTCCTCGAGTTCGGCATACTCACGCGACAAGGGGCGAAACCGCTCCTGGTCGGTAATGATCTCCGCTTCGGACAGCAGTGCGCTCACTTCTTCGTAGCGCTCGCTCAGGCGTTGGAGTTTTTCGGCAATGGAAGCTTTCATCGGGGCTCGCTTTTATCGATATCGTCTTCAGTCAATTCAAACAGGTGATGCGCCAGGCGCACCATCTCACTGCGGCCATTGGCACTGGCATCACGCAGTGCCGTGGTGGGCGCATGCAACAGTTTATTGGTGAGGCTCCGCGCCAATTGTGCCAGCACCTCCGCCGGCTCGGCGCCCTTTTCCAGCATCTTAATGGCGCGCTCCAATTCCTGCTCGCGCAACCTGTCGGCCTTGTGGCGGTAGGCCCTGATAGTATCGGCCGCATCGGTTATGCGCAGCTGGCGGCGGAAGGCCTCAACACCGGCATCGATAATATCCAGGGCGCGGGCCGCCGCGGCTTCGCGGCTCTTGCGATTCTTGTCAATCACCGCCTGCAAATCGTCCACCGTATACAGGTAAACATCGTCCAGTTCACCCACTTCGGATTCAATATCGCGCGGTACGGCAATATCCAACATAAACATGGGTTTGTGTCGGCGTTTTTTCAGGGCCGACTCCACCGCACCCTTGCCCAGCAGCGGCAGCTGACTGGCGGTGGAGGAAATCACAATATCGGCACGGTGCAGACACTGGGGGATATCGGCCAGTAATACTGCCTCGGCATCGAAACGCCCGGCCAGTTGCAGCGCGCGATCCAGTGTACGGTTGGCCACGATCATGCGACCTATTCCCTGCTCGGATAAGTGCCGGGCCACCAGCTCCATGGTCTCACCGGCACCGATCAGCAAAGCGGTATCGCGCTTGAGGTCGGAGAAAATCTGCTGGGCCAGACTGACCGCCGTGTAGGCCACCGACACCGGATTTTCACCGATACCGGTCTGCGATCGCACCTGTTTGGCCACGGCGAACACCTGTTGAAAAGCACTGTGCAGTTTGACCCCCACCGTGCCGGCCTGACTCGCCAGTTGATAGGCGGATTTCATCTGCCCCAGAATCTGTGGCTCACCCAGCACCAGGGAATCCAGCCCACCCGCCACTTTCATCATATGCCGCACGGCCTCGTCCTCGCGCAGCGCGTAATAGCAGTTTTCCAGGTCCTCGGCCTCGATGCGCGTGGCCGCCACCAGCCAATCGAGCAACCGCGGCAAGTCGGTGTCACTGTCCACATAGACCTCGGTGCGGTTACAGGTGGAGAGAATAGCCACCTCCTGAGCACCCAGGTGAGCTTTCGCCGTCATCAAGGTGTCCGACAGCGTCTCCGGCGCAAAGGCCACCCGCTCGCGAATGGCGAGTGGGGCGGTGGTATGATTGATGCCAAAGGCCAGTAATGTCATGAAAATCGGGGTCTGCGCGTAAGGGGCGTCATTGTCCAGCTAGCCAGGGCCGCTGACAAGTGGCATTTTACACGCATCTGCCCGCGCTGCCCCAGTATCCATGCCAGCGCCATACATCTGGTAAGATAAGCCCACAGCAATCCATAGGTAGCACGCATGAGTCCAAGCCGTATCTGCAGCCTGCTGGCCTTTGCCGCCTTTATCAGCGGCTGCGCCCAACAGCCCCAGCCACAACCTGCGCCCGAACCTCAACCCGAACCCGAGGCCAGTGTCCCCGAGCCGCCCACCCGGCCTTTCGACGCCGATACTCTCTACTCCCTGCTGGTGGCGGAATTTGCCGGCAGCCGTGGCAAACTGGATGTGGCGCTGGCCAATTACACCCAGCAGGCGCGCAAGACCCGCGACCCTCAGGTAGCCGAGCGCGCCTATATGATTGCCCGCTACATGCAGGACGACAGCGCCGCGCTGGAAGCTTCCCTGCTCTGGGCCGCCGGTGATCGGGACGACCAGGATGCACAGGCCGCCGCCATCCTCGGGCTGATTGAGGCGGATCGTCTGCTTGAGGCCCTGGAGGCCACGCGCCGGGCCAACACTCGCGACAACGGCGCCCTGCTGCAGAGTATCGCCGCCAGTGCCCGTGAGGTCACCCCCGTGCAGCGCGAGGCTTTATTGGCCACCTACCGTGAACTGCTGGCAGAGCGCCCGGACAACTTGTCGCTGCTGGTGGGTACCGCTCTGCTGTTGCAGCAACAGGGGCAGATCCCGGAAGCCGTGCACCTTGCCGAGCGCGCCGTGGAACAGAATCCATCGCACACCCCCGCCGTCGTCCTGTTGAGCGGCCTGCTGCACCAGCGGCAGGAAAACCAGCGCGCCATTGCGCTGGTGGAGCACCACCTGGCCGAGCGCCCGGGAGACACCCGTCTGCGGCTGCAACTGGCGCGGCTGTTAACCTTCAGCGACCTGGAGCGTGCTCAGCGGGAATTTCAGCGGTTGGCCGAGGCTCAGCCCAAGGATGGCGACATTCTGCTGGCACTGGCGCTGGTGGCCAGTGAGCGCGGCGATGAGGAAACCGCGGCGCACAACTATCGCGCGCTGCTGGAGCTGGGCGCCCACACCAACGCCGCCCATCTTGCCCTGGGACAGCAGGCATTGCAGAAACAGGATACCGAGACCGCACTGGAGCACCTGCTGCAAGTGACGCCGGGCCAGGAATTTCCAAAGGCCACAGGCCAGGTGCTCGACATTTATATAGACCAGGAAGACTACGACCGCGCCCGGGCTCATATCGACTCCCTGGCGAGACAGTTTCCCGACCAGCGCGAGCAGCTTATGCTTATGTACAGCCAGAGTCTGATCGAAGCCGAGCACTACGACCGCGCCCATGCTGTGCTGGACGAGGGTCTTGAGCAGTTCCCCAACAGCAGCGGTCTGCTCTATGCGCGATCACTGTTGCAAGACCGTCTCGGCGACCTCGACGCCGCCGAGGCGGATCTGCGCCAGCTGCTGGACTACGATCCCAACAACCCCACCGCGCTCAATGCACTCGGCTATATCCTCACGGACAACACCGACCGCCATCAAGAGGCACACGACTATATCGTGCGCGCGCTGGAGCAACAGCCCGACGACCCGGCCACCCTCGACAGCATGGGCTGGGTGCTCTACAAACTCGGCCAGCCACAAGAGGCACTGGATTACCTGCGGCGCGCCATGGACCTCTACCCCGATGACGAAATCGCCGCACACCTGGGCGAGGTGTTGTGGCAAACCGACCAGCGCGAGGCGGCGCTGGAGGTATGGCGTCAGGGCCTGGAGCTGGCACCGGACAGCCCCTTTATTACCGAGACCCTCGAGCGGCTGAACGTCGATGACCTCTAGCAAGCTGTCAGCCCTACGCCACCTGGCAACACGGCTGGTACCACTGCTTGCCTGCCTCGCCCTCGCCAACTGCGCCCAGGTGCCCCGCGCCCCCGATGAACCGGTACAGTGGCAGGCGCACCGCACCCGGGTGGAGGCCCTTGACCACTGGACCCTGCAGGGCAAGGTGGGCATGCGCTCGGATGAGCACCAGGGCTCGGCGCGCCTGCACTGGCAGCAATCGCCGGCAAGCTACGAGGTACGCTTATCGGGGCCGCTGGGCTCCGGCACGGTACTGATCAGCGGTACCGACAACAACGCACGCCTGGAGCAGGCAGGCGAGCCACCCCTGGAGGCCGAGAGCGCCGAGGACCTGCTCTACCAGGCCACCGGTTGGGTGCTGCCGCTGGAGCAACTGACCGCCTGGGTACGCGGCATGCCCGCCCGCGGTCTGCCAGTGGACAAGCTGGGCTTCAACGAACACCAGTTGCTGGACGATCTGCACCAGGGGGGCTGGCAACTGAGCTACGCCAACTACGGCCTGCATCAGGATATCTATCTACCCGGCCGCATTATTGCCCAACACCCGCAGGTTCGGTTGACACTGGTCATTCACAACTGGCAGGTGGCCCGTGACTGACACTCTCAGCCTGCTGTCCCCAGCCAAGCTCAATGTGTTTCTTCATATTATCGGTCGCCGTGCCGACGGCTACCACAATCTGCAAACCGTCTTTCAATTACTTGACCACGGGGACACCATCACTTTCTCTGCGCGCCAGGATTCACAGGTTTTCCTGCAGGGTTCTCCCCCCGGGCTGGCGGTTGAGGACAACCTGATTGTACGCGCCGCCCGTGCCCTGCAAGCACGGATGAGAACAATGGGTACCAGTGTGCCGGGTGCCGTTATCACCCTGCACAAGCGCCTGCCGCTGGGTGGCGGCCTGGGCGGCGGCAGCAGCAATGCCGCCACGACCCTGGTGGCACTCAACCATCTGTGGAACGCGAGTCTCGACCGCGATGCATTGATGCGTCTCGGGCGCGAACTGGGGGCGGATGTGCCCCTGTTTATCTTTGGCCGGACAGCCTGGGCGGAGGGCGTGGGCGATGAACTCACCCCGCTGACGATAGCACCCAAATGGTATCTGGTAGTGGTGCCCAACTGCCAGGTCAGCACCGCCCGGATTTTTTCTCACAAAGATTTGACAAGAGACACAGCCGCCTTTAAAGTAGCGGCCTTCTCGCAGGGCGGCGGCCAAAACGACTGCCAAAACCTGGTCAGACGACTTTATCCAGAGGTTGATAAAGCGCTGATTTGGCTGGAAAAAATTTCCCCCACCGCGAGAATGACCGGCACCGGCGCCTGTGTGTTTGCCAGCTTTGATAGCCAGCGCGAAGCCGAGCGGGTGCTGGCAAAAATGCCGGCTGAATTCACCGGATTTACAGCCCGGTCACTGGACAGGTCGCCATACTATGATCTGGTGCCGGCAAGCGTTTCTACTGGGGCGTAGCCAAGCGGTAAGGCAGCGGGTTTTGATCCCGTCATGCGAAGGTTCGAATCCTTCCGCCCCAGCCATTTTAATGGCTTATGCCAGTGAGAGAGTGATAGCGACGCGGTACCGAATTGGCGGCGCTACTCTTGCGCCTCCACCAGAGCTCTGAGTCACGTCTGACCGCCCTTTTGCTCTGACTTCAACGCTGGCACGCCCGGCGTCTACCGCTGAAAATGGCATTCCCCAGCTGCGGGGCCCAAGAGTGACGAACAATTCGACAAAAAAGGTAACTGACGTGACTGACTTGATGGTCTTTACCGGCAATGCCAACCCGACGCTGGCGCAAAAAATCGTCGACCATCTGGGTATCAGCCTCGGCGACGTCTCCGTTTCCCAGTTCAGCGATGGGGAAGTGGCGGTGGAACTCAATGTCAACGTGCGTGGACGCGATGTGTTTGTGGTGCAGCCCACCTGCGCGCCCACCAACGACAACCTGATCGAATTGATTGTGATGGTAGATGCCCTGCGCCGCGCCTCGGCCGGTCGCATCACCGCCGTAGTGCCCTACTTCGGCTACGCCCGCCAGGACCGGCGTGTGCGTTCGGCGCGCGTACCCATTACCGCCAAGGTAGTAGCCGATATGATGGTGGGCGCGGGCGTGGACCGGGTGCTGACAGTGGACCTGCACGCTGAGCAGATACAGGGCTTTTTTGATGTGCCGGTGGACAATGTCTACGGCTCGCCCGTATTGCTGGAGGATATCGAGGCACGAAATTTTGACGATCTGGTGGTGGTCTCGCCGGATATTGGCGGTGTAGTGCGCGCGCGCGCCGTGGCCAAACAACTGGATGTGGACCTGGCGATTATCGACAAACGCCGCCCCAGTACCAACGTCGCCGAAATCATGAACATTATCGGCGACATTGAAGACCGCACCTGCTTGCTGGTGGACGATATGGTGGATACCGCCGGCACCCTGTGCAATGCCGCCAAGGCACTGAAGGACCAGGGCGCCAAGCGCGTGGTGGCCTATGCCACCCACCCGGTACTGTCGGGCCGCGCCATTGATAATTTGCAAAATTCGCTGCTGGATGAATTGGTGGTGACCGATTCCATCCCTCTCAGCGAAGCCGCCGCCGCTTGTGGCCGTGTGCGGGTACTGACACTGTCTAAAATGCTGGGCGAGGCTGTGCGCCGCCTCAGCAATGAAGAATCTCTGAGCGCCATGTTCCGCTAGGCGTTGCGCCCGGGAAACCGCTGTCAGATAAAGACAGCGTTATTTAACCCCGTCATGTGTTCTGGTCGCGGACTGTGACGGTTTATTT
This sequence comes from uncultured Cellvibrionaceae bacterium, assembly GCA_965652265.1. Classification (GTDB taxonomy): domain Bacteria; phylum Pseudomonadota; class Gammaproteobacteria; order Pseudomonadales; family Cellvibrionaceae; genus Gilvimarinus. Next base: position 5,325 of record CBFGUT010000039.1, on the reverse strand, counting down.
TGAGGATGAATCTCATGAGCGAAGATTTTGTACTACATGCTACTAGCCGTAGCGACTTGGGGAAAGGTGCGAGCCGCCGCCTGCGTCGCCAGGCTGATCAGGTTCCGGCCATTGTCTATGGTGGCGGCAATAAAAAGCCCGTCAGCATCAGCGTCAGCCACAAGGACCTGACCAAACAACTGGAAAATGAAGCCTTCTACTCGCACATCATCAGCCTGGTGATCGACGACAAGGCCGAAGACGTGATCCTGAAAGATCTGCAACGTCATCCGGCGCAGAATAAAATTGTTCACGCCGACTTTTTCCGGGTATCCAAAACCAAGAAACTGCACACCAGCGTACCGCTGCACTTCCTCAACGAAGACACCTGTAAGGGCGTCAAGCTGCAGGGCGGCAAAATCGTGCACAACATGGTGCAACTGGAAGTATCCTGTCTGCCCGCCGACCTGCCGGAGTTTATCGCGGTGGATCTGGCCGAGGTGGAAGTGGGCCAGATTGTCCACATCTCCGATGTTAAACTGCCCAAGGGTGTGGAATCCGTTGCTCTGACACACGGCGCCGATCACGATCAGCCCGTTGTCACCGTCAACAAGCCCAAAGGTGCCACTGAGGAAGAAGAGTCCACAGACAGCGCCGGCGAAGCCGACAGCGAGTAATTGAGTTTCACCTGCGTGATGGATACACCGGTGTTACTGATAGTGGGGCTCGGCAATCCGGGCCCCGACTATTTCCAGACCCGCCACAATGCCGGTGCCGACTTTGTCATCGAACTGGCCCGTCAGGCGGGCACCTCGCTGACCCCCGATAAAAAATTTTTTGGCAATACCGCTCGCATTCGCCTCGGCAACAGTGATGTCCACCTGTTGGAACCTACCACGTTTATGAACCGCAGCGGGCAATCCATTGCCGCCCTCGCCCAGTTCTACAAAATTCCTCCGGAAGCCATTCTGGTCGCCCACGACGAGTTGGACCTCGCCCCCGGCATCGCCCGCTTTAAAATCGGCGGCGGCCATGGCGGTCACAACGGCCTGCGCGATACCATCAGCGCGCTGGGTAACAACAAAAACTTCGCCCGCCTGCGCCTGGGTATCGGCCACCCCGGCCACGCCTCACAAGTGGTGGGTTACGTACTCAAAAAAGCCCCCGCCAGCGAACGCCAGCTGACCCAGGAGGCCATCGACCGCGCCATTGACGCCCTGCCTTTGGCCGTGGCCGGCCAGTGGAACGCTGCCATGCATAAGCTACATACCCGTTAGCAGGTGCGACAACAGACCCTGGCAAGGCATCAGCCTGACATTTCCACTGCCATCGTTTTGACACAAGCACGCTATTCACCTTCCCTTCCTATCCCGTATACTGCTTGAGAAAAACAAACGGGGAAGCATCACCTATGGCGGCGCAATTACACACTTTTCTGAATCCAGCGACTCTTGAGTCAACGCCTGAGTTAGCGGAGCGTTTTGAGCAAGCCCAGCCTTTTTCCCACCTTGTGATCGACAATTTTTTACGTGAGGATTTTTGCCAGGCGCTGCTGGATGAATTTCCGGCGTTTGACCGCGAGCGCGCCCGCACCGAGAACGGCACCATTGGCCGCAAAGCTGTTCATAACCAGGTATGCGATATTGGCAAGCACTACCGCACCCTGGACGAGGTGATCCAGTCACCGGAGTTTCTCGAATGGCTGAGTCGTGCCACAGGCATACCCGACCTGCTCTACGACCCGGACTACTTCGGCGGTGGCACCCACGAAAATCGCCACGGGCAGGACCTGGACCCCCATGTGGATTTTAACCGCCACCCCATTACCTATCATCATCGTCGTCTCAACCTGATCGTTTACCTCAACCATGAATGGTCTGAGGAATGGGGGGGAGCCATTGAATTTCATCGTGACCCGCGCCTATCCCCTCAGGACAACCGTATCATCAAGGTACAACCCCTATTCAATCGCTGTGTGATCTTCGCCACCCACGACCACTCCTGGCATGGTTTTGAGCGTATTACCTTGCCGGAGGGCGATGCCGACCCGCGGTCGCGCAAATCCGTGGCACTGTACTTTTACTCCAAAACCCGCCCAGCTCATGAATATACGGGGCATCACTCCACCATCTATGTAGAGCGCCCACTGCCCGAGCACATTCAACCCGGCATACAACTCACCGATGAGGACTACCAGCAAATACAAGTGTTACTGGCTCGGCGCGATCAACATCTGGCCCGACTCTACCGGGATAATCAACATCTGCAGGAAATGCTCGATAATCTGGCCCAGCACCGCGCCTACCGACTTGTAAGCAAACTATACAGTCTTGCCTATAGAATCAAACGAGGACTGCTCGGCCGTCATTGACGCCCTACTGAAGTCGGACGTCTGAGATCTGACGCGAAATCTTCGGCATCAGACGTCGAACATCAGACTTCCGACAGAATCCCACCCTCCCTCTCACCTACCCAATTCATGTATAATCCGGCGCTTTGCTAACCCCTCAACCCAAGAGACAGTTTCATGGGCTTTAACTGCGGAATCGTCGGCCTGCCCAATGTGGGCAAATCCACCTTGTTTAACGCACTGACCAAGGCCGGGATCGGTGCCGAGAACTTCCCGTTCTGCACCATCGAGCCCAACGCCGGCGTGGTGGCCGTGCCCGATCCGCGGCTGGATCAACTGGCCGCTATCGTCAAACCGGAGAAAGTCATCGCCACCACCATGGAGTTTGTGGATATCGCCGGGCTGGTGGCCGGTGCCTCCAAGGGCGAGGGGCTGGGCAACAAGTTTCTCGCCAACATCCGCGAGACCGACGCCATTGCCCATGTGGTGCGCTGTTTTGAGGACGAAAATGTGGTGCACGTAGAGGGCAATATCGACCCGCGCGCCGATATCGAAGTGATTAACACCGAGCTGGCGCTGGCCGACCTGGAAACCGTGGAAAAAGCCCTGTTACGCTTCTCCAAAGCCGCCAAGGGTCAGGACAAGCACGCCATCGTCATGAAAGCGCTGCTGGAGAAAATCCAGCCGCACCTGGATGAAGCCAAGCCACTGCGCTCATTTGCACTGACCGATGACGAGAGAAAACAACTGCGCGAGCTGAGCCTGCTCACACTCAAGCCCACCATGTATATCGCCAACGTGGCCGAGGATGGTTTCGAGGACAATCCACACCTGGACACGGTACACGCCATTGCCAGCGAAGAGAATGCCGTGGTGGTGCCCATCTGCAATAAAATTGAAGCGGAAATCAGTGAACTGGACGACGAGGAGAAAACCGAATTCCTCGAAGCCCTGGGCATGAGCGAGCCGGGACTCAACCGGGTAATTCGCGCCGGCTACGAACTGCTCAACCTGCACACCTACTTTACCGCCGGCGTCAAGGAAGTGCGCGCCTGGACCATCCCCGTGGGCGCCACCGCCCCACAGGCCGCCGGTAAAATCCACACCGATTTCGAGAAAGGCTTTATCCGCGCCGAAGTGGTGGCCTACGACGACTTCGTGGCCCACAAGGGCGAGCAGGGTGCGAAAGACGCCGGTAAGTGGCGGCTGGAAGGCAAAGAGTATGTGGTGCAGGACGGTGATGTGGTGCACTTTCGGTTTAATGTGTAGATAAAAAGACAGACGTCTGAGGTCTGACGTCTGACGCTGTCATTTTTAGCATCCGACGTCAGACTTTCTTACTCCGTTAGGCTGCCCCCTGGTTATGGCGAAGTTGGTACAAGTCGTAGTTGGCCTGCATGGAAAGCCAGAACTCGGCGCCGCCAGCACCCACCTTTTCCAGCGCCAGCGCCATTTCCGGCGAGATGGACGCACTGCCATTGATAACCCGGTTCAGAGTATTACGGTGGCAGCCGAGTCGGTCGGCGGCGACTGCGACGCTATCGATTTTGCGTCCGTCTTCGTCCTCGATCAGTCGCTGCCGAATGATACGTCCGGGGTGCGAGGGATTATACATGGCCATGGTGGCGCCTCCCGTCAGTGGTAATCATCATAATCCAGCAGATAAACATTGCCATCCTGAAACTCGAAAAATAACCGCCAGTTGCCCGATACGCTGATGGCGTGCTGGCCTTTCAGCTTGCCGCTTAACGGGTGCAAGCCCCAATGGCCAGCGGCAATATCATCAAGGCTGGTGGCAGCATCCAACACGGTCAGGCGGTCGCGGAGCCGGTCAGCATGATCGGCGCGGATGCCTTTTGTGCTTCCCTTCTCGTAAAACGCCTTCAAACCCTTGTGCCTGATGCTTTTAATCATCCCTAATGGCCCGCATTTAACTGCATAGTGAAGATTGTAGCGCGTCTCGCGACAGTGTTCAATCTGGATATTACTAAACCTTTCCCAAACCGATGATATAACACCGACTTCCTGGGAATTGAACTACCTCCTGGCAGAATCTGAATACGGTGCCCTTCGAGATCAATGGCAAGCTCGACTTGAAGACCACCGACTACCGCTGGTAAGAAGGCCAAACCGACAGCAATATGATTATCCAGTTTAGGAAGCACCATGGCCACCAACTACCGGTACCACGCTTCCCACCGCCTCCATGGCGCGCAAACCACCGACGCCTGTTTCTTTCTACAAACCCGTCACCGCCTGCAGCCTGATTAATGATGGGGATATAGTGGTGCTGCAGAGATTGTTAGGACGTTCTGACCTTAAGGTGACAATGCGGTATGCTCATCTGTCGCCTTGTTATATGGAGAAGGTGTCCACTCTTGTCCCTTTTGGCGGCGACCTTGCCTTAACCAAGAAGTGATCATTTGATGTGCTCTGGTGGGAATGCAGTAAAGTTATGGAAGGTCAAAAAAAGAGCTAGTGGGTATTAACCCTCTAACCCTTCTCGATAGTGGTAGCTAGGGGCGGACTTGAACCGCCGACCCCAGCATTATGAGACCCTTGCACCAAACCACAAAAAGCCACAATTTTAGTAAAAACAATGACTTATAAGCTCATAAAAACACATTGAGCCATAAAATTCAGCTTAAACTCAATGAAAGTAGTGATTTTATGGAAAGAATGACTAGCGGGAAGGGGGACAGGGCCCACCAACGCAATGGCGCTGACATCCTGTTGGCGTCGCTATAGGGCGAGGGCGGGCCTCTGAATAGATATCTTCTCAGTCTGGGTACACTCAGTCTGTAGGAAATCTGCATACTTAAACGTGTGTAAGTTCTTACAGGATATTTCTGAATCACTCTAACTTACTGAATCATATGCATTTATAGTGTTATTGCTTCTTTTCCATATTATACTCATTCCTGGTCAATGGTCAGTGATCATAAGCGCCCGGTGACACTCGTTGCTGTGAATGTTATAAGGGGCGGTGAACATTT